>JBGTMU010000334.1:0-107688 GCA_041743405.1 Longimicrobiales bacterium | reverse complement strand
GTCGCTCGCGCCACGAACCCGGGGCACAGGACCCTGAGCCCTGCCGGGCGCAGGGGACTCGCCTGGGCCCTGCCCGCCGCCGCGGCTCTCATCCTTTCCCTCGGAATCGGGGCGTTCTGGAACAGCGGCAGCGGGAGCGCTACCGGATGGGAAGGGGCGCTCGACGCGCCGAACTCCACCTGGGGCGATGAAGAGTGGATGGTAGCCGGCGCACCGCAGCTCGGCGGCCTTTCCGATGATATCCTCTGGGACCTGCTCGAGGAGTCGAACTGATGAACCGATTCATGGGGGCGCTCCTGCTGGGCCTTCTGGTGGCCATGCCTTCCATCCCAGGCGACCTTGAGGCCCGACAGCGCCAGGGACCCGAACGCAGGGAGATGACGCGCGAGCAGATGGAAGAGCGTGTCATGCGGGAGTTCGAGTCGCGGATCGCGGAAGCGCTCGGACTCGACGCTTCCAGCCGGGAAGCCATGCGGACGGCCCTCGAGGAGTTCCGCAGCCGGCGCGCCCCCCTTCTCCAGGAGAGGCTGCGCACCCAGGCGCGGATGCGCAGGCATCTGAATGCCGAGGGATCCGATGAAGAGGCGCGCGCCATCCTGGCTTCACTCCGATCCCTCCGGGTGCGAGAGGTCGCGCTCCAGGGAGAGGAGGAAGAGCGCCTTCTCACCATTCTCACGCCGGGGCAGCTTCTCCGGCTGCATCATATGAGGGACCAGTTCGCCCAGAGGATCCGACGACTCGAGTCCGGCGGCCCCCGCACCGAAGCTGGGCCTCGTCCGCGAGGGGGCGGGCCCGGGGCGCCGGAGCCCTCTGGGCATTGACGCCCCGGGGGGCCTTCCTCTACCGTCCGGGCATGGATTCCGTCCGCACTCTCTTCTTCGCGCGCTATCGCGACCTCCTCGGTCTCGGGGAGATCGACATCCCGCTCGCGGCCCCCCTCTCCCTCGAGCAGTTCGTGGGAGCGCTGAGGGCCCGGGGTGAGCCCTTCGACCGCCTCCCTCGGGATCCCGCCGTTGCCGTGAACCGCGAGGTCGTCCGCCCCGGCTCCACGGTGAAACCGGGGGACGAGGTGGCATTTCTTCCGCCGGTGGCGGGTGGATGAGTGGACGCCGGTGGATCAGGCGACGGAAGGGATGGCTTCGATGATCCATTCGCGCATCACATCCTCCCCGATCGACCCCCAGGCCGTCCTGAGCCGGGTGGGTGCCGCATCGGACGGGGCCGTGCTCCTCTTCCTCGGAGTCGTGCGCGATCACGCCGATGCCCGAGCCGTCGATTCCCTGGAGTACGAGGCGTACGTGGAGATGGCGGAGCCCGTCCTGCGCGAGCTTGCCGAAGAGACGGCGGTTCGCCTCGGCACCGATCGAGTGGCTGTGGAGCACCGTATCGGGTCACTCGCGATCGGGGAGGTGAGCGTGGCCATCGCCGTTTCCAGCCCGCACCGCGCCGAATCCTACGAGGCCTCGCGCTACATGATCGAGGAGATCAAGCGACGCCTTCCCATCTGGAAGCGCGAGGGCTACGTGGACGGCTCCCGTGCATGGGTGGCGGGGACGCCGGTGGAGGGGCCATGACGACGACTGGCCCGACGACGCCCGACGGCATGATCGACGGATTCGGAAGGCGCATCGAGTACCTCCGGATCTCCGTGACCGACAAATGCAACCTCCGATGCGTCTACTGCATGCCCATGGAGGGGCTGCCCTGGGTCCCCCGGAACGACCTGCTCACCTACGAGGAGATCGAAGCGATCGTGCGGGAGATGGCTCCCCGCGGACTGAACCGGGTCCGTCTCACCGGGGGCGAGCCTCTGGTCCGGCGGGATCTTCCCGACCTTGCCGCGCGGATAAAGCGGGTGCCCGGAATCGAAGACCTCTCGATTTCGACCAATGCCGTCCTCCTGGAAGAGCAGGCGGACGCGCTCGCCGAGGCGGGGGTGGACCGGGTCAACATCTCGCTCGACTCGCTCCAGCCCGAACGCGCCGACCGGATCGCACGACGGAAGAATGTGCTTTCCCGGGTGATGGCCGGATTCGAGGCCGCGGAGAGGGTGGGGTTCGCTCCGATCAAGGTGAACGTGGTGCTCATGCGCGGGCAGAATGACGACGAGATCGAGGCCTTCGCGCGCCTCACCCTCGACCGCCCCTGGCACGTCCGGTTCATCGAGATCATGCCCACCGGCTCGAACCTGGATCTCTCGGTCGAAGGCTATCTTTCGTGCCGGGAAGCGCTCCGCCGCATCCGCTCGATCGGGGAACTGGAGCCCGTCGAAGGTCCCACCGGAAACGGACCGGCCACGTACTTCCGGTTTCCGGGAGCCCCGGGGAGCGTCGGGGTCATCACCCCGATGAGCCACAACTTCTGCGAACGCTGCAACCGCATGCGTCTTACCGCCGATGGACAGCTCCGCCCCTGCCTCTTCGGAGATCTCCAGACCAACCTGCGAGACCCGCTCCGAAGGGGTGAACCCATCTGGCCCCTCATCGAGGAGACGCTCCGGGTGAAGCCCGAGCGCCACTGGCTCGAAGCGGGCTCCGATCAGGGATCGGGCGGGCTGGTGGCGTTGTCCCAGACCGGCGGGTAGCCCCCGCAGGACCCCTCGAAAACCCGCTCCAATCCTCACTTTCCGCGGTTGACTTCCCCACTCCCGCGGCGTAGCTTCCCATGGCTCCGGACCCCTTCCTCAGGCGGCGCAGTCGGGGCTTCGTTCATCCTTGAAACCGAACCGCTCAGAGGAATCAGAATGCAGAAGATCACCGTGGTGGGTGCCGGGAATGTCGGTGCCACCGCTGCCCAGCGTCTGGCCGAACTGGAGCTGGCCCGCGAGGTCGTCATGATCGATGTGGCCGACGGAATCCCCCAGGGAAAGGCGCTCGACCAGTGGGAAAGCGCGCCGGTCGAGGGATTCGACACCCTGGTTCATGGATCGACGAGCTACGATGCCGCAGCCGGATCCGAGCTCTTCATCGTGACGGCGGGGATCGCCCGCAAGCCCGGAATGAGCCGCGACGACCTCCTCAAGACGAACGCGGGCATCGTCTCGTCGGTCGCGAAGGAGATCGCCCGGGTGGCCCCCGACTCGATCATCATCATGGTCTCGAACCCGCTCGACGTCATGAGCTGGGTGGCAATGAAGGCTTCCGGCTTCCCGAAGGAGCGGGTCATCGGGATGGCAGGGGTCCTCGATACCGCCCGCTACCGCTCGTTCATCGCGCGGGAGCTGGACTGCTCGGTCGAGGATATCCAGGCGCTCGTGCTCGGCGGCCATGGTGACACGATGGTGCCGCTCGTGAGCTACACCACCGTGAGCGGGATTCCCCTCACGCAGCTTCTGGCTCAGGACCGGATCGACGCCCTGATCGAGCGGACCCGGAGCGGCGGCGCCGAGATCGTCGGCTACCTGAAGACCGGAAGCGCCTACTACGCGCCGTCCTCGGCCGCAGTCCAGATGGCGGAGGCCATCGCGAAGGACAAACGACGGATCCTTCCCTGTGCGGCCTACCTCGAGGGCGAGTACGGCGAAGAGGGGATCTTCCTCGGAGTCCCCTGCAAGCTGGGAGCGGGTGGCCTGAAGCAGATCCTGGAGGTCGAGCTTACCGACTCGGAACGCTCCGAGCTCCGGAAGAGCGCCACGGCGGTCCGGGAAACGATCGCGCTGCTGGACTGAGTTCCCCCGCCGCGCTCCCCGACCGGGGGGGCGCGGCGGATCTCTTTCGGGGGTTCGCCAAGGAGTGGCTGCATGAACAGGGGAATATCCCTCTACGGAACATCCGTGGGAAAGAAGGTGGTGATGGGGCTTTCGGGGCTCCTCCTCTTCGGCTTCACGGTGGGGCACATGCTGGGAAATCTGAAGGCTTTCCAGGGACGACCCTGGGACGGGGTTTCCCCCCACGCGCTCGATCTCTACGGCGAGGCTCTGCGAAACTTTGGATATCCCTTCCTCCCGCACTACGGACTTCTCTGGATTGCGCGGATCGGTCTCCTGCTGGCCGTCGGCGTTCACATTGTGGCGGCCTTCCAGCTCTGGCGGCAGAGCCGGCGCGCGCGGCCGGTGGCGTATCGAAAGAACGACTCACTCGTCTTCTCCTACGCATCCCGCACGATGCGCTGGGGAGGGGTGATCATCCTGGCCTTCATCGTCTTCCACCTGCTCCACATGACGACGGGGCAGGCGCACCCCGAGTTCGAGTACGGGGCGGTATACCGGAATCTGGTCATCGGCTTCCAGTCGCCCCTCGTGGCAGGTTTCTACCTTGTCGCGGTGGGTGCACTCTGTCTCCATCTGTACCACGGACTCTGGAGCGTAATCGGCACCCTCGGGATTGAGAACCCTCGCATCGAGCGGGTCCGGAGGCCGGTGGCGGGGGCGCTCTCGATCGGACTGTTCATCGGATACGCGGTGGTCCCGATCGCGGTCCTCACCAATTTTCTGACCCTGCCCTGACCGGGATCATCCGCACAGGATGACCCGGATCGCTGATCCGGAGGAGTGAAGGGAATGGAGCTCGACGCGAAGATCCCGTCAGGGGAACTCGAGAGAAAGTGGACGAACCACCAGTTCGAGATGAAGCTGGTGAACCCCGCAAACAAGCGGAAATACCGGGTAATCGTGGTAGGAACGGGCCTCGCGGGAGGTGCCGCCGCCGCCACGATGGGTGAGCTGGGATATGATGTCCACTGCTTCACCTTCCACGACTCACCCCGCCGTGCGCATTCGATCGCCGCCCAGGGGGGGATCAACGCCGCGAAGAACTATCAGGGCGACGGCGATTCGATCCATCGCCTGTTCTACGACACGGTGAAGGGCGGAGACTTCCGGTCGCGGGAGGCCAACGTCTATCGACTGGCCGAGCTTTCGGTGAACATCATCGACCAGGCGGTGGCGCAGGGTGTACCGCTCGCCCGGGAGTACGGGGGGCTCCTCGCAAACCGGTCCTTCGGAGGTGCCCAGGTTTCCCGCACCTTCTACGCGCGGGGGCAGACGGGGCAGCAGCTCCTCCTCGGCTGCTATCAGGCGCTGGAACGCCAGATCGCTGCGGGCACCGTAAAGATGTACAACCGCCACGAAATGCTGGATGTGATCATCGTGGATGGCCGGGCGCGCGGGATCGTGACCCGGCATCTCGTGTCGGGGAAGATCGAGTCGCACATGGCCGATGCGGTCGTGCTCGGGACGGGGGGGTATTCGAATGCCTTCTTCCTTTCCACGAACGCCAAGGGATGCAATGTCACTGCGGCCTGGCGGGCCCATCGGCGCGGGGCCGGCTTCGCAAACCCCTGCTTCACGCAGATTCACCCCACATGCATCCCCCAGAGCGGCGAGTACCAGTCCAAACTCACCCTGATGAGCGAATCGCTCAGGAATGACGGACGCATCTGGGTTCCGAAGCTGGCCGGGGACAACCGCCCTCCAGCCCAGATTCCCGATTCGGAGCGGGACTACTACCTGGAGCGCCTGTATCCGTCCTTCGGCAACCTCTCGCCCCGCGACATCGCATCCCGCCGCGCGAAGGAGATGGTCGACCTGGGGCACGGAGTCGGACCGCTTCGCAACGGGGTATACCTCGACTTCCGCGATGCGATCGCGAGGCTCGGGAAGGACGGAGTCTCCGAGCGGTACGGGAACCTCTTCCAGATGTATGCGAAGATCACGGGAGAGGACCCCTATTCCACGCCCATGCGAATCTACCCCGCGCCCCACTACACGATGGGGGGGCTCTGGGTCGACTATGACCTCATGACGACCGTTCCCGGGCTCTTCGCCATCGGGGAGGTCAACTTCTCGGACCACGGTGCCAACCGTCTGGGGGCGAGCGCCCTCATGCAGGGGCTCGCGGATGGCTACTTCATCATCCCGAAGACGATCGGGAGCTACCTCGCCTCCGCTCCTCGCGCCGTGTCTTCAGCCGCTGAAGCCGCCGCGACCGACACGGTCCGCCACGTCGAGGCGTACCAGAAGCGACTTCTCGAAGTGAGAGGGAGTCGGAGCGTGGACTCCTTCCATATCGAACTCGGTCGACTCCTCTGGAACCACTGCGGAATGGCGCGAAACGAGGCGGGACTGAAGGAAGCGCTCCGGAAGATCCCGGAGCTGCGTGATGAGTTCTGGAACAACGTCCGGGTGCCCGGGAGCGGGGCCGACCTGAACCAGTCGCTCGAGAAGGCAGGGCGGGTGGCCGATTTTCTCGAGTTCGCGGAAACCATGTGCTGGGACGCGCTGACCCGGGACGAGTCGTGCGGTGCCCACTACCGCGAGGAACACACCACGGAGGAAGGGGAGGCGAAGCGCGACGACGAGAATTTCGCGCATGGAGCCGTCTGGGAATTCAGGGGCGTGGGGGAAACGCCCGTGAGACACGTTGAACCCCTCGAATTCGAGAACATCTCGCTCTCGCAGAGGAGCTACAAGTGATGAAGCTGAAGCTGCATGTCTGGAGACAGGCCGGCCCCTCGACCCGAGGCGGCTTCGAAACGCATGAGGTGGTCGACGTTTCCCCGGACATGTCGTTCCTGGACATGCTCGACCTCGTGAATGAGCGCATCACGGTCAACGGGGGAGAACCCATCGCCTTCGAGCACGACTGTCGGGAGGGGATCTGTGGCTCGTGCGGGATGATGGTCAACGGGATCCCCCACGGACCCGACAGGCTGATCACCGCCTGCCAGCTCCACATGAGGTCCTTTTCGGACGGGGATGAACTCTGGGTCGAACCCTGGCGCGCCGCCGCCTTCCCGGTGATGAAGGACCTCGTGGTGGACCGGAGCTCCCTGGACCGGATCATCGAGGCCGGTGGATACATCTCGGTGCGGACAGGGAGTGCGCCTGACGCCAATGCACTTCTGATCCCGAAACCCGAAGCGGATCGGGCCTTCGATGCGGCCGCCTGTATCGGATGCGGAGCCTGCGTCGCAGCCTGTCCGAACGCCTCTGCCATGCTCTTCACCGCCGCGAAGGCCGCGCACCTCTCCTACCTCCCGCAGGGTCAGCCCGAGCGGCTGCAGCGGGCGGTGGACATGGTCGCTCTTCACGATGAGGAGGGCTTCGGGAACTGCACGAACCACGGGGCATGCCAGGTCGCATGTCCGAAGGGGATCAGTGTGGAATACATTGCCCGCCTCAACCGGGATCTCGTGCGAGGCGTTCTCACCGGTGTCGGAATGGAGTAGATCGATCCAGCATGCCCGCGGCGCACAGCGCCACTTCCTGAATGCGGTAATACTCGGACCCAGCGCATCATGACCAACTCTCCGCTGAGATGCCTCCTCGTCGCTCTCCTGACGCTGACCCCTGCGGCCTGCTCCGAGGGTCCTTCCGGGAATGCGGATGTGATCCTCACCGGAGGTCAGATCTGGACCGGAGAAGGTGCGGCTCCCTCGGCCGAGGCCGTCGCGATCCAGGGGAATCGGATTCTTGCGGTGGGATCGGAGGCCGAAGTGGCCCCGCATCGCGGGCCGCACACGCGTGTCATCGAACTGGACGGGCGTTTCGTCTCGCCGGGGTTCATCGACAACCACACGCACTTCAACTCCGCGGGCCAGGTCCTGCTCGGCGCAAACCTCCTCGATGTCGCCGACGAGGCCGCACTCGTGCAGCGCGTCTCGGAGGCCACCGCCCGGATACCCGCAGGATCCTGGATCACCGGCGGGCAGTGGGGCGCGTACGAGGCCTGGGCGGTCGGGAGCGCGGGTGGCACCTCCGACACGGAGGCGGAGCCGTTCTCGCCTCACCGAGGAATGATCGACGCGATCACGCCCGACCATCCGGTTCTCCTCTGGCGGTGGGATCGCTCGGCGTATCTCGTGAACGCCGGCGCCCTCGAGGCGCTCGGCGCGGACTGCAACTGGGACGGGGTCGAGTGCGAGGAAGGGGAGCCCACGGGGCGGGTGGTGGCCCCTGCGGCCGCCCGTTTTCAGGCGGCGATCCCGGCCAAATCGGACGAGCTCCTCCTGGCGGAGGCCCGGGCCGCGCTCGCGGATCTGGCCCAGTTCGGGGTGACGACGATCCACGACAATACGCGGCCGGAGATGTTCCCCGTTTTCCAGGCCCTTCACGAAGCCGGTGATCTCACCGTCCGGGTGTACGCCCGCCCCACACTCGACCGGTTCGAGGCGCAGGCGGCTCTCGGCCTTCCCCGCAACTTCGGCGACGACTTCATCACGCTCGGAGGTTTCAAGGGGTTCGTCGACGGGATCATGGGTGCGTCGACCGCGATGTTCTACGAACCCTTCGATCACACCGGAGGATATGGCCTCTGGCGGGACATGATGAATCCGCCCGGGAACATGGAGCGACTCCTCCTCGCCGCCGACAGCGCGGGATACTGGCCTCAGGTGCACGCGATCGGGGATCACGCGATCGACACCCTGCTCGCCCTCTTCGAGCGGGTGGAAGAGGTGAACGGCCCCCGGGACGACCGCCGCTTCCGGGTGATCCACGCTCAGCACCTGCGGGGCCCCGAAACGGCGGCGCGCATGGCTCGCATCGGTGCGATCGCCGAGGTCCAGCCCTTCCACGCGATTGACGACATGCGCTGGATGGAAGAGCGGATCGGGGCGGAACGGATCCGCTGGACCTACGCCTTCCGCACCCTGCATGACGCCGGAGTCCGCCTCTCCTTCGGAAGCGACTGGCCCGGTACGCAGGCCTCCTTCTACACGGCCAACCCTCTCATGGGGATGTATGCGGCCGTGGCCCGACAGACCCCGGAGGGGGAGCCCGAAGGGGGGTGGATCCCCGAAGAGCGGATCGATGCGCTCACGGCGCTCCAGGCATACACCGTGAACAACGCATGGGCCGAAGGAAACGAAGACCGGAAGGGGCGTGTAATGGAGGGGTACCTGGCCGATCTCACGGTGCTGGACCGCAACCCGCTTACCGTTGAGCCGGTCGAACTCCAGCACATCCGGGTCGACTTCACGATCGTGGACGGAAGGGTGGTATTCGAACGATGAAGACGCATATGACAGGGTCTGAACGCGCCCCCCTCCTCAGCCAGATCCCGGGGCTCGGGCGCCTCATCGCGGCACTCTCACTCCTCCTCGCGGCCGGTTGCTTCGGCGACAGCCCGACCGACATCCCCCCGGCGCCGGACATCACCGAGGTGAATTTCGCCCCTTCACTCGGGATCAACGTCTCCGAGTTCACGGCCGCCGCGAGCGGGCTGCACTACAAGGACGAGATCATGGGCGAGGGGACTCCGGTCACCAATGGATCCAACGTGTCCGTCCACTACTGGGGGTGGCTCCCGAACGGAACGCTGTTCGATTCCTCTCAGGGAAGCGGGCCGCTCACGTTCACCGTCGGGGCAGCGGACCTCATCGCAGGCTTCCAGGAGGGGGTACTCGGGATGCGCCCGGGCGGCTCTCGGCTCCTCCTGATCCCGCCACATTTGGGCTACGGAGAGAGAGGCGCCGGCAATGGGGCCATTCCACCCAATGCGTGGCTCGTCTTCCGGATGCAGCTCCAGGTGGCGGGCGGCTGAACGCAGAGTGAACCGCTCGCCGAGCGAACTGGCCGCCCGGCGGGCCGTTGGACTAACGGAGGGACGCGCTCCGAACTCACAGCTTCGGGAGCGTCACCCCTGTCTGGTCCATGTACTTCCCCTTCCGGTCCTCATAGGCCGTTTCCGGCTCCTCGTCACTCTGGAAGAACAGGAGCTGGGCGATCCCCTCGTTCGCGTAGATCTTCGCGGGGAGCGGAGTGGTGTTCGAGATCTCGAGTGTCAGGAAGCCGCGCCAGGTGGGCTCGAGCGGCGTGACGTTCACGATGATCCCACACCGGGCATAGGTGCTCTTCCCGACGCAGAGGACCAGAGTATCCCGCGGGACCCGGAAGAACTCGACCGTCCGCGCCAGGGCGAAGGAGTTCGGAGGGATGATGCAGGTCTCCTCGTTCACATCCACGAACGACCGGTCGTCGAAATCCTTCGGGTCCACGACGATGTTGTGGACATTCGTGAAGACCTTGAACTCCGGCGCGACGCGGATGTCATAACCGTACGACGACACGCCGTACGAGATCGCGCCCTCCCGGATCTGACCGCCCTCGAAGGGCTCGATCATGCCATGCTCTTCGGCCATCCTTCGAATCCAGCGGTCGTTCCTGATGCTCATGGGGTTCTCTGCAGCGGGGACGGATGAGATGGACGCCTGAGAGGCTGCCGGGAAATCGGGGGCGCAGCGCTTTCCAGCGCCGGAGGCGCCGCAGCGCAGGGGGGGGAGTATAGGGGGGTTGGGGGGGAGGTGGAAAGGGGCGTCGGCTCCATCGCCAGCCGAAGCGCATCCCTTCGCCCGCACACCCCCCTCCGATCGTGTCCAAACCGTTGTAAATCGTGGATAAACGGGGAGCGCCACGGCTTGACACCCCTTCCCGATTCCGGGTACATTCCGCTGGCTAGTGACCGATTTCACAAACCCTTTCGCCCCGCCGTCATGTCCCAGAGCTACCTCCCGATACTGATCCTGATCGGCCTCTCCATCGCGAACGCGGTGGGGATGGTGGCTGCGTCGGCGATCCTCAACCCGCGGCGGTCCACGCCCCAGAAGGACATGCCCTATGAATCGGGGATGATCCCCCTCGGCGACACGCGGGCCCGGTTCTCGGTGAAGTTCTACATGGTCGCGATCTCCTTCATCATCTTCGATCTCGAGGCGATCTTCCTGATCCCCTGGGCCGTGGAGATGAGGGCGCTCGGGTGGGAAGGCTTCGTCGCGGTTTCCATCTTCATGGTGGTCCTCGTGGTGGGCTTCATCTATGAGTGGAAGAAGGGAGGGCTGGACTGGGAATGACAGATTCGAGCGAGCTCGCGCGCAAGGGCCTGCCAGGGGGCATGTTCGGCGAAGGATCTCCCACGTTCCTCACCACGAAGGTCGATTTCGTGGTGAACTGGGCGCGCAGGAACTCTCTGTGGCCCATGCCCTTCGGCACGGCCTGCTGCGCCATCGAGATGATGGCCTCGGCGGCCTCCAACCACGATCTCGCCCGCTTCGGAATGGAACGGATGTCGTTCTCCCCGAGACAGGCCGACGTTCTGATCTGTGCCGGGCGCGTCCCCTACAAGCTGGCCCCGGTCCTTCGGCGCATCTGGGACCAGATGCCGCAGCCCAAGTGGTGCGTTTCCATGGGTGCCTGTGCCTCCTCGGGAGGCGTGTTCGATGTCTACTCCATGGTGCAGGGGATCGACACGATCATCCCCGTCGACGTGTACGTGCCGGGCTGCCCGCCGCGCCCCGAGGCCCTCATCTACGGCCTCATGATGATCCAGGAGAAGATCCGCGGGGAAACTCTGGCCGAGCACGGCATCAATCGCTTCGAAGATCCGGATCAGGCAGGCCATCCCCGGGCCGATGACCGCACGATCCAGGCGCTCTCGGGTCCCTTCGGGAACTCCACGAAGCAGAACCGGACGAGCGGGTTCGTTCACACGGCAACCACCCACCGTCCCGACGACCGCAACCCCTGATGACTTCATCCGGAAATGAGGGCGGACTTGTCCAGAGGAGAGTCGGGCGTGAATGAAACCACGACCCTCACCGAGCTGAACGGCACGGAGCTCGCACACCCCTCGGTCCCCGCGGTCAGCGCGCGCTTCCCCGGCGGGATCCTGCGCCACGAGGTGGTCGCCGGGGACGAGCACATCGTCTACGTCGATCCGGGCCAGTCGTTCGCGATTCTGGAATGGCTGAAAACGGACCCCGACCAGTTCTACAACTATCTCTCCGATGTCACCGCAGTCGACTTCGGCGGGGGCCGACCGCTCCAGGTGGTATGGCAGCTCTTCTCCATTCCACATCGCCGACATCTGCGAGTGAAGGCCGAACTTCCCCTGGACGCCCTCGAAATCGACTCGGTTGCCGGGCTCTGGGCTTCGGCCAACTGGCTGGAGCGCGAAGTCTGGGACATGTTCGGAATCCACTTCCGGAACCACCCCGATCTTCGCCGCATCCTGATGCCTGAGCACTATGCGGAGGGCCATCCTCTGAGGAAGGACTTCCCGCTCCGCGGCCGCTTTTCCCGGGCCGAACAGACCCGCCGGGCGCTCGAGCACAACCCCGAGGACGACTACATCCCCTCGCAACTGGAGCAGGGAAGAGCCCCCCAGGTCGTTCCCTGGAGAGAAATCCAGCAGCCCGGGTCCACTCCCTCCGAAGGCCAGGAGTCGTAGCGCGAGCCATGGCGAAGAAGACTCTCGAATATCAGTTGAGCCGGACTCCGGAGATGGGGATGGACTTCCGCCCCACCCCCGGGATGCTCGCTCCCGTGGAGCTGAAGGAGCCGAGTTTCGACTCCGAGAACATGCTGATCAACATCGGTCCCCAGCACCCGGCCACCCACGGGGTACTCCGGCTCGTGCTCGAGCTCGACGGGGAGACCGTCGTCCGGTGCATTCCCCATATCGGCTACCTCCACTCCTCCTTCGAGAAGCTGGGCGAGTATCGCGACTGGAATCAGGTCATCCCGCTCACCGATCGGATGGACTATCTGGCCCCGCTCATCTACAACTGCACCTACGCGATGGCGGTCGAGAAGATGATGGGGGTGCAGGTCACGGAGCGATGCCGATACGTCCGGATCATCTGCATGGAGATGGATCGGATCTTCTCTCACCTCCTGTGGCTCGGCACCTGGGCCATCGACGTGGGCGCCTTCACCCCCTTCCTCTACGCCTTCCAGGAGCGTGAGAAGGTCTACAAGCTCCACGAGGCATATACCGGAGCACGAATCACGACGTCCGCCACCCGGATCGGCGGAATGATGGCGGATATCCCGCAGGGGTGGGCCGAGGGTGTGCGGGAGTTCGTGGACAACCTCCCGAAGACGCTCGACGAGATCGAATACCTCCTGTCGACCAACGGGATTCACCTCGGACGAACCCAGGGTGTGGGCGCGATCTCGGGGGAAGATGCCATCAACTGCGGCTTCTCCGGGCCGAATCTTCGTGCGTCGGGAGTCCCCTACGACGTGCGCAAGGATCGCCCCTATTACAACTACGAGGAGTTCGACTTCGACATCCCGATCGGCGAGCATGGCGACTGCTATGACCGCTATCTCGTGCGGGTCGAAGAGATGCGGCAGAGCTGCAGGATTCTCTACCAGGCGCTCGACCGCCTTCCCGAAGGGCCGATCAATGTGGACGACCACAAGGTCTCCCTTCCCTCCAAGACCGACGCCATGAATGACATGGCCTCGATGATCCACCACTTCAAGCTTGTGATGGAAGGCGTGAAGGCCCCTCCGGGAGAGTCCTATTTCGCCGTGGAAGGGTCGAAGGGAGAACTCGGGATGTATGTGGTCAGTGACGGGGGTTCGAAGCCGGTGCGGTGGCGCGTGCGTCCCCCCTCCTTCGTGAATCTCTCCGTGATTCCGAAACTCGTGGAGGGCGGGATGCTCGCCGACGTGATCATGGTGAACGCGAGCCTGGACATCGTACTGGGAGAGATCGACCGGTGAGTGACACCGACCAGAAAGCCATTCCCTTCCGCAACCCGGGATGGGCCGGAAACACGGGAGAATTCGACCTCACCGAAGACCAGGTGCGGGGCGATGACTTCGTGGGGACCCGTCCCCTGGATGGAGGACACCCATCGGGGTCTGCCACCTACCCCTACATGCTGGCCGAGAAGAACCGCGAGGCTCCCCTCTTCGAGGGCCCCTACCGCGAGCGGCTCGACAAGATCCTGAGCCGGTATCCCGACAGGCAGGCCGCGCTCCTCCCCGCGCTCAACCTGGCGCAGGAACTCAGAGGGCACGTCTCCCCGGAGGCGATGCGCGAGGTAGCGGATATCCTCGGCCTATCCGAGGCGTACGTGCGCGGGGTCACGACCTTCTACACGATGTACAACAAGCGGCCGGTGGGGCGCTATCTGATCCAGGTCTGCACGAACATCTCCTGCAACCTCTGCGGGGGCGACGAAGTGCTGGCCGCCTTCCTCGAGCACACCGACACCGAGCTGGGTGCCACCTCGGACGATGGCCTGTTCACGGTCATGGAAGTCGAGTGCCTGGCCGCCTGCGGCTTCCCTACAGCAGTTCAGATCAACTCCCGGTACTACGAGAACGTGAGCCCCGACGGCGTGAAGGGCCTCCTGGATCATCTGCGTTCGGAGGCGAACTGAGATGGCGTATCCATACACCCATGAAAAGGAAACGCCGGTACTCAGCCGCGGCTGGGGCGACCCAGCGACCCGAACCCTGGCTGGATGGAAGGCCCTCGGGGGGTACGAAGCGCTCCAGAAGGCCCTCGGCATGGACCGGATGGCCGTGATCGACGAGGTGAAGGCATCGGGGCTCCGGGGAAGGGGAGGCGCAGGCTTTCCCACCGGGGTGAAGTGGTCCTTCATGCCGAAGGAGAAGAGGGGCCCCCATTACCTGGTCTGCAATGCGGACGAATCGGAACCGGGCACCTTCAAGGACAGGGAACTCCTCCGCTGGACTCCGCATCAGCTCATCGAAGGATGCCTGATCGGGGCGTACGCGATGCAGGCCGAGCATGTCTACATCTACTGCCGGGGCGAGTTCTTCGAGGCGGTGCAGGTTCTCTCGAAGGCGCTCGAGGAAGCCTACGGAGCCAACCTGGTCGGTCAGAATATCCTCGGAACGGGGGTGTCCATCGACATCACGGTCCACGCCGGGGCGGGCGCGTACATCTGCGGCGAAGAGACCGCGCTCATGAACTCGCTCGAGGGGCGCCGCGGGCTGCCCCGGGTGAAGCCTCCCTTCCCGGCAGCCGTCGGAGCCTTCGGGAAGCCGACCACGATCAACAACGTCGAGACCCTCTGCGCGATCCCGCACATCCTGAAGCATGGGGGTGCCTGGTACCGTCAGTGGGGTTCGGAGAAGAGCCCGGGAACGAAGCTCTTCTGCGTGAGCGGGCATGTTCTCCGTCCCGGGAATTACGAGCTTCCCCTCGGCTTCCCCCTCGAAGAGCTGATCTACGACGTGTGCGGCGGACTTCGCGAGGGGCGGTCGCTGAAGGCCGTGATCCCCGGAGGCAGCTCGGTTCCGATCATGGACGCCGCCGACTGCGAAGGGTGCAGGCTCGACTACGAAGGGGTGGTCGAGAAGGGATCGATGCTGGGGTGCGCCTCGGTGATCATCATGGATGACTCCACGAACATCGTGAAGCAGGTCCGCCGGATGGTGGACTTCTATGCACATGAGTCCTGCGGCCAGTGCACTCCCTGCCGGGAGGGCACCACGTGGCTGGCCAGGATCATGCGAAGGATCGAGGAAGGGCAGGGCACCGAGGCGGATCTGGATACCCTGCTCGAGCTCGGAAAGCAGATGACGGGCACCACGATCTGCGTTCTCTCCGACTCGGCCGCGGCCCCGGTCGAATCCTCGATCCACAAGTTCCGGGACGATTATCTGGCCCTCATGCGCCGGTCAGAAACGGTCGGAGCGGCCTGACGTGATGCGACTGGACCTCACTTTTCGAACGCACGGCGATTCACTCAGGGCTATCGGACAGAATGGCTGAAACCCAGGAAAACCCGGAAACCGTCACCCTGACGCTCGACGGCCGGGAGGTCACCGTTCCGAAGGGGACGACCCTCCTCCAGGCGGCCGAGATGCTGGGCACGCGTGTGCCGCACTACTGCTACCAGGATGGGCTCTCGGCCCCGGCACAATGTCGTCTCTGCCTCGTGGAGGTGGAGGGTGCGCCCAAGCTCCTCCCGTCCTGCGTGACCGCAGCCATGCCCGGTCAGGTCGTGCATACCCAGAGCTCGAAGGCGACCGACGCGCGGAAGGGTGTGCTGGACTTCTATCTGACGAATCACCCGCTCGACTGCCCCATCTGCGACAAGTCCGGGGAGTGCTACTTCCAGGACTACGTGCATGCGGAAGGCCCTCAGTACCAGACCAGCGTAGAGCCGAAGCGGGTCCTCGGCCGCGACGATTTCGGAGGCGATGTTCTCTTCTACGGCGACCGGTGCGTCATGTGTACGCGCTGCGTCCGCTTCATGAACGAGATGGCCCAGGATCCCCGTCTGACGGTGGTGGAGCGCGGGAGCCGCTCGGTGATCGACACCTTCTTCGAGGAGGGGCTCGCGGGATCTCCCTATGCGGGGAACATCGTGGACATCTGCCCGGTGGGGGCCCTCATATCGAAGGACTTCCTGCACAAGGCACGCGCCTGGGATCTGGAGCATATTCCCTCGATCTGCCCGAACTGCTCCCAGGGGTGCAACATCGAGCTCCATATCCGGGATGAACGGGTCCAGCGCCTGAAGCCCCGGACGAACGCCGCCGTGAACCAGCACTGGATGTGCGACTACGGGCGTGAACGCTACGACTGGATGAACCGGGACGATCGGATCGAAGTCCCCCTCATCCGCCGGGAGGCGGGTGGGCAGGCAGCCTCAGACTGGACCCGCACACTCGGCCCGCTGGTGGATCGACTGCGGGGTGCCAACGGGCCCGTAAAGGCCGTGGCTTCTCCCTTCGCTTCGAACGAGGATCTCGCAGGCCTCCGCGCCCTCGTGGACGCGCTCGGCGGTGGAGAGATCGTGTATCGTTCCCCCCGCGCCGATGAGGAGATCCCTCTTCCGGGCTCCCCGACGCTCGCCCGCCGCAGAGATCTTTCGCCGAACACGACGGGAGCCGACTTCCTCGGCATGACCCGCGTGGGCGATGATCTCGGCACCGGCGGACTCGAATCGGTGTCGGGGCACACCGGGACCCTCCTCGTGCTGGGTGACGAACTGGGCGACGTGGGCGTGGCCTTCGGTGCGGACGCCGACCTCTTCATCTACTTCGGGAGCTACCCGACCGAGGCTGCGGAGCGTGCACACTTCATTCTCCCCATCACCACCGTGATGGAAGCCGAGGGCACCTTCACGAACCATGTGGGGCGCATCCAGCGCTTCTTCCGGGGTGTGCCGGCCCGTGGGGCCGCGCGCCCGGCCTGGTGGATTCTGGCCAACGTCGCGGCTGCGCTCACCGGGACCGAACCCCCGGCCACGCCGGACGAGGCCTTCGATCGTGCAGGTCGCATGGCACCGCACTTTGCCGGCATCTCGTACGCGGACATCGGCACGCTCGGCGCCCCGGCGAACGAACCTGTCGCACTGGCCCGGAGCTGACTCATTTTCCGGACCCTGCCCGCACCCACGCTTGAGGCCGCTCGCGCGATTCGGGCGACTTCGCATGACGCACTGGACCGACACATGGACCGATCCGACGGATGAATGATCTCTCAACCACTGCGTTCCTGATTACATCGGGGATCAAGGTCACGGTCGTCTTTTTCGCGTCGCTCGTGATCGTGGCCCTCATGACGCTCCTGGAACGGCGGGTATCGGCGTTTATCCAGGACCGGCTCGGCCCGAACCGGGTGGGTTTCTTCGGGCTCCTTCAGCCGGCTGCGGACGGGCTCAAGAACATCATCAAGGAGGAGACGCTCCCGGCTACGGCCAACCGGACCTTCTTCGTCCTGGCCCCGATGATGGCGATCATGCCCGCCGTGATGACCTTTGCGGTCATCCCGTTCGCCGCCCCGCTCCCGACCCCCTGGGGCACGGTCGGAATGGTGATGGCCGATATCCCGATCGGGATCCTCTACATCCTCGCCCTTTCATCCCTCGGGGTGTTCGGGCTCTTCCTCGCCGGTTGGGCCTCGAACAACAAGTACGCCTTCCTCGGCGGGCTCCGCTCCTCGGCGCAGATGGTGAGCTATGAGGTGGCCCTCGGGCTCTCGCTCGTTCCGGTGCTGATGCTCGCCGGGAACGTGACGCTCACCGAAATCGTCTGGCAGCAGCAGCTCCTCGGGTTCTGGTACGTCCTTCCGCTCTCCCTGGCCTTCATCCTCTTCGTGATTTCGGCCTTCGCGGAAACGAACCGGCTCCCCTTCGACCTCCCCGAGGCCGAATCCGAGCTGGTCACCGGATACCACACCGAGTACTCGGCGATGAAGTTCTCGATGTTCTTCATCGCGGAATACTCCCACATCCTCACGGCGTCTGCCCTGATGGCCACCCTCTTCCTCGGCGGATGGAGCATCCCCTTCTGGAGCGGCGACCACATGTTCTGGTTCGAGGGGATGCTGATCTCGGGCTTCACTGCGGCAGGCGAACCGATCGCAGCCGCCCCGGCCTGGTGGAAAACCGTGCTCACCTTCCTGGCCTTCGCGGCAAAGACCTTCTTCTTCATCGTGGTATTCATCTGGGTGCGCTGGACGCTTCCACGCTTCCGCTACGACCAGGTGATGCATCTCGGATGGAAGGTCATGCTCCCGGTGGGTCTCGCCTATGTGATGCTCATTTCGGCCACGATCCTCACCCTGGACCAGGTCGGCGTCGAGGGATTCGCCTTCGGGGCCGCGCTGACGGGGGTGAGTGCCGTGGCCACCGGGATCTTCCTCTTCTTCGTGGACCGGGGAGGGACGATCACCGGCAACTCAGGAACCCCGACTTCGCACCCGAACTCCGAGGGAGTCATGATATGGCAATGACCGTCAAGGTCATGCGTCGGCCCGAGCCTGAAGACACGTCCTATCTCCGCGCCGCGCTGAAGGGGATGTCGCTCACCTTCAAGCACATGGTGAATCCGAAGAACGTGGTGGTGCAGTACCCGGAGGAGCGGCCGGACATATCCCCCCGCTGGCGGGGCACGCATGTCATGGAAGTCCACGAGGACGGACGACCGAAGTGCGTGGCCTGCGGACTCTGCCCTACCGTGTGCCCGGCCAACTGCATCCGGCTCGTGGGCGGGGAAGACGACATGGGGAACCGCTACCCGATCGTATACGAGATCGACGAGTTCCGCTGCATCTTCTGCGGGATGTGCCAGGAGGTGTGTCCGGTGGAGGCCATCCATGTGGGCGTCCACTTCGAGAACGGGGAGTATACCCGCGACCGCTTCATCTACGATCTGGATCGCCTCATGGAGCAGGACCATGCGTCCACGCTCCTCTGGGATCCTTCCGACCCCCGTTCCGAGTGAAGGCCCCTCGCAATGGCTGAAATTCTCTTCTACGTGTTTGCGTCCATGGCGGCCGGCGGCGCCGCGGGCGTGGTCCTCAGCCGGAGTCCGGTGGCGAGCCTCCTCTTCATGGTCGGCACACTCGGGGCGCTCGCCGGAATCTTCGTGCTCCAGGAAGCACACTTCCTCGCGGCTATCCAGGTCATGGTGTACGCGGGAGCCATCATGGTTCTTTTCCTCTTCGTGATCATGCTCCTGAACCTGGGACATGACTACCAGAGGGACATGAAGCGTGGGCTCGGCTTCTTCCTTGCCTTCGGGCTGGCGGGACTCCTGGTCGGCCTCCTCATCCATCCTTCGCTCAGCGCCGACGAGTCCCCGATCGCCGCGCACTTCGCGGGCCCTGAGGCGATGGACGCACTTCTCGCTGAACGCGGAATCGTGGGTGCCATCGCCCACCCCCTCTTCACGGACTACGTGGTGGCCTTCGAACTCACCGGAATCCTCCTCCTGGTGGCGCTCGTGGGAGCCATCGCCCTCGCCAAGAGGAAGGTGTAACGCTCATGCTCGTCGAATCCCTCGTGCTCAGCGGAATCATCTTCGCGATCGGGACCTTCGGGGTACTCGTGCGGCGGAACGCCATCATCATGTTCCTCTGCATCGAGCTCCAGCTCAACGCCGTGAACCTCTCCTTCGTGGCTCTCTCCCGACATCTCGGGATCGAGGGGCAGATCTTCGTCTTCTTCGTCATGACGGTGGCAGCGGCTGAAGCTGCTGTGGGACTCGCCATCATCATCTCGATCTTCCGGCACTACGAGACGGTCAACGTGGACAACTTCAACCTCCTCAAGTGGTGAGGGCATGACGGGATTCAACCCCATCCTTCCGGGGCTCATCCTCCTCCTCCCGCTCCTGGGTTTTCTCGCGAACGGCGCCCTCGCCCTCGTGGCAGGAGGCCGAAGCGCCACCCTGGAACGGACCGGCGGGGGGGCGATCCCGATCGGAAGCCACGGCCCGGCGTCCGCAGGCGGGAAGCCGTTCACGCACACGCTCCCCACCTGGATCGGGCCTGGCGTGATGCTGGGGGCGTTCCTCCTCACCGCCGTGAACTTCTTCGCCATGCTGGGCGCGGAGCTGCACGACCCGGTGATCCGGAGCTACTGGACATGGATGTCTACCGGGAGCTTCTCAGTCGATGCCGCGATCCAGCTCGATCAGCTCTCGATCCTGATGATGATGATCATCACGGGGGTCGGCTTCCTGATCCACGTTTTCAGCGTCGGCTACATGAGCGAAGACCCCGGGTACCCGCGCTATTTCGCGTACCTGAACCTGTTCGTCTTCTTCATGCTCATCCTGGTGATGGGCTCGAGCTTCCCGATGATGTTCGTCGGGTGGGAAGGGGTCGGGCTCTGCTCGTATCTCCTGATCGGGTTCTGGTTCCAGGACCGCGAGAAGGCAGACGCCGGGAAGAAGGCCTTCATCGTGAACCGCATCGGGGACGTCGGGCTTCTGGTGGCGATGTTCCTCCTCTTCGTGACCTTCGGTACGCTGGACTACGCAGGGGTATTCGCAGCCGCACCCACGGCGCTGGTCTTCGGCGGGGGGCTCGTCACCGCGATCACCCTCAGCCTCCTCCTCGGCGCGATCGGAAAGAGCGCCCAGGTGCCCCTGTACATCTGGCTCCCCGACGCGATGGCAGGGCCCACGCCGGTATCGGCACTCATCCACGCCGCCACGATGGTCACTGCGGGTGTCTATCTGGTGGCGCGGACCTCCGTGCTCTTCGCGCTGGCGCCCGCAGGGGCCGCCGCAGTCGCGACGGTCGGAGCGATCACTGCGCTCTTCGCCGCGACCATCGGGCTTCAGCAGTACGACATCAAGAAGGTCCTCGCCTACTCCACCGTCTCCCAGCTTGGCTTCATGTTCATGGGGGTCGGGGTCGGGGCCTATGCGGCGGGCGTGTTTCACCTGATGACCCACGCCTTCTTCAAGGCGCTCCTCTTCCTCGGCGCGGGCGCGGTGATTCACTCGATGCACCACGCCTACCATGCCACACACAGTCATGAAGACGCGCAGGACATGCGGAACATGGGGGGGCTCAGGCGCTACATGCCCCTCACCTGGGCCTTCATGTGGATCGCGACCCTCGCGATCGCGGGGATCTGGCCCTTCGCAGGGTTCTTCTCGAAGGATGAGATCATCTGGTACGTGGGCGTCTCGGGGGCTTATTCGGGGCTCTACACCGTCCTCTGGGGGATGGCACTGGCCGCCGCGATCCTCACCGCGATCTACATGACGCGGATGATGGTCATGACCTTCCACGGGCCGAACCGGAGTGGGGCTGAAGAAGAGAAGCATCTTCACGAAGCCCCGCTCAACATGACCGTCCCGCTCGGGATTCTCGCGTTCCTGTCGATCTTCGGCGGGTGGGTGAATGTGCCGGAGAAGGTGCGGGAGTCCTTCTTCGGCGGCTTCGGGCTCCTCCCCATGTCCGAGTGGCTGCACGACTGGCTCCACCCGCTCACCGCGGCCGCCGACGGGATCCGGGAAACCAACCTCGGCGTCTACGCATCGACGTCGCCGCTCGGGGGCGGACACGTTCTCTGGGGGGCCATCGCAACCGGTGTGGCGCTCCTCGTGGTGATCCTCACGGCGCGTACGGTCCTGGGCTGGGAAATCCTCCCCGCTTCCCGATCGAAGAACCCGGATTCCGGGATCCGCAGGCTTCTCTACAACAAGTGGTACGTGGACGAGCTCTACGACCGGACCATCGTGCGGCCGATCCTCGCCGTGTCCCGCTGGACATGGCGCTGGATCGATCAGTTCCTGATCGACGGTACCGTGAATGCGGTCGGGAATGTCTCGCGTGCTGCAGGGTGGTTCGGCTCCCTGTTCCAGACCGGACAGGTGAGCACCTATGCCTTCATCCTGACACTGGGCGCGCTCGCGATGCTCGGCGTCCTGATCCTCTGAGGCGGCTGAGATGACGGCGCTCCTCCAATCCATCGGGTACGAAGCGTGGATCCTCCACGCCCTCATCTGGCTCCCGCTTCTCGGGGTGGGGGCGGTGCTCCTCGCCCCGGAGGCACGAGCGAAGCACATCGCCTTCGGATGGACTTCCGCACTCTTCGTGCTGAGCCTCGGCCTCTGGTTCGTCTTCGACACCGAGGGTCCACTCTTCCAGCTCGAGAGCTCCCGGGAGTGGATCGGGATGTGGGGGGTAGGCTACTCCCTCGGGATCGATGGGATCGCCCTCTTCATGGTGCTGCTGACCACCTTCATCATGCCGATCGCGATCCTCGGGTCCTTCAATTACATCCGGGAACGAGAGAAGGGGTTCTACGCCCTGATGCTGCTCCTGCAGCTCGGCATCATCGGCGTCTTTACCTCGATGGACCTCTTCCTGTTCTACGTGTTCTTCGAGCTCACGCTCGTACCGATGTACTTCATCGTGGGGGTCTGGGGCGGGGAACGGCGGATCTACGCGGCGGTGAAGTTCTTCCTGTACACCGCGCTCGGCTCGCTCCTGATGCTGATCGGGATCCTGTACCTCTACTTCCAGGCTCAGGCGACGGGAGGGGCCCCCTCCTTCCACTTCACGGCGCTGCTCGGAGTGCCGCTCTCCCTCACGGAGCAGCTCTGGCTCTTTGGCGCGTTCGCGCTCGCTTTTGCGATCAAGGTACCCCTCTTCCCGCTCCACACCTGGCTCCCGGACGCCCACGTGGAAGCACCCACACCGGGCTCCGTGGTCCTTGCGGCAGTGCTCCTGAAGATGGGGACTTACGGCTTCCTGCGTTTCGTACTCCCCTTCTTTCCGGATGCGGCCACCCACGCCACGGTGGTACTGGTGATGCTCGTGCTCGGGGTGATCGGAATCATCTACGCGGCCTGGGTCGCGGCCGTGCAGCCGGATGCGAAGAAGCTGGTTGCGTACACGTCGGTCGCCCACATGGGGTTCGTGATCCTCGGGATCTTCGCGCTCACCGTGAACGGCCTGCAGGGTGGGCTCATGGTCATGATCTCGCACGGGATTTCGACCGGGGCGCTCTTCCTCATCCTGGGGATGCTCTACGAACGGAGGCATACGCGTCGGATCGAGGACTTCGGAGGGCTGGCGAAGGTCGCGCCGCTTCTCGCGACGGCGCTCGTGATCACCGCGCTCGCGTCGATCGGCCTTCCCGGAACGAGTGGGTTCGTGGGTGAGTTCCTCGCCCTTCTCGGCACCTTTGAGACCCACCCCGTGATCGCGATCATCGCGGCGACCGGGGTCATCTTCGCGGCGTACTACATGCTGCCGATGGTGCAGAAGGTGCTCTTCAACCCGCTCTCGAAGGACGAGAACCGCTCGATGGAAGATCTCTCCCGACGCGAGATCGTGGTGCTGGCCCCCCTGATCGGGCTCATGATCCTCCTCGGGGTCCACCCCACGCCCGTTCTGGAGCGCATGGAACCGGGTGTTCGAGCCATCGTTGAGTACGTTGAAGGGGGAGCCCGAACGGGGCCCTTCGGTGAAATGGCCCGCGAGCACCGCGAGGAAGGGCAACCGGCTCTGGCCGGGGCAGGGGAGACGGAAGCGGTGGAACTGATCCAGGAAGGAGAGGCCGAAGCCTTCCCCCCGATCGGAACCGCACGGACGCTCATCGGGGACCAGGACTGAACCGGCATGATTCTGGATTTCGCATCTCGCGCGGATTTCCTCTGGGCTCTTCTCCCGGAGATCGTTCTCTCCATCACCGCCATGGCGGTCCTCCTGGCCGGGGTCTGGAAGCGTACCCCCCAGACCGAGGTCGTTCGTGAGACCGCCGGGCTCGGGTGGATCGCCCTTGCCGGGCTCCTCCTGGCCGCGATGGCCAATGGCTGGCTTCACGGCGTAACCGAAGCCGGCCCCGCGGGAATGATCGCGGTAGACGGGTTCCGGCTCTTCGCAAACTGGATCTTCCTCGTCGCGGCGGCGCTTACCATCCTGATCTCCTTCCCCTACGTGGCCCGCCAGCGGCTTCAGGCGGGAGAGTTCTATACCCTCGTCCTCCTGGCCACGGTCGGGATGATGTTCATGGCCGCCACACGGGACCTGATCGTCCTCTTTATCGGCATCGAGACGATGTCGATCGCGGCCTACGTTCTGACCGCATTCAACCGCCGTGACCGGAAGTCTGCGGAAGCCGGACTCAAGTACTTCATTCTCGGAGCCTTCGCCGCCGGTTTTCTGCTCTACGGTATCGCCCTCGTCTGGGGCGCCACCGGGACCGTGAACCTGGTCGAGATCGCACAGGTGGTGGAGAGCGGCGCGGCCTTCTCCGGACTCCTCCTGGCGGGGATGGCTCTCCTGGGTGTGGGATTCGCGTTCAAGGTCGCGGCCGTACCGTTCCATATGTGGACACCGGATGTCTACGAAGGCGCGCCTTCGCCATCGACCGCGTTCATGGCTGCGGCCGTCAAGGCGGCCTCATTCGTGGCCTTCGTCCGGGTATTCCTGGTTGCATTCGCGCCCCTCTACGAGTCCTGGTTTCCGGTGCTCTGGTGGCTCGCGGCCATCACGATGGTCGTGGCCAATCTGATTGCGCTCTCGCAGCCGAATGTGAAGCGGATGCTGGCCTACTCGGCGGTGGCGCACGGAGGCTACCTCCTCGTCGGCCTGGCGGCGGCCAACGAGATGGCCACGGGCGGGATCCTCTTCTATCTCCTGATCTACACGCTCATGACCATGGGCGCCTTCGGAGTGGTCATGATCGTCTCCGGGCACAGCGAAGACCGCCTGCAGGTAGAGGACTACTCCGGATTCGGCTGGAAACAGCCGCTCCTCGGGGTGCTCTTCACGATCTTCCTCCTCTCCCTCGCCGGCTTCCCCGGCACCGGGGGCTTCATGGCGAAGATCTTCCTCCTCCAGGGAGCCGTCGAAAGCCACCTCTGGACGCTCGCAATCGTCCTCGCCGTCGCCACGGTGGTATCCTACTATTATTACCTCCGGGTGGCGTGGTACATGTGGATGCGTCCCTCGTCGACCCCGGAAGCGCACCTCCACGTCTGGGCCCCTTTGCCTGTGCAGATGGCCCTGATCCTGGTCGCAGGCGTGCTCCTCTACCTGGGGATCTTCCCCGGATCGCTCCTCGACTTCGCGCGAAGCGCAGCCGACGGACTGGGCGTCTTCGGCGCGGTTCCGCTCAACTGAAAGAGAACCCATGCAGGTACCGGCGCATATTTTCAGACAGTATGACATTCGCGGGATCGTGGGCGAAGACCTCACCGCGGGGCTCGCTGAGCAGGTGGGACGCGCGTTCGGGACCATATTGGGCCGAAGGCTTGCGGAAGAGGGCTCCGGTGGTGGTCGACCCCGTGTCGTTCTGGGGGAAGACAATCGCCCCTCCTCGCCCGAGCTGGGTGCTGCGGTCACGGCTGGCCTCCGCTCAGCGGGCGTCGATGTCCTGACTCTCGGGACGGTCCCCACTCCCGTCGCCTACTGGGCAGAGAAGGCGCTCGAGGTCGATGGTGCCGTCCAGATCACCGGTTCGCACAATCCGGCCGAGTGGAATGGAATCAAGATGACCATGCTCGGCCGCTCCTGGTACGGCGCGGGAGTGCAGGAAATCCGGGAGCTGATCGAAGCGGGAAACCTTGTTGACGGTGCGATGGGAGAAGTGACCCTCACCCCCATCCTCGATCGCTACATCGATGACATCGCGGGGCGCTTCACGCTCGCGCGCCCGGTCCGGGTGGTTGTGGACTGCGGGAATGGCACGGGATCCGTCGTGGCTGAGCGACTCCTCACGAAGATCGGCGCGGAAGTCATCCCGATCTACTGCGAATCCGACGGAACCTTCCCGAACCATCACCCCGATCCGACCGTGGACGAGAACGTCGTCGACCTGATCGAGCGGGTGCGGGCCGAGGGGGCCGAGGTGGGCATCGGTTTCGATGGCGATGCAGACCGGATCGGCGCCGTCGACAACGAGGGACGGATCGTGCGCGGTGATGTCCTGCTCCTCATCTATGGTCTCGACCTCCTCGAACGACATGGACCCGGGCAGCTCCTGGTCTTCGATGTGAAGTGCTCGCAGGTGCTTCCCGAGGTGTACGAAGCCGCGGGCGGGCGCGCAGTCATGTGGAAGACGGGCCACTCGTTGATCAAGGAAAGGATGCGCGAACTCGGTGCGCCGCTCGGGGGCGAGCTCTCCGGCCACATCTGCTTCGCCGATGACTACATCGGGACGGACGACGCCCTGTACGACGCCTGTCGTCTCCTCGAGATCCTCGCCGGATCCGACCGATCGCTCTCCGAGCAGATCGACGAGTTCCCGGTCTATCATTCCACGCCGGAGCTCCGGATCGAAGTCACCGAGGCAGCGAAGTCGGAGATCATGGAAAGGGCGGTTGCCCACTTCTCCGCCGCTTACGATGTGATCGATGTGGACGGCGTGCGAGTCCTCTTCGGAGACGGGTGGGGGCTCCTCCGGGCCTCCAACACCCAGCCGATCCTCGTGGCACGCTTCGAGGCACGCACCCCGGAAAGGATGGCCGAGATCCGTGAAGTCATGGAGTCATGGCTTCGGGAGCAGGGGGTGGATGTCTGAGGTGGCGAAAGGCAGGTTTTCAGGGGGCCGGGGCCTCCTCGGAGCCTTCTTCGCCCTGCTCGTCGTCCTCCTCGTGGGGCGGGGAGTGGTATCGTTCTACGTGGACCTCCTCTGGTTCGATGCGGAAGGCCAGGCGTCCGTGTTCTGGACGCGAATCTTCTGGGAGTCCGGGGCGCGCCTGCTGATTGGGTCGCTCGGTGCGGGAGCCACATGGCTCGCCATCCGTCCGCTCGGTCGCTCCCTCACACGCCTCCGCATACGCCGCCGGTATGGCGATCTCGTCATTTCTGAACAGCTTCCGGCGGCGCTGATCCGCTGGGGGATGATCGGGACGGCCCTGCTTGTCGGTCTCTGGTTCGGTGCGAGCGTCCCTGCGGGCACCGGAATTCGGGCGCTGCTCCTCTTCAGGAGCGAGGCGACCGGAACCGTGGATCCCTTCTTCGAGCGCGATCTGCGGTTCTACCTGTTCACCCTCCCCTTTCTCCAGGGGGCGGTTGTTCTGGGAATGCTCCTCACTTTTTTCATCGCCGCGGTGTCCGCCGCCGGGCTCGGGGCCACGGGATCGATCCAGCTCGGGAAAGGAACGCTCGTCTTCGATCGGGATGCCCGCATTCATGCAGCCTGGCTCGGAGGGGTCTTCCTCTTCCTCCTGGCCTGTCGCTTCTACCTCGCCCCCTACGGCCTCGTCATCGAAGGAAGCTCCGCGGTCCAGGGGATCTTCGGATATGCGGATCACCACGCACGGGTGCCCGCCTTCCAGATCCTCGGGTTCCTTTCCGTGATCACGGGTGCCATCGTGATCTGGGCCGGGTTTCAGGGGCGCGTCCTCCCGGCCGCGGCCGCAGTCATACTGCTCATGCTCGCAATCGCGGGGGCAGGCGAGCTCTGGCCCTCCTTCGTTCAGCGCTTCCAGGTCGAGCCCAACGAACTGGCTCGGGAGACGCCCTACATCGAGGCCGGGATCGCACACACGCGCTCCGGTTTCGGACTCGACAGCGTGGATCGGACTCGTCTGGAGTACCGCGCGCCTTCCGCAGAGGACTGGGGGCTGGCACTCGGGCGCCTCGAGAGGCTCCCGATCTGGACCGAACACACCCTCCTCACGACTTTCCGGCAGATCGAGTCGCGCTTTCAGTACTACGAGTTCCAGTCTGTCGCCATGGACCGATACCCGGCGGCGGGAGGCTTTGAACCCGTAGCCGTGGCCGTCCGGGAGGTGAATCCGCTCGGCATCCCGGATCCAAACTGGCAGAACCTCCATCTCCGCGAGCTTTACGTCTCCGGGATGGGCGCTGTCGCAGGGCAGCTCAACCGGCATACGCCCGATGGTCGGCTGCCGATGTTCCTCACGGGCATCCCCCCGGAGTTCCGACCCGGCCCCGAAGTACCGGACGAACTCGACCTCCGATGGCCCTCCGTGTTCGTGGGGTCACGCCCCCAGCTCTATGCGGTGATCAATCCGGGCCCGGAAGCATTCCTGGACCCGGAAGGGGCTCCGGGAACCCCCGGCGTGGACTTCCCCCGGGGGATACCGATGACTTCGTTCCCCCGGACACTGGCACTTGCCTGGAGATTTCAGGACTGGAACCTGCTCTTCGCGTCGGAAATCGGGGACTCGAGTCGCTTCGTGTTCCGACGCGATGCCCTCGCGCGGGTGCGTGCCCTCGCACCCTTCCTCGATCTCCCCGAGGCGCCCTGGCCCGTGATTACGGAAGGGCGGATCGTCTGGATCGTCGAGGGATTCACGGCCTCGTCTTCCTATCCCCTGGCCCGCGCGCACATGATCGCCGGGGGTCGCGCCCCAAACTACCTCAGAAACTCGGTGAAAGGGGTGGTGGATGCGGTCACGGGTGAGGTTTCGCTCTACGTGGTGGACGGCGACGATCCAATCATCTCGAGCGCTCGCAGGGCCTTCCCCGGGCTTTTCCTCCCGATCGAGGAGATGCCCGAGGAGGTGAGGGCGCATCTACGCTATTCGACTTTCCAGCTCGAGGCCCAGAGTCAGGTGATGGTCCGCTACCACCAGACAGACCCCCCGGTCTTCCATGGGCAGCAGGACCGATGGACGCTTGCCACGGAACTCTCGTCGGGGGCATCTCCGGTCGAGTACCGCCCGGCATACGCGCTCCTGACCCTCCCCGGCGAAGAAGAGGAGAGCTTCGTCCTCTCCACTCTCTTCGTTCCTCAGGGACGGCAGAACCTCGCGGGCCTGCTCTCGGCGAGATGGAGGGAAGATGGAGCCAGCGAACTGCGTCTGTGGGATCTTCCGGTGGGAGATCAGTTCCCGGGCCCCCGTCAGGTCGAGGCGCTCGTGGAGCAGGACCCCGAGATCTCCCAGCAGTTCTCACTCTGGAGGCAGGGAGGAAGTCAGGTCTGGACTGGCCACCTGCACCTCGTTCCGGTAGGGGAATCGCTGCTCTACATGGAACCGATCTTCCTTGCCGCCGATCAGGATGCCATCCCCGAAATTCGGCGATTCGTGGTGAGTGACGGCAGGCGGGTCGTGATGGATCCCACCCTCGCAGGGGCCGTCGCCGCCCTCGCTGCGGGGATGCAGGGCGTGATCCGGGAGGGGGACGACGATCTCCCTGCCGAGCGGGCGCAGCTCGTGGAAGGCGCGCCGGGGGCGGGCCAGGCTCTGGAACTCCTCGAGGCTGCCGAAGCCCATCTGCGCGCGGGTGACTGGGAAGGGTTCGGACGCCGGCTGGAAGAGCTCCGCGCGCTTCTCCGTCGACAGGCCGGAGGCGGGTGAGGGGATTCCTTCCAGCAGGCCGTTGAACTGCGGGAGGGACCATCGCGACGGGGGCTGGCGTGTCGGGGCGAGGCGGTTGCCAGGCGAGGGAGCTCGGGTTGATCCGACCCTGTTCCTGCGGTAACTTGAAAGGTCTGTATTCCGGGGTTTTCCCCGGAGCTGGCCAGGATGGCACCCTCGCGATGACACCTAGCGCAGCGGCGTCGTCTCGGGCCGGACGCCGACGCCCCCCAATGGGCCCCGACCCCTTTCGATCGATCAGCGAGAAAGCATGGATATCCACGAGTATCAGGCCAAGGAACTCCTTCAGCAGGCTGGCATTCCGGTGCCGCCCGGTGAGATCGCCAGGACCGCCGACGAGGCCCATGACATCGCCACCCGCCTCGGCGGAAAGGTGGTCGTGAAGGCGCAGGTGCACGCGGGTGGACGGGGGAAGGCGGGCGGCGTGAAGCTGGCTTCTTCCGCCGACGAGGCCCGGGAGCACGCCTCCAGGATCCTCGGCATGGAGATCAAGGGACTCATCGTCCAGAAGGTCCTCGTGACGCCTGCAGAGGATATCGCTCACGAGGCCTACGTGTCGGTGCTGCTCGACCGGAGCTCGCAGGCGCCTCTCTTCATGGTTTCGCCCGAAGGCGGGATCGACATCGAAGAGGTGGCGGTCTCGAACCCGGACGCGATCCTGAAGGTGCATGTGGACCCCCGGTACGGGCTCCTCCCCCATCAGGCCTACCGGATGGCGACCTTCCTCTATGAGGACCCGGCGCTGGTCAGGCAGGCCGTGAAGATCCTCACTCAGCTCTACTCCGCCTTCACGGAGAGCTCGGCCTCCCTCGTGGAGATCAACCCTTTGATCGTCACGGAGGCCGGAGAGGTGAAGGCGATCGACGCCAAGGTCAGCATCGATGAGAATGGCCTGTATCGACGCCCGAAAGTGGAGGCCTACCGCGACCTGGAGGCCGAACCGCCCTCCGAAACGAAGGCACGCGAGGCTGGCCTTTCCTTCGTGAAGCTGGACGGAAATGTGGGATGCTGCGTGAACGGAGCGGGGCTCGCGATGGCCACGATGGACCTCGTGAAGTACTACGGGGGCGAGCCTGCCAACTTCCTGGACATTGGTGGATCGTCGAACCCGGACAAGGTGGTCGCGGCTCTCGAGATCATCACCTCCGATCCCAGCGTGAAGGCGATTCTCTTCAACATTTTCGGGGGCATCACGCGCTGTGACGACGTCGCGAACGGCATTGTCGAAGCGACCCGTCGGATCGACATCAAGACCCCGATCGTGATCCGGTTGACCGGAACAAACGAAGAGAAGGCGCTCGAAATTCTCAGCGCTGCGGGATTCTCGGCTTACACCTCGATGGACGAGGTGGTCGAGAAGGGAGTCCAGCTCGCAGCGCAGGCCTGAACCAGAATTCCAAGGCAGGGAGCAACCCAGAACCATGTCGATTTTCGTAGATGTCTCCACCCGCCTCGTGGTCCAGGGGATCACCGGCCGCGACGGTTCCTTCCATACGCGCCAGATGGCCGAGTACGGCACCCAGGTGGTGGCTGGCGTGACCCCTGGGAAGGGTGGGCAGACCTTTGATCTGGCCGACGGCCAGACCGTTCCCATCTTCAACACCGTCGAAGAGGCATGTGAGGCCACTGGGGCGAACACTTCGGCGATCTACGTCCCCCCGCCCTTCGCGGCGAGCGCCATCATGGAAGCGGCGGATGCAGGGATTGATCTGATCGTTGCGATCACGGAAGGGGTTCCGGTTCAGGACATGGCCCGAGCCTTCGCCTACGTGCAGGATTGCGGAGCCCGGCTCCTCGGACCCAACTGCCCGGGGCTCATCACCCCCGGAATAGCCAAGGTCGGCATCATCCCCGGCCAGATCACGATGCCCGGACCGGTCGGGGTGGTTTCGCGCTCCGGCACGCTCACCTATGAGGCCGTGAACCAGCTCACCCAGGCCGGGATCGGTCAGACGACCTGCGTGGGAATCGGTGGCGACCCCATCATCGGAACCGATTTCATCGACTGCCTGCGTGCATTCGGGGGCGACCCCGACACGAAGGCCGTGGTGATGATCGGGGAGATCGGCGGTACGGACGAGCAGGATGCCGCCGTCTGGGCACGGGAGAACCTTTCCGTTCCGGTCGTCGGATTCATTGCTGGCCAGACCGCGCCACCGGGCCGTCGAATGGGGCATGCCGGAGCCATCATCTCCGGGTCGGCCGGTACCGCCGAAGAGAAGATGAAGATCTTCGAAGAGAACGGGATCGCGGTGGCACGGCGCCCCTCCGATATCCGGGACTTGATTCGGGAGGCGCTGGGAAACTGACGACCCGCGCGCCGCGCGGATCGAGGCGACAAGGTAGCGGGGCCCCGGGAACGCAGGCCCGCATGTCCTTGTTGCCTTCTGGCAAAATACCACTTCACGCAAACAGGAATCCAATGAGTCAGACCCTGGCGATCATCAAGCCCGACGCCGTGGCCTCCGGAAAGGCCGGCAAGGTCCTCGCGCACCTCGAGGGTGCCGGCTTCACCGTGCGTGCACTCCGGATGACCCGGCTGAACCGGGCCCAGGCAGAGGCGTTTTACGCCGTGCACCGGGAACGCCCCTTCTTCGACTCTCTCGTTTCGTTCATGACCTCGGGGCCGGTGATCCCCCTTGCGCTGGAAGCCGAGAACGCGGTACTCCGGCTTCGCGAGGTGATCGGAGCCACCGATCCCGCCGAGGCCGCCGAGGGCACCGTCCGGCAGCTCTTCGCGGAGTCGAAGGAGCGGAACGCCATCCATGCCTCGGATTCGGATGAGAATGCGGCGCATGAGATCGCGTTCTTCTTCAGCGGGAGCGATCGACTCTCCCTCTGAAGCTGCGGGGCTCAGGAGGGCTGTTGAAGACAGCTTTCCGGGGGATCGACGGTAACCGGACACCTCCCGGGGGCCTGGGCGTTCCCCCTCGATCTCATTGACAATATTGGCTTTCCAGCGGTATTATTCATGTCTATGCTCAGGGTCGATCTCGTAGCGCTCGAGAGGGCAGGAAGCATTGCCCTCAAAGGCGTGGTGTCCCAGTCGGACCCGCTCTGGACCGACAGCGGGCTCCGACTCCTCGAGCCTGTACATGTGGACCTCCGGGCGTCGCTTTCCGCAACCGGACAGGTCCTGGTCCGCGGGCAGGTGACGGCGCGTGTGCAGCAGGAGTGTCGACGCTGCCTCGATTCGGTTGAGCTGGCAGTGGATCTTCCCATCGAGTGGGTGTGGGATGTCCCCGACGAGTTCGGGGATGCGGACGGTGAGATCCGGCTCCTCGACCCGGTGGCCACGGATCTGGAGACAGGAGGGGCGCTCAGAGAGGAGTTGATCCTCGCGGTCCCCATGTATGTGGAATGCCGGAAAGATTGCCTCGGGCTCTGTCCGAAGTGTGGTCAGAACCGGAATCTGGAACCTTGTGATTGCGTCATGGATGAGCCCGATCCCCGTTGGGACGCTCTCCGGTCGCTGAAGAACGAATAGGAGAAGTCCCATGGCAGTCCCGAAGAAGCGTACCTCGAAGCAGCGTCAGCGGAAGCGGCGGACCCACTACAAGGCCGCTCCGGTAGCTTCGCAGGCGTGCCCGCGATGCGGAGATCCCAAGCAGTCCCATCGTGTCTGCCCGGGTTGCGGATACTACCGTGACGAGGCGGTTCTCGAGGTCTCGATAGACTAGCGGTTCCCGGTCGATGCGGATCGTACTCGATTGTCTGGGGACTGACTCCGCCCCGCTCCCCGAGATCGAGGGCGCAGTGCAGGCGCTCGCGGAGAGCGCAGATATCGAGCTTATCCTCGTCGGGGATGAGCCGGCGATCCGCGAGGCCCTGGCCTCGGCGCCTGCCTACCCGGTCGACCGTCTCGAGGTCATCCACGCTCCGGATCGGATTCATCCCGGCGAAGCCCCTGCCACGGCGGTACGCCGACGTCCCGACTCCTCGATCGTAGCCGGGATCCGGATTCAGAAGGAAGGGAAGGCAGACGCCTTTGTGAGCGCGGGGTCAACGGGCGCCGTGATGGCGGCTTCGCTGATCCTGCTGCGGCCATTGTCCGGGGTGGATCGGCCGGCGATCGGAACCCTCCTCCCCACCTCCGCTGGACCCACGCTCATGCTGGACGCAGGGGCCAACGTGGACTGCAAGCCCAGCCACCTGCTCCAGTTCGCCCGACTCGGTACGGTCTACGCCCAGGATCTCATGGGAATCGAAAATCCGAGGGTAGCCCTCCTGAACATCGGAGAGGAACCGGAGAAGGGAAACGAACTGGCTGTGGAAAGCCACCAGCGGCTCACCGCCAGCAGTCTCAACTTCGTCGGGAACGTCGAGGGCCGCGACATCATTCGCGGGGCATGTGATGTGCTCGTCTGCGACGGGTTCGTGGGCAACGTTCTTCTCAAGTTCTATGAATCGGTCGCGGGCTTCACGATCGGACTTCTTGCCCGCGAAATGGACCGGGTCGGAACCCGCATGGAGTTGACCGAGGTGTTCCGGGTCCTGGACTATGCGGAGTACGGGGGCGCGCCCCTCCTGGGGGTCAACGGCGTGTCGATCATCTGCCACGGGGAGTCTCCTCCCAAGGCGATCCGAAACGCCATTGGAGTGGCCGCTCAGGCCGTCCGCTCACGCATGGTCGAGCACATCGCCCGCGAACTCACGGAGGGCTGAACCGGTGACACTGGCACTCCTCTTCCCGGGCCAGGGATCCCAGTTCGTCGGAATGGGGCAGGCGTTGACCGAGGCGCATTCGATCGCCGCGGACACGTTCCGCGAGGCGGACGAAATCCTCGGCTTCGCCCTCTCGAGTCTTCTCCGGGATGGCCCGGAGGATGAGCTCGTTCTCACGAAGAACGCACAACCGGCGATCCTCGCGCACTCGATCGCGGCTCTTCGTGTGATCTCCGCTCGGATCGGGACTCCCGCAATGGCGGCGGGCCACTCTCTCGGTGAGTTCTCCGCACATGTGGCGGCCGGAACGATCTCCTTCCCGGACGCGCTCCGCGCAGTGCGTCTTCGGGGCGAGCTCATGTACGAGGCCGGGCAGGCGCGGCCCGGTGCGATGGCGGCCCTGCTGGGGCTCGGAGACGAGGCCGCGGTGCGCGTCTGCAGCGAAGCTTCAGAGGGCCCTGAATCGGTGGTCGTGACCGCGAACTTCAACTCTGAAGGGCAGATCGTGATCTCCGGGGACGAAGCCGCAGTGGAGCGGGCCCTGCGGGGAGCACGGGAGGCCGGTGCGAAGCGGGTGATCCCGTTGTCGGTCTCGGGGGCCTTCCACTCGCCGCTGATGAAGCCCGCCCAGGAGGGGCTGCGTGCCGCGCTCGACGAGGTGACCTTTCACCCGCCGAGCTTTCCGATCTACTCGAACGTTACCGCCGCACCGGTCACCGAGGCTTCGGAGGCCCGGGAGCTCCTGGTGCGTCAGCTCACGGCTCCGGTCCAGTGGTCGGCCTCGATCCGTCGGATGGCCGCGGATGGCGCGGACCGCTACCTGGAGCTGGGTCCGGGGAGCGTGCTCACCGGACTCAACCGACGCAACGCCAGGGGTCTCCCCGCGGTGGCGATCGGTGCTCCGGATGACCTGGCGGCGCTCGATTCCCTTTTACCCTCCTGAACCCGGGCATTCACATGAGTGGAGAACTCGAAGGACAGGTCGCCATCGTAACCGGGGGGTCCCGGGGGATCGGACTGGGGATCGCCCGCGCGCTCGCGGAATCCGGAGCCCGGATCTCGGTTCTCGGTCGGAATGGCGAGCGCGCGCAAGAAGCGGCCTCGTCGCTCCCGGGGGAGGGGCATATCGGGCTCGCCTGCAACGTGCAGACCCCCGAGGAAGCGCAGGCTGCCGTCACCGAAACGGAAGCGCGGCTCGGTGGGGTGTCGATCCTCGTCAACAACGCCGGGATCACCCGTGACAACATCCTTCTCCGTCTCAAGGACGAGGACTGGGATGAAGTGCTTGCGGTGAACCTCAAGGGCGCATTCAACATGACCCGGGCGGTCACTCGGGGCATGATGAAGCGCCGCGACGGTGTGATATTGAACATCACCTCCGTGGTGGGGTTGATCGGAAACGCGGGGCAGGCTAACTACGCTGCCTCGAAGGCGGGCCTCATCGGCCTGACCAAGAGCGTCGCCCGGGAGCTGGCTTCCCGGGGGGTCCGGTGCAACGCGATCGCGCCGGGATACATCGAGACGGACATGACGGGTGCCCTCGACGAAGCACAGACGAAGGCACTCCAGGAGCGCATTCCCCTGGGGAGGCTCGGCTCCCCTGAGGACATCGCGGGCGTGGCACGCTTTCTTGCGGGGCCATCGGCTCGCTACATTACCGGGCAGGTTCTGGCGGTGGACGGCGGGATGGTCATCTGACCCCCGATCGCATACCACCCTTTTGACGGAAGCACCTACAACCCAACGAGGCGAGGAATGTCGGACAGCACCGAAGCGCGAATCCGGGAAATCATCGTGAACGAACTGGGCGTCGAGGCCGACAAGGTCACCGACGAGGCCTCGTTCGTCGAAGACCTCGGCGCGGACTCACTCGACACGGTGGAACTGGTCATGGCCTTCGAGGAAGAGTTCGGAGTGGACATCCCCGATGAGGACGCCGAGCAGATGCGGACGGTCGGTGATGCGATCAGCTATTTGAAGAAGCATTCCGATTCCTGATGCCCCTGCCCGCCCCCGGGAACCTGCGTGTTCCCGGGGGCCGGGACTCGAAAAAGCGGATTGAAGACGGAGACCGAGATGGCGGACGGCGCCAGGCGAGAGGTCGTGGTCACCGGGTTGGGGCTCCTCACTCCAGTCGGGAACGGGGTGGAGGCCGCGTGGTCGGCACTCCTGGCCGGCACGCCCGGCGGAGGGGCCATCACCCAATTCGAGGCGACGGAAGACTTTCCGACTCGCATCGCGTGCGAGGTGAAAGGGTTTGACCCTTCCCAGGTGCTCGACGCGAAGGAGATCCGTCGCTACGACCGATTTGCGCAGTTCGCACTGGTCGCGGCAGACGAGGCCATGCGCGATGCCGGGCTCAGCGGTTGCCCGGAAGGCGTTGACCCCTTCCGCTTCGGGGTGATCATCGGGAGCGGGATCGGAGGAATCTCGACCTTCGAAGAGCAGTGCCGCGTCCTGATCGAACGGGGCCCGAGCCGGGTCAGTCCCTTCTTCGTGCCGATGTTCATCCCCGACATCGCCCCCGGTCTGGTTTCGATCCGGTACGGCGCTCAGGGACCGAACTACACCACCGTCTCCGCCTGTGCCTCGTCTGCCCATGCGATCGGCGACGCCGCCCGGATCATCGAACGGGGCGACGCGGATATCATGATCGCCGGTGGGACCGAGGCCACCATCACCCCCCTCACCGTGGCCGGTTTCGCTTCCATGAAGGCGATGTCGACCCGCAATGACGACCCGGAGGGGGCGAGCCGCCCGTTCGACGCCACTCGGGACGGATTCGTGATGGGGGAGGGGTCCGGTTGCCTGATCCTCGAGGCACGGGAAGTGGCGGAACGTCGCGGTGCTCGAATCCATGCCGTCGTGGCCGGGTTCGGAATGACCGCCGATGCCTACCACATCACATCGCCAGCGCCCGGAGGTGTGGGTGCCCAGGCTGCAATGCAGCTCGCACTCCGGGACGCGGGGATCGACCCTTCCGAGGTCGACTACGTCAACGCCCATGGCACGTCGACTCCGCAGAACGACCGGGCCGAGACCGCCGCGATCAAGGGCGTTCTGGGCGATCACGCGCGGAGTGTGGTGGTGGGGTCCACGAAGTCCATGACCGGGCACCTGCTGGGTGCGGCCGGAGGGGTGGAAGGGGTCATCTCGGTGCTGGCGTGCCGCGAAGGGATGATCCCGCCCACGATCAACCTGACGACCCCGGATCCGGATTGTGACCTGGACTACGCGTCGGATGGAGCGCGGAAGCGCGAAGTCCGCGTCGCCCTGTCGAACTCCTTCGGGTTCGGCGGTCACAATGTCTGCCTCGCGTTCCGACGCGCCGAGTGACACTCCCCGAGGACCCTCGTCCCGCATGAGGATCGGCTTCGGGTACGACTCCCACCGCTTTGCTCCGGGACGGCCATGCATCCTTGGAGGCATCCGCATTCCCGACACTCCGGGCCTGTCCGGGTTTTCGGACGGCGATGGTGTCGCGCACGCCGTTACAGATGCGATCCTCGGAGCCGCCTGCCTTGGCGACATCGGGATGCATTTCCCGCCGGGCGTCGAGGAGTGGAGGGACGCCGATTCCATGGAGCTTCTTCGCCTCTCGACGGCCCGGGTCACCGAGGCGGGCTACGAGGTCGGGAACGTCGACGTGACCGTGATCTGTGAACGCCCGCGGATCGCCCCGGTGGCGGACGCCATGCGGCGTTCGCTCGCCGAGGCCCTCCGGGTCGCTCCGGATCAGGTTTCGGTCAAGGGAAAGACGAACGAAACCATGGGATGGGAAGGGAAGGGGGAGGGGCTCGCAGTCCACGCGGTCGCCCTCCTCGTTCGATCCCCGCGGTAGCGTTGAACGTTCCGGGCGAGGAGCGGGTCATGGAAATAAGAGACCCGCGCGTCCGTCGAGTCTGGCGCCGACCGTCCCCCGTACCCCGCGTACCCCATGGCTCCTGACTCCCCTGCCGACAGACCGGCCCGATCGACCGAGAGGCCCATCGCCCCGAAGTCGGCCGCCGAGACGCCCGCCCAGCGATTCAGGACCGAGCACTTCGCCGACTACCTGACCTTCGAGCGCGGCCTCGCCGAGCGCTCGGTCAAGGCCTACCACGGCGATGTGATCCGGCTGATCGATTTCCTGATCGAGTCGGGGGTCGATCAGCCCGCCGATGTCGAGCACCTCACGCTGCGAGAGTACATCTATCGGCTGAAGGACGAGGGGCTCGCGCCCAGTTCGATCCGGCGGGCACTCTCCTCGATGCGGACCTACTTCTCCTTCCTCCTCGAGGAAGGCCTCATCGATGCCGACCCCACGGAGCTGCTCGAGTCCCCGCGGGCCTGGCGCAAACTCCCGACTGTGCTGTCGCTCCAGGAGGTGGGGCGGGTCATGGAGTCGCCCGACGAGGCCCACCCTGAATACTGGCGGGATAGGGCCATTCTCGAGGTGCTCTATGCGACCGGGATGCGGGTATCCGAACTGGTCGGCCTGAAACAGGCCGACCTCGACATGGAAGAACGGCTGCTGCGGGTCCGGGGGAAGGGGGGCAAGGAGCGGGTGATCCCCTTCGGTGGCTCCGCCGCATCGGCGATCGAGCGTTACGTCGGGGATGGGCGAGTCCGGCTCGATCGCGGGGAAGGGGAGGGCATCCTCTTTCTGAACCGGCGGGGAAAGCCGCTTACCCGGATGGCGATCTGGACCCTCGTGAAGGAAGCGGCCGCTGCTGCGGGGGTTCAGAAGCGGGTTTCCCCCCACACCCTTCGCCACACCTTCGCGACCCACCTGCTGGAAGGCGGCGCCGACCTGGCGGCGGTTCAGGAACTCCTCGGGCACGCCGACATCTCAACGACCCAGATCTATACCCACATCGATCGGGACTACCTCCGGCACGTTCACCGGAAGTTCCACCCGAGAGCCTGACGCTCCCGTTCGGCCCCGACCATCGCGAAGAGGTCCGCCTGCGTCCGGGCTCCCTGGAGCATGCGCACGGCAGCGGCAAGCGCGGTATCCCGGTCCATCTGAACCTCCAGAGCTCTGTCGAGCTGATCCAGACGCTGGAAGAGGGTCAGTTCGAGTCTCCACTGGAGATACTCGAGCACCTCAGGCTCGAGTACCGCCGGGTCCAGCCCGTCCGCAACGAGCCGATCCTGGAATCCCACGAACGCTTCGGACGCGATTGAAGCCGACGCCTCCGTGCCGGAGCGGAATCGCTGTGCCTCCTCGAACGCCACTTCCTGGATTCGGAGGGCGAGGGGAATCTCAGCCGCAACCGTCGCCCGCACGAAGTTCTGCTCCAGCGAACTCAGGGTGTCCGAGGGCACCTCGACATCCGGGAAGACCCCGCCGCCACCCATGAGAGTTCGCCCGGCACGCGAAGTGAAGCGTTCGATCGAATCCGGTTCGATCACCCGTCCATCCCGATCGCGAGGGCGGTTGAGCGATCGCCCGAGAGGCGTGAACCATTCGCCGCTCGTGACCCGGATGAGCCTGCCGGCGGGGAGTGGAATGACGCTCTGCACGGTGCCCTTGCCGAAGGTCCTTTCCCCGAGAACCACGGCCCGATCGTGATCCTGCAGCGCGCCCGCCACGATCTCTGCAGCCGACGCGGAGAACTGGTCCACGAGGACGATGATCGGGAGATCGGGTACGCGCGGGGCGATGCGGGCATAGGCCGATTCCTCCCGTGCCACTCCGCCGTCCCCCTGGGTTCGCGCCTTCGTGCTGGCGAGCACCTGCCCCCGCTCCAGGAACAGGTCCGCCATCATGAGCGATTCGTCGAGATAGCCACCCGGGTTCCGCCGCAGGTCGAACACCAGACCCCTGGCATCGCCGATCGTCCGCAGGACCGAGTCCACCTCCGCCGCGGAATTGCGCGCGACGCGGTCCAGGTGGAGATAGGCGATGTCCCCGAAGATCCGTTCGGAGGTCACGGCCGGAACATGCACCTGGTCCCTCTGGATGTCATGGGGAATCGGCTGGGAAATGCCGTCGCGCTGAATCATTACCCGGACCATGGTCCCGGGCTCTCCCCGGATCCGACTGCTCGCGTCACTGACGGTCCAGCCTTCCGCGACATCCGCGTCCACCCCGACGATCCGGTCTCCCACGACGAGGCCGGCTCGGTCCGCAGGCGTGTTCCGGAAGACGGCCGTGATCGTCACCGCCTGGTTCAGCTCGGTGATCTGAACTCCGATGCCCGCATAGTTTCCGGTGCTCTCCTCTTCGAAGTTCTCTACCTCATCCCGCGTGAGAACCGTCGCGTACGGGTCATTCAGCTCCTGGATGAGCCCCTGGATCGCAAGCTCCCAGAGCGCCGAATCGGGCATCGGGGTAAGTGCGAAGTCCTGGACGGCGCGGAGCGCGGCCAGGAAAACCTCTTCCTGAGAGGTTGCCATCCGTTCCCCTGCGGGTGTCGAGCGGCGCTCCGCCGAGGACTGCTGGGCTTCGAGGGCTCCGCCCGTGGCGAGGAGCACGAGAAGAGCGAGGGGGAGGTGGCGTCGGAGCATGGAGCCGATTCCGCTTGGGGAGACTTCGATGTCGGATGGTGGGTAGTAACCCCCCGAGGCGGGGGGCGTTCCGAGCCCCGGATGGGGTGTTATCTTCTCCCTCTGGAGCCGATTCGACCCCCACGCCCCCGAATCACGATGGATCCTCATCCCACCCCCGATCCCATTCGCCTGGAGCTCGTGCAGTTCAGGCCCCGAAAAAGGGACGTCGAGGGAAATCTTCGACGGATCGCCGACCGCATTGCCGCGGCCGCTGGCACGACCGACGTCCTGGTATTTCCGGAGGCCGCCCTCTCGGGCTACTTCGTGGAGGGTGGCGTTTCCGAGGTCGCCCGGAGTGTGGGGGAGGTCGCCGATGCGCTGGGCGTCCCTCCTGAGCACGCCCCCGATGTGGTCGTCGGGTTCTACGAAGCGGGAAACGGGGCCATCTACAATGCCGCCGCCTGGTTCGCGCCGGGGGGGGGGCGCTACCGGCCAGTCCACTGCCACCGGAAGCTCTTCCTCCCGACCTACGGGGTCTTCGACGAAGCCCGGTTTGTCTCTCCGGGCCAGCGGCTCGAGGCCTTCGACTCCCGCTTCGGTCGCGTCGGGCTCCTCGTGTGCGAGGAGATGTTTCACGCGCTCCCCCCGACCATACTCGCTCTGGACGGCGCCCAGCTCCTCGTGGCGCTGGCAGCCTCTCCCGGACGTGATCTCGGTCCCGGAGTCGGAATCCCGGGGAACATGTCGATGTGGGACGTGGCGGGGCGGGCCATCACGCAGGAACACGGCGTGTACCTGGCGGTGGCACACCTCGTGGGAAGCGAGGGCGGGAAGCTCTTTCCGGGAGGAAGCGCACTCTACGGACCCGGGGGGACGCTCGAGTCGAGGGGTCCCGTCTTCGAGGAGGGATCGGTACCGGGTGCGATCGACCTCGAGCGGGTGCGCCGGACGCAGGTGCGCTTCCCTCTCCTTTCCGACCTCCGGACCATGCTCCCGCATCTTCTCCCGGCCCTTTCCGAGGCGGGGAAGGGGGAATCCGAAGCGGGGAAGGGGAACGGGGAACCAGCGGCCTCTGAACGGCCCGCCGGGACGGAGGCCCCATCCGGATCGTCCCGATCCGCGACTCCGCGGTCCGTGCTTCCCGATCCGCACGATCAGACAATGCTCGAGATCGACCCCGCACTCGTGGAGAAGGCCCTCCTCTTCTTCCTCCGTGACGAGGTCGAGAGGCAGCGTGGATTCCGGAATGTGGTCGTGGGGGTTTCCGGAGGGGTGGATTCCGCCGTGACACTCGCACTCGCGGTTCGAGCTTTCGGGGCGGAGCGGGTGCACCCCTTTCTCCTCCCCTATGCAACGTCGAGCCCCGAGAGCCTGGAGCATGGGATGCAGGTACTCCGGAGCCTGGGCGTCGAGGGACGTACCATTCCGATCACGCACGCGCTGGACGGGTATATCAGTGACGAAGAGCCCGGGATCTCGGATCTCCGACGCGGGAATGCCGCGGCCCGCTTCCGGACCCTCGTCCTCTGGGATCAGGCCGCCCGCCTGGGCGGGCTCGTGCTCGGCACCGGGAACAAGAGCGAACGACTGCTGGGATATTTCACCTGGCATGCGGATGACAGCCCTCCGATCAACCCGCTCGGAGACCTGTACAAGTCTCAGGTGCTGACTCTGGCCCGGCACCTCGGGCTCCCGGCGGTCGTGATCGACAAGGCCCCGAGCGCGGATCTGGTTGAAGGCGTCACGGATGAGGACGAGATCGGGGTGAGCTACGCCGTGGCCGATCGAATTCTCTTCTGGATCCTCGAAGGATACGGGGTCGAGGAGCTCGCGCGGGCCGGTTTCAACCGCTCCGAGGTCGAGACGGTGAGTCGCCGACTCGAGGGAACCCACTGGAAGCGGCGCCCCCCGTCCACCGCGGTCGTGTCTTCCACCGCAATCGGCGAGTTCTATCTGCGCCCCCTGGACTTCTGAACCGATGCTCCTCGTGCTCGACAACTACGATTCCTTCACCTGGAATCTGGTTCAGCTTCTCGGCGAACTCGGGGCTGAACCGCGAGTGGTCCGAAACGACGAACTCACCGTGGCTGAGATCCGCGCCCTCGACCCGCGAGGGATCGTGATCTCCCCGGGCCCCTGCACTCCGGCGGAGGCGGGCGTGAGCGTTCCCCTCATACGGGAACTGGGGCCGGACACACCCACCCTCGGAGTCTGCCTGGGTCACCAGGCGATCGGGGAAGCGTTCGGGGGAAGGACGATCCACGCCCACAGTCTGATGCATGGGAAGACCGGGAGCGTCCGGCACCTCGGGGTGGGTCCCTTCGAGGGCCTTTCGACCCCCCTGGAGGTCGCCCGCTACCACTCGCTCGTTACGGACCCTGCTGGGCTCCCGGATGCGCTCGAGCCCCTGGCATGGTCGATGGATGACGGGCATGAGGAGATTCAGGGGATGCGACACCGCCGCTTTCCAATCTGGGGAGTGCAGTTTCACCCGGAGTCCCACTTTTCGGAGTCGGGACGAGGGCTCCTGGCCAATTTTCTTGCCGGGATCCAGAGACGCGACCGCACTCTATCGCGGTAGGGACTAGTCCGCACGGGCGAGTTGCCCGGTGCCCGGATTTACTCTACCTTCCTTGGCGTGAAACTTGCACAAGAACTCCCGTTCTCTCCCCCCGGAGGGCGGCGGTGAAGGGCCCCGTCCTCGGGGTCATCCCCGCTCGCCTGGCGTCGAGTCGCCTCCCGCGAAAACCCCTTCACCTCATCCTGGGACGCCCTCTTCTGCAGTGGGTATGGGAGCGTGTGGCAACGATGTCGGTCTTCGATGACCTCGTAATCGCGACCGACGCCGAGGAGATCGAATCACTTGCCCATTCGCTGGGTGCCCGCGTGATTCGGACTGAGCCGGACCATCCGTCGGGGACGGACCGGGTAGCAGAGGTGGCGGGGCATGCCGCGTTTTCGGACCACTCCATTATCGTGAATGTGCAGGGAGACGAGCCGCTGATGCACGAAGCCCATCTCTCCGCGGCGATCGAGCTGGTGCGAGCCGGATGGGATGTTGGAACCTGTGCCACGCCGGTGCAGACACAGGAGGCGCGGAGTTCGGCCGATGTCGTGAAGGTGGTCCGGCGCTCGGATGGGGGTGCCCTCTACTTCTCCCGTGCCGGAATCCCCTATCAGCGGGACGGCAAACCCCGTCCCGAGGATCTCGCCGCGGCCCCATTCCTCCGACATATCGGGGTCTACGCATACCGCCGCGAGGCTCTCTTCCGATGGGTGCAGCTCCCTCCATCGCCCCTGGAAGAGATCGAGAGGCTGGAGCAGCTCCGCGCGCTGGAAGCCGGGATCGGGATCGGGATCGCGATCGTCGACGGGGCCCATCCGGGAGTCGACACTGCGGCGGATGTCATTCGAATGGAATCACTTCTTCGGGAGCGCGGGATCTCCCCTACCTCAAAGACCACAGGCGCCCTTTCTTCATGACCGGATCGCGTTCCAACACCAAGTACATCTTCGTGACCGGAGGCGTCGTCTCGTCTCTCGGGAAGGGAATCGCGGCCGCCTCTCTCGGCCGGCTTCTGAAGGAGCGGGGATTTCGGGTCACAATCCAGAAATTCGACCCGTACATCAATGTAGACCCGGGCACCCTTTCGCCCTTCCAGCATGGGGAAGTCTTCGTCACGGACGACGGCGCCGAAACGGATCTCGACCTCGGTCACTACGAGCGTTTCATCGACGAGTCGCTCTCACAGGCCAACAACATCACCACTGGACGGATCTATCAGTCCGTCATCAACAAGGAGCGCCGGGGCGATTACCTGGGCTCCACGGTTCAGGTCGTCCCCCACATCACCGACGAGATCAAGTCGAACATCTGGAAGCTGGCCGCCGACAACGACGTGGTGATCACGGAGATCGGAGGAACGGTGGGCGACATCGAGAGCCTCCCCTTCCTGGAGGCCATCCGCCAGTTCCGTCAGGAGGTGGGGTCCAGAAATGCGATCTTCATGCATCTCACGCTCATCCCCTACATCGCGGCCGCGGGCGAGCTGAAGACCAAGCCGACGCAGCACTCGGTCCGTGAACTGATGCAGATCGGAATCCAGCCCCAGATTCTGATCTGTCGCTCCGAGCACCCGCTCGACGATGAAATCCGGAGGAAGATCGCACTCTTCACGAATACCGACCCACGCGGCGTGATCGAAGCCCTCGACGTCGAGTCGATCTACGAGGTTCCGATCGAGTTCAGGCGGCAGAAGCTGGACGACTTCGTGCTCGAGGCGCTGGGGCTGGAGGCACCCGCACCCGATCTCTCCGCCTGGAAGCGCATGGTGGCGACGGTAGGGAGCCCTCGGCGGGGCAGGGTCCGAATCGGGGTGGTCGGGAAGTACACCGACCTGGTCGACTCGTACAAGTCGGTGCAGGAAGCGCTCATCCATGGGGGAATCGCCAATGAGGTAGGGGTCGAGATCGACTGGATCCTCTCCGAGACCTTCGAGACCCTCGATCCCGCCGAACGGCTGGGCCGCTGCGATGGGGTGTTGATCCCCGGAGGGTTCGGGCCCCGCGGGATCGAGGGAATGCTCCGCGCAATCCAGTGGGCTCGTGAGGCGCGGCGCCCCTTTTTCGGAATCTGTCTCGGTCTCCAGTGCGCCGTGATCGAGGCGGCCCGGCACCTCGCCGAACTCCCGAAGGCCGACTCCTACGAGTTCTCGTCGACAACCCCGGATCCAGTGGTAGGGCTCATGGACTCTCAGCTCAACGTCACGGACAAGGGGGGCACCATGCGGCTCGGGGCCTATCCGGCGCACCTGGTACCCGGTTCCCGTGCGCGGGAGATCTATGGTACCGCCGAGATCTCCGAGCGACATCGGCATCGCTACGAGGTCAACAACGAGTATCGCGAGGTCCTGGAAGCGGCGGGGCTCACTTTCAGCGGTCTCTCTCCCGACGGAGGGCTCGTGGAGATGGTTGAGATCGCGGACCACCCATGGTTCGTGGCCTGCCAGTTCCATCCGGAGCTGAAGAGCCGCCCCACCCGCCCACATCCGCTTTTCGCCTCGTTCATCGCCGCTGCCGCAGCCCGGGCCGGGATCCCTGCGGACTCGGGTTCGGAGCGAGCCCGGAGCGCGATCGGGGCCGAAGGATGAAGCTCTTCGAGTCCTTCACCCTGATCGCGGGGCCCTGCCTGCTTCAGGATGATGATTTGAACCTTCGCGTCGGAGCATCCCTCGCGGAGACTTCACGGCGACTGTCTCTCCCCATCATTTTCAAGGCCTCGTTCGACAAGGCCAACCGATCGAAGGTCGATGCGGCCCGAGGTCCGGGACTGGAGGAGGGGCTCCGAAGGCTGGAACGGGTCCGCGCGGCGACCGGGCTGCCCATCCTCACCGATATCCACGAACCCGGACAGGCCGAGCCGGCCGCCGAGATCGTCGATGTACTTCAGATCCCTGCCTTCCTCTGCCGGCAGACCGATCTGATCCTCGCCGCGGCCTCCACGGGGAGGGCAATGAATGTGAAGAAGGGTCAGTGGATGGCCCCGGAAGAGATGGGAACGGTCGTCGAGAAGGCGCGCACGGGAGGTGCGGAGTCCGTGGTGGTCACGGAGCGGGGGACCTTCTTCGGATACGGGAACCTCGTTGTGGACATGCGTTCCTTTCAGCGGCTCCGGGACGCCTGCGGGGTCGCCACCGTATTCGACGGGACCCATTCGGTGCAGCGTCCCGGGAAGGCGGATGGAGCCAGCGGCGGTGACCCGGAACACATCCCTTCCCTGGTGAGGGCTGCGGTTGCCGCTGGTTGCGATCATCTGTTCCTGGAGACGCATCCAAACCCGACCGAGGCACCTTCGGATGGCTCGAACATGCTCCCCATCGAGCGCCTGGAGCCCCTGATTCGGGAGGTCATCGACCTTCGAAGGATCCTCCGGGGAGACGCATGATGGTGCCTCGCCCAGGTGGAATGGCTTCCTCCGGAAGCGCGACCTCTGAGAGTGCGCGCATTCCGACCGAACTCGCGAAGGGGATCCGTCTCGTCATTCTGGATGTGGATGGGGTGCTGACCGACGCGGGGGTCTATCTCGGGCGCACCGCCGGGGGAGAATCGGTGGAGTTGAAGCGATTCGACATCCAGGACGGACTCGGCATCCATCTCCTGATGGAAGCGGGGATCGAGGTCGCTTTCGTCTCGGGGCGGGTATCTTCGGCCACGGAGGCCCGGGCCCTTGAGCTGGGCGTGACCGAGTGCCATCAGGAAGGCGGGGCGCAGAAACTCCCCATCGTGGAAGCGCTGATGTCACGCCGGGGGCTTGGCTGGGAGGCGGTGGCCATGATGGGGGACGATCTGCCCGACCTCTCGGTGTTCAGCCGGGTCGGGCTCCCGGTGGCGGTAGCGAACGCTGTGGCGGAGGTGAGCCAGCGAGCGCGCTGGACGACCGCGCGGGAGGGTGGGCGCGGGGCAGTGAGGGAGTTCTGCCGGGAACTCCTCGAGGCCCGTGGCGAGTGGGACACGCGGGTGGCCGCCTACTGCGAGGCTCGGGGCGGGGTGGGGACCTCCGATGACTGACTCTGGCACCCCTACCCGGGAAACGCTCCTCGATGAAGGACGACGCGTCCTGACCGTCGAGGCCGAGGCCCTGTCGGCGATGGCCGAACGCCTGGATGATCGATTCATTGAAGCCGTGGAAATCCTGAGCCGCGCTTCCGGACGCGTGATCGTGACCGGGGTGGGGAAGAGCGGGGTCATCGCCCGGAAGATCGCTGCGACCCTCACTTCCACCGGGACGCCCGCCGCCTTCCTGCATCCCGTGGACGGGATCCATGGGGACATGGGAATCGTGTCCCGTGACGACGTGGGGATCTTCCTCTCGAAAAGCGGAGGGACATCCGAGCTGAGCGGCCTGCTCGAGTACATGATCCGACTCGGGGTGCCGGTGATCGCACTCACGGGTGGGCTCGATTCGCCGCTCGCTCGAAACGCCACGGTTACCCTCGATTGCAGAGTCCCGATCGAAGCCTGCCCGATGGATCTCGCGCCCACCTCCTCCACCACCGCAGCGCTGGCCATGGGCGACGCGCTCGCCATGGTTCTCCTCCAGAAGAAGGGGTTTCGCGCCGAGGACTTCGCGCGCTTTCATCCCGGAGGTGCGCTGGGGCGCCGACTTACCCTTCGAGTCGACGATGTCATGGTCGGCGAGGCCTACCCGGAGATTGGGAGGGAAGGGCGGATGCGGGACTGCATCGTACCTCTCGCGCATCTCAGGGGTACGGTTCCAATCGTGGATGACGCGAGGAAGGTCGTCGGAGTCGTGACGGCGGGTGACCTCACCCGTCTCATGGAACGGCGAGCCGACTTTCTCGACGTGCCGGTGACGGAGGTGATGACGCGCACGCCCCGGGTTGCCCACCTCGGGCAACTCGCCGCGGCCGCCGTGCAGGAGATGGAGGCCCGGGGGATCATGGCCCTCCCCGTGGTGGATGACGAGGGGGCCCTCCGGGGTGTAGTTCACCTCCATGACATTCTCAAGTCAGGAGCCGTATGATATTGTATAAGAAAGCATTAACCGCCCTGATCGGGCTCTTCCTTGGCGTCTCCGCATGCTCGGAGGGATCGGAGGTATCGAGCTTCGCTCAGGAAGGGGCGTACATGGACGCGGACATGGTCGAGATGGGCGGAAGGCACTCCTTCTCGAAGGACGGGATCCGCACTGCGAATCTCACCTTCGACACGGCCTTCATCTGGCAGGACTCCGTGAATACGTCGCTCCGCGGCATCAACCTGACCGTCTTCGACGAGGGGGTCGGAACAGAACGCGCCTATGTAACCTCACTCCGGGGAACCATGGATCGGCGCGGCGAACGGCTCACGGCTGAAGGCGATGTGGTGCTCGTGGTTCCGGCGCAGAACCGGACGATCCGCACCCAGGAACTTCATTACGATCCCCACTCTGAGAGCATATGGGGGGACTCTGCCTTCGTCATGGAGTTCCAGGGGCAGACGCTTCGTGGCCGTTCCTTCCGAACCGATGTCGAGTTCCGGAACTTCCGGATCACGGGGACGGCGAACTGACGTCATGCTCTCCGTTCCCCTTCTCAGCAATGGATCCGCTCCAGCCCCCTGCAGGGATGCCCGCTTCCGCGTGTCCGGGCGATCCCTCAAGAAGGGCGCCTCGGGCCTCCTTCTGATGGGTTTCCTTGCGGGGCTCGGATTCTCGCCAGCCGCGGCTCAGAACCTTGGCACCCGCTGCACCCCGGAAACCTTCCGGTCCATCGAGTCGATCGAGGTCGGTCCGGGCCGTCGCATCACCTGGATGGGACGCCCCACGCTGCGCTGTCCGGATGGGGTCCGGATCCAGGCCGACAGCGCCGTGATCTTTCAGGAAACCGGGAGAAACCAGCTCATCGGTCAGGTGCGGTTCACGAGCGCCGAGCGCACTCTGCTCGCCGATCTCGTGGACTACTTTGAGCGGGATGGACGGCTCTTCGCGCGAGGGGACGTGCATTTCACCGACACCGGCCGTGACCTCGACGTGGAAGGGGACACCCTCGTCTATCTCGAGATCACCCCGAATCGAATCGAGGAAGAGGTGACGGTCTATGGAGGTCGGCCGCGCACCACCCTTCCCGGACCCGAATCGGAAACCGGCGAGGCCTCGACCCCCTACCAGGTGGAGGGAGACCGGCTCCAGTTCCTGGGAGAGCGCTTCTTCTGGGCGTACGGTGACGCCACCATCGAGAGGGATTCCCTCCGGGCCGCAGCCGACACCTTCGCCTTCGACCAGGAAGCGGATGAACTGAACCTGACCGGTTCGGCATGGATGGAAAGCGAGGGTACCCGGGCCGAGGGCCACACGCTGAACCTCGCCTTCACGGACGGGCGGACCGAGCGGATCCGGGCCGTCGGGGAAGCCCGCCTGGTCGATACCGACATGGAGTTGATCGGGGATGAGATCCAGGTGACGCTCGGGCCCGATGAAACCCCCACCTCGATCGTCTCCCGGGCGACGCCCGATGGGCCTCTTGCGCAGGCGCTGACGGAGGAAATGACCCTCCGGGCACGCCTCATCGAGATCGATCTTCCCGATGGGATCCTGCAACGGATCAGAGCGGAAGGAGAAGCACACGGCGAGACCTTCGGAGAGGATCGACCGCCGGTGGACGAGGACGCGCCGACTCTGGCAGGGGTCCCCGCAGGCGACTTCCTTGCGGGCGCCGAGATCGTGGCCACTTTCGAACCCGTTCCCGAGGAAGAGCTTCCTCCCGCCTCGGACCCCGATCAGGAAGAAGACGAAGACGGCGAGGCACGGTACAGGATGACGGGGTTGGAGGCGATCGGAAATGCCGTATCTCTCTACCGCTCCCCACCCGAGGACTGGGACGAGGCCGATGGAGTCGTGCCCCTGCACCTGTGGTCCATCAGCTACATCATGGCGAATCGCATTCTCATCACCATGGTGGATGGTGAGGTAGGGTTCGTGAACGCGGAAGGACAGGTGGCTGGGATTCAGCTCGACCCGGACCGGAACTACCGACCGACGCCCGCCCAGGCTCCGGAAGCGCCGGAGGTCTCGCGATGACGATCGAGGAGAGCGGAATGCAGCAGGATCTTGCGGACGAAATGCAGAGCGTGGACGAAGTGCAGCGCGTGGACGAAATGGAGATTCGGGACGGTGAGCCCGAAGTGGCTCCGGGCGTGGATCCACATCGGAGCGGAGCGCTCACTCGCGTCGAAGGGTCGAGCCGCTTCCGGGGGCAGGGACTGACCAAGATCTACCAGCGCAGGAAGGTGGTGAACGACGTTTCCCTCGAGGTCGAGCAGGGTGAGATCGTCGGCCTGCTCGGCCCCAACGGAGCCGGGAAAACGACTTCGTTCTACATGATGGTGGGTCTGATCGCGCCGGACGGCGGGCGCGCGTTCCTCGACGGGGAGGATCTCACGCGCGTACCCATGTACAAGCGAGCCCGGATGGGCATAGGCTATCTGGCGCAGGAACCCTCCGTCTTCCGTAAGCTCACGGTCGAGGACAATGTCATGGCCATCCTCGAGACGCTCGGGCTGCCGAAGAAGGTCCGCCAGGCACGACTGGAGGAACTCCTCGAGGAACTCAGCATCGCACATCTCCGGAAGAGCAAGGCCTACGCCCTCTCCGGCGGGGAACGCCGAAGGCTGGAGATCACGCGCGCCCTCGTCCAGCAACCCAGGTTCATGCTCCTCGACGAACCCTTTGCGGGAATTGATCCGATTGCGGTCAATGACATCCAGCAGATCGTCTCGGGACTGAAGGAGCGCAACATCGGGGTCATCATCTCCGACCACAATGTCGAGCAGACCCTCGATATCGTGGACCGCGCCTACATCATGTACGAAGGCCGGATCCGGGTAGCTGGAACCGTGTCGGAACTTGTCTGGAACGAGGAGGTCGCCGAAATCTATCTGGGTCCCACACTTACCGCCCGGATGCGTGCCCGTTACGACCGGCCTGCCTCGACACCGGCAACCGGCTGAAGGTCGAGCAATGAGCGGGTTCGGGAACCGACTCTTCCAGGGCGCTGAGCTCCGGCAGGAGATGAAGATCAACCCTCGCCTCTATCAGGCGATGGAGTTGCTCTACATGCCCATCCTCGATCTTCAGCAGCACCTGAAGGCCGAGATGGCCGAGAATCCCTTTCTCGAAATGGCCGAAGCCGATGTGGAGAGCGAGGTTCCCCTCGAGGAGGAACCATCGGACCGGGACGATGATGAGATCGACTGGGAGGAAATCCTGCTCGACGGCTTCGATCAGGGAGGGAGGGCCCCTCGGCAGGAGCAGTACGAGTACCGGCAGCGGACCGCGATCGAGGAAGGGGATCTCCGGGACCACCTGCTGGAGCAGCTCCACCATCTCGCCCTCACCGAGCGCGAGATTCGACTGGGCGAAGAGCTCATCGGCAATCTTGCCGACGGGGGCCTGCTCTCCTGCTCGGTGGACGAGGTCCTGGAGGGGGTGAACCGCTGGCTCGAAGACGTGAGGGAAGTCGCTGAAGAGAGGGCTCAGGCCGAGGCGGACCCGGAAGAGCGGGAGGCGGCGCTGGAGGAGGTTGAAGAGCTGTTCCGTCCCTACTCCATCGAGGAGGCAGAGGCGATGCTCAAGGTGATCCAGGAGATGGACCCGCCCGGCGTCGCTGCCCGGGATCTTCGAGAATGCATCCTGCTCCAGCTGGCTCGGGTCAAGGATCCGAATGAGCTCGCGCAAACCCTGGTGGAGGAGCACTTTGATGACCTCCTCAACCATCGGTGGTCCGAAATCGGCCGTGCGGTGGGGCGGACCCCACGCGAGGTTCAGGACGCCGCCGATCAGGTCGCCCGGCTGAACCCGAAGCCGGGGCTCGGACATTCCCCCGACAGTGAGCGGTACGTCATCCCCGATCTCGTGGTCGAGAAGATTGGAGGAGAGTACCACGTTTTCCTGAACGACACCAATCTCCCCCGGCTGCGGATCTCGCAGTCCTACCGGGAGGTTGCGCGCAATCGCGACCAGTTCAAGGGGGAGAACAAGGAGTTCATCTCGGCGAAACTCAACTCGGCGAACTGGATGATCCAGGCGATCGAGCAGCGTCGACAGACCATGCTGAAGGTGATGAACTTCATTGTGGACCGGCAGCGGGAGTTTTTCGAGCGGGGTGTGCAGCACCTCCGCCCGCTCACCCTCCGTGAGGTGGCCGAACATATCGAGATGCACGAGTCCACCGTGTCGCGCGTCACGAACGAGAAATTCGTTCAGACGCCGCGAGGCGTCTTTCCCCTCAAGTACTTCTTCTCGAGCGGGCTCTCCACATCCTCCGGTGACGACATTTCCGCACGTGGTGTGAAGGACAAGCTGCGGAATCTGATCGACCAGGAGAACGAGAAGAAGCCCCTTACCGACCAGAGGATCGTTCAGCTTCTGGACGCAGATGGGATCCAGATCGCCCGCCGGACGGTGGCGAAGTACCGGGATCAACTCGGCATCCTTCCTGCACGGATGCGCAAACGTGTCTGAGTCCGGTCGGCCGCTGCCGACGGAAGGAGACCCCGTCCTGAAGAGGGACTTCGCCGTAGTCATTCCGGCCTTCGACGAGGCCCCGGTGATTCCCGCGCTGATTCGAGAACTGCGGGAAGCCTTCCAACGCCACGGTCTGGAAGGCGAGGTCATCCTGGTCGACGACGGTTCCGACGACGGGACGGGCGAGATCGCCGAGAGGGAAGGGGAGGGGTGGAGCGCCCTGCGGGTCCTCCGTCACCGGGTGAACCGCGGGAAGACGGAGGCGATGATCACCGGCGCCCGGGCGACCGACCGCAGCATTCTGATAGTCTTCGATGCGGATCTCCAGCACTCGCCCGACGAGATTCCCCGCTTCCTCGAGGCCATCGCCGCGGGGCATGACATCGTATGCGGCCGGAAGGTCGGGGCGTATGACAAGCGCCGGGTATCGTCGATTTACAACTGGCTCTCCCGGAAGGCGTTCCGCGTGCCGGTTTCAGACCTGAATTCGATCAAGGCCTTCCGCGCCTCGATCCTCGACGAGCTCACCCTGCGGCACGACTGGCACCGCTTCTTCGTGGTTCTCGCGTACGCGCGGGGTTACCGGGTGGGCGAGATCGACGTGGCTCTCCATCCTCGCCGCGCCGGGGAATCCAAATACTCCGGTGCGTGGCGGGTCGTGATCGGGATGGTGGACCTCCTGACGGTCTGGTTCCTCCTCCTTTTCTCGCGAAAGCCGCTCCTCCTTTTCGGGACTGCGGGCGCTCTCCTGATGATTCTCGGCATCGGGGTCGGACTCATCGCGATCTATCTTCGGGTCTTCCACGAATTCGGATTTCGCCCCTTTCTCACCCTCGTTCTCCTTCTCGAGACGGTCGGCGTGACGCTCTTCGGGTTCGGGCTCCTCGCAGAGATGGTGGCGCAGCTCCGCGAGGAGGTCGATACCCTGAATCGCCGCAGCCTTCGATGACCCGGAAGATCTCGCACGCGGGCGTTCCCCCCCGTGCCCTGGTTCTGATCGGAACCCGACCGGAGGCGATCAAGATGGCCCCGGTCATCCGGGCTCTCCGGACCTCGGCTCCTCACATCGAGACGCGGGTTCTCCTTACCGGACAGCACACGGAGCTGGTCGATGAAGTCCTCCGAGTGTTCGCAATCGAGCCGGACTGGTCACTCGGGATCATGCGGGAAGGGCAGAGCCTGTTCGAAGTGTCGGAACGGGCGCTCCACGCGGTGGGACCAGTGCTGCGCGAATGGCGCCCCGGGATGCTCCTCGTACAGGGAGATACCGCTTCCGTGTTCCTGGGAGCGCTCGCCGCCTACTTCGAGGGGATCGCGACCGGGCATGTGGAGGCAGGGCTTCGCAGCGGCGATCTGCGCGCTCCCTTTCCGGAAGAAGGGTTCCGGAAGCTCACGGGGGTTCTGGCCCAGCTTCACTTCGCGCCCACGGAGGGAGCGCGCGCCAACCTCCTGCGGGAGGGGGTTGCCCCCGAACGGATCCTCGTCACGGGCAACACGGTGGTCGATGCTCTCCTGCAGATCGAGGATTCCAGACCCGAGCCGCACGATTCCACCCTCCGCGGCCTCCTGGTACGCGGGGACTCATTCGTGCTCATGACGGCCCATCGCCGGGAGTCGTTCGGGGCGCCCCTCGAGGCGATGTTTCGGGGGATTCTGGAGCTGGCTGATCGGCATTCCTCGCTCCAGATCCTTTATCCGGTCCATCCCAATCCGCAGGTCCGGGAGCCCGCGCAGCGGATTCTCGGGAGTCACCCACGCGTTCACCTCGTGGCCCCGCTCCTCTATCCCGACCTGGTCCTCGCACTGCGCCACGCGGCGGTCGTCGTGACCGATTCGGGCGGCATTCAGGAGGAGGCCCCGACCTTCGGTACGCCGGTCATCGTCCTCCGTGAAGTCACGGAGCGACCGGAGGGGATCGAGGCGGGGGTCGCCCGGCTCGTTGGGATGGACCCCGACCGCATGCTGGACGAAGTCGGGGCCCTCCTGGCCGCCCCCTCCACCGATCGGCACGAGCGGCGGCAGGCGAACCCCTACGGCGATGGTCGGGCCGGGGCGCGGATCGCCGAGCGAGTCGCGGAGTTCCTCGGAGGTGACGGTTGAAGGTCCTTCTCCATTGTGTCTACTATCCCCCCGAGGTCGGTGGGCTGGAAAGCCATGTCCGTGAGCTGGCCCGCGGACTGGTGAAGGAGGGGCACGAGGTGCGCGTGATCACCTCGCGTTCCTTCCCCGACAGCCCCCGGGAGGCTGTGGAAGACGGGGTGCGTGTGTATCGGGCCTGGTTTCCGGGGAAGCACCCCGCAGGGTGGATCGCCCATGCACTGGGTTCCATCCCGGTGACTCGCCGCTGGGCCGCCTGGGCCGATATCGTGCACGCCCAGGCCTTCCCCTCGGTCGTCCCCTGCGCCATTGCGGCTCGGGGGTCACGCCTCCCCCTCGTGGCGACCTTTCACACTTCGCATTTCCTCATGCGGGCTCAGCGGCCCTTGTGGAGGCCGATCCTCCGCCGCCTGGTCGCACTCCCCGACCGTGCGCTGGCCGCTTCGACCGAAATCGCGAAGGTGGCCGAGGAGCTGGCTCCGGGAACCGCGGTCGAAGCCGTTACCAATGGAGTCGACACGGAGCGATTCCATCCAGTCGACCCCGCAATCCCCGCCGAGCCCGGGGTGCGCCGCATCATCGTGCCCCGACGTCTCTTTCCGAAGAACGGGGTCGAGGTCTTCGTCCGCGCCATGCCGCACATCCGTGAGGCGGTCCCCGAGATCGAGGCTCTCCTCGTCGGAGATGGGCCCGAACGGGAGCGTCTGGAGGCCCTCGCGGTCGAGCTCGGGGTCGGGGAGGCCGTGCGGTTCATGGGAAAGCAGCCCCATGAGAAGATGCCCGCCCTCCTCGCTTCGGGCGAGCTGGCCGTTTTCCCTTCGTTGATGGAGGCCACCTCCGTGGCAGCCCTCGAAGCCATGGCATGCGAACGCCCCGTGGTCGCGAGCCGGGTCGGGGGGCTCCCCGAGATCGTGGACTCCGATGTGGGCGTTCTGGTCGAGCCCGGCGATCCCCGGGCGCTCGCGGCCGGGGTGGTGGAACTCCTCCGGAGGAGCGACCTTCCCGCCCTCGGCGCCCGTGCACGCGAACGCGTCGTTGAGCGCTGGAGCAACGCGCGGCTGGTGGCACGGCATCTGGAGATCTATCGTGCTCTTGCCGAGGACGGCAGCCGAGACCCTGTGACTCCCACTTTCATTCCATGACCCGACGCTCCCCCGCTTCGAACCCTTCCGAACACCCGCTCGACCGGATCCCGGGATGGGCGGCACCCGCCGTGTACTTCGGGGCCACGCTTCTCCTGTTCAGAGAGTTCATTCTGACGGATGAGATGCTCTTCGGGACCGACACCCTTTCGCTCGGATACATGGCGCGGGCCTTCTTCGCGGACGCGCTCCGCACTACGGGATTTCCGCTCTGGAATCCGGTCATACTCGGGGGAACGCCCTTCATCGAAGCCCTCGCCGGGGGAGATTCCTTCCACCCCCTCTCCGTACTCCTGCTTTTTTTCGGTGAAACGTACCGAGCCATCGGCTGGAAGCTCGTCATCCATGTGTTTCTGGCTGGCTGCTTCATGTATGGATGGCTTCGGATCCTCGGGATTTCGCGGGGTGCCTCGCTCCTCGGAGGGCTGGGTTTCCTGCTTGCCCCGTACTTCGTCACCCTCGTATTCCCCGGCCATGACGGGAAGCTCTACGTGACGGCGCTCACCCCCCTCCTCTTCTGGATGGCGGAGTGGTCGCTCATGCGGCGAGGTCTGCTCCCATTGGCGGCGCTCGCGGCCACGGTGGCGCTCGCGCTATTCAGCAGTCACTTCCAGATGGCCTACTTCCTCTTCGGAGCCGTGGGCGCATATATGGCTTTCCGATGCTGGGAGCTGAGCCGGGGCGGGGAAGGGTGGAAGGCGGGAAGCCGTCGCTATGGCCTGTTCCTCCTCTTCTCGGTCCTGGGCGCGGGTGTGGCCGGGATCCAGATCATTCCTGCGGTCGACTACATCACGACTTCGTCCCGACGCGCCGCCACCACCGTGGACGCGGATCCCGCGGCCGCGCTTGCCTACAGCGCCTCCTGGTCACTTCACCCCGAGGAGGCCGTCGGCCTCGTGGTTCCGGAGTTCGTGGGGAGTTCCGTGGGTGGCGCGGAATGGACCTCGGATACCTACTGGGGACGAAACGGGTTCAAGCTGAATCACGAGTACCTGGGGGTCCTTCTCCTCATTCTCGCGGCTCTCTCCTTCCTTGGGGGCCCCCGCGCGGGACTGCGCTGGTTCATGGTCGGGATGGGCGGGATCGTGGCGCTTTTCGCCCTCGGCGCCCATACGCCCGTCTGGAGGGTCTTCTACGAGGTGCTCCCCGGGATCTCCCTGTTTCGCGCACCGGGGATGGCCATCTTCCTGACCGGGTTTGCCCTGACCACGCTCGCCGCCTTCGGCCTCGATCGTGCAGTCCGACTCACGGAATCGGGTGAACCCCGGGCAGTGCTGCGCATTTTCGCCGGCGGAACGACTCTCTTCGGGGTGGGCTGGCTGCTGGCCGCGACCGGGGTTCTTTCCACTCTCTGGCTCGTGATCTTCGACCCCGGACTCACGGAGGCGTCCGCGGCCACCCTTGAGAGGGCCGAACCCCTGATCGCGCGCGGGTTCTTCATTGCGACGCTCCTGGTTGGCGTGGCAGGAGCCGCATGGTGGGGCTACGCCCGAGGAATGTTTCAGGCCCGCGTGATCCTCATCATCCTCGGAATCCTCGTAGCCGTCGACCAGGTTCGGGTCAACGAACCGTTCATCCGCACCCTCGACTACTACGCCTGGTCACGCCCCGACGCAAACCATCAGTTCCTCATGGAACGCAACCGGGAAGAAACCCCCTTCAGGGTCTTCTCCATGGTCGAGCGGGGTCAGGACGTGACTCCGGGAATGCACGGTCTCGACCTCGCCGGCGGGCATCACCCGAACGATCTTCAGCGCTACCGTGAACTCATCGGAATGACGGGAAGCAGCATCCCCGAACACCTCGCCACCTTCAACCCGAATGTCCTCCGGCTCCTGAATGTCCGCTACATTCTCTGGCCGGTGGCCGAGTACGGTGCCATCGAGGGCGTCCAGCCGGTCTCGCAGCTCGCCTACTCGGACGGATCCGTCCATTCGGCGGTGTACGCGTATCCCGACCTTCCGCGGGCGCGTGTGGTCGGGAGGGCTGTCATCCTCTCCGAGGAGGAAACCCTCGATCACATCCTCGATCCTGGGCGGTTCGACCCTTCCGTGGAGACCGTTCTCAACGAAGAACTCCCGACTTCGCTCGGCGGAGACGCGGTGCAGGGGAGCGCCCGATGGATCGAGCGCACCCCGAACCGCCTCGTGCTGGACGTTGACGCCTCCGGTGCCGCCCTGCTTGTGCTGTCGGAGAACTGGTTCCAGGGATGGACGGCCACCGTCGACGGAGTGGAGACCCCGGTGCTTCGGGCCGATCACACCCTCCGCGCAGTACAGGTCCCGGCGGGCTCGCATCGCGTCGTGATGGAGTTCCAGGGGCCGCACTTCGCAGCCGGGCTGGCCACCTCCCTCGCATCGCTCCTCCTCCTCGTGGCCGCTGGCGGAACCGGGTTCTGGAAGGATCGAAGGGCTGGTCGTGGTTCAGATACCCGGCGCTGAGGGCCGCTGGAGAGCGAGTATCCGTCTCACTCTCCAGATCGTCCTCACCATCGGACTCACCTGGCTGATTGCGGACCGGATCGGGCTCTCTCTCCAGGAGGTCCGGCAACTGGATGCGGCGCTTCCGGAGCCGGAACACATCCCCCTCACCGCTTCGGCCCTCCTCCTTTTCGCGGGGTTCCTCCTCTCCACGCGAATATGGGGGAAGATCGTCCAGGAACTGGGCGGCATCGATCCCGGTGCACTGGCGTCTGCGCGAATCGTGCTGACCGCAAATCTCGGCCGGTATGTGCCCGGGAAGCTCTGGCAGGTGGCGGGCCTCGCGGTCCTGTCCCGACGCGCCGGGGTGCCCGCCACCCTCGGCATGGCATCCGCAGTTCTTGTCCAGCTTCTCGGTCTCCTTGCCACCGGGATCCTCGGGTTTCCCCTCGTCGCTTCGTGGATCGGCAGGGAAGGGGAGACGTGGATGCCCCCCTCTCTCGCTTTGCTGGCGCTCGCGGTGCTTCTTGCCGCAGTGAGCCTCCCGTCGCTCCTGACGCTCGGCCTCCGCCTCAGTGCCCGCTTCACGAGCAGTCTTCCGGAAGCTCTTCCCCCTCTTGGCAGGAGCTTCGGGGCTCGATGGCTCCTCGCACACCTCGTTCTCTGGGTCGTTTACGGCGCCGCATTTCTCCTCTTCGTCAGGGGGCTGGGGCTCGAGGCGGGCTTCTTCGAGGTGGTCCCGTCGTTCGCTGCCGCCTATCTTCTGGGGTATCTGGCGCTCTTCGCACCCGCAGGGATCGGGGTGCGGGAGGGCTTTCTGATCGCCTTCCTCCGCCCGGAATTCGGCGCGGCTGCAGTGGGCGTGGCCCTCCTCGCGCGGGTCTGGATGACAGTGGTTGAACTGGTACCCGCGTTCGGCTTCGCGCTCTGGGAACTTTTCCGGAGTCCGGGGCAGGGGAAGGGGGAGGTGGAGGATGGGAAGTGAACGAATGGGTCCCTCTTCAGGGGAGGCCGGGCTCGCGGCCGCGGAGCCGGCGCTGAAGACGCTTGTCGTCATTCCGACTTACAACGAGCGGGAGAACCTCCCGCGGATCGTCCCGCTGGTCCTGGACACGGATGAGTCCGTGGACGTGCTCGTCGTGGACGACGGTTCCCCGGATGGCACGGGGGCAATCGCGGATGGGCTGGCCGCGCAGTGGCCGGAGCGCGTTCACGTTCTCCACAGGTCCGGGAAGGAGGGGCTCGGGCGGGCCTATGTCGACGGTTTTCGATGGGCGCTCTCACGCACCTACGCGCGGATCTGCGAGATGGACGCGGACCTCTCCCATCCCCCGGGGAGCCTGCCGGCACTTATCGCCGCAGCGTCGACGCATGATTTCGTAATCGGTTCGCGCTATGTGGGAGGAAGGGTGACCGTGGTCAACTGGCCGATGGCCCGGCTCCTCGTATCCTACTTCGGAACCGTCTACGCGCGGGTGATCACGGGGCTCCCGACCACCGACGCAACCGGAGGCTTCAACCTCTTCAACCGGCGGGTACTCGAGGCGATCGATCTGGATCGAATCGAATCGAACGGCTACACCTTTCAGATCGAACTCAAGTTCAGATCCTGGAAGAACGGATTCAATTTCGCCGAAGTCCCCATCGTCTTTACCGAACGGGACCAGGGTGATTCCAAGATGTCGAAGCGCATCGTCGCGGAGGCCGTCTGGAAGGTCTGGAAGCTCCGCCTGCTGCAGCTCTTTGGCCGTCTCTGACCTCGAGGAAACGTGGCACTCATCGATTTCCTCTACCTGTGCCCCTTCTGCGGGCAGGATCCCATGGAAGGGGACGCGGAGTCCGGCCGATGTCCCTCCTGCCGTCGCTCCTTCACTCCGGGCGAAGGGGGTACTCGGATTCGCGTCGAGGACGAAGGAGGGGTGGTACTCGAGTATACCGCGCGTTCGCTCTCGCTGAGGCTCGAAGGGTACCGGGCAGGTTCCGCTCGTCCGGGCATGGGGGAGGACGCGGCCATCCTCCAGGCCGACGCGTGGGCGCGCTTTGCCGCGAGCGAGGAGCCTGTGCGCCACGGTGGACGCCTCCTCGGCTTTTTCGAGCGGATCGGCGAGCCGTTGCAGGGGGTCCTCTCCCTCTCGAGTGACGAACTTCGCTTCCGCGCGATGCATCCGGCTGGTCCGCGGTCGTGGTCCCTCACGGACATACGCTCACTCCAGGCGGTCTCGGCCTCCATCCAGATCACGGACGGCTCCGGCGAACTCGCCCACTTTCATTTCCCCTCGGACTCGTCCCGCAGATGGGAAGACGCGCTACGCGCGGCGATCGCAGCCTCCTGGGCCATCGAGGGGCGAGAGGTCATCGAGTTCCAGCCCAGGATCGTGACGCGGTGAGCCTTCTCTATCGAGTCTCGCAGCCGCTCGTGCGGACCCTCCTCGATCGCATGGCGACGATAACAGTAGTTGGGAAAAAGAATGTCCCGGCTTCGGGTCCGTTTGTCCTGATCCCGAACCATCAGAGCATCCTGGACCCCTTTCTCGTGCAGGCCCACTGCCCGCGAATCGTGCACTCCATGACGAAGAGCACCCAGTTCGCATCGGGTCCGTCCCGGTACTTTCTCGTCCGGTCACACGCCTTTCCCGTGCGCCGATACAGAACGGACGCGCAGACCGTCAGGGTCGCGCTTCGAACCGTGGCGGCCGGAGAGGGCGTCTGCATCTACCCGGAGGGGGAGCGCTCCTGGGACGGTGCGCTCCAGCCCTTCCGCCGGGGAACGCTCCGACTCCTCCTGCGTGCCGGGGTGCCCGTGATCCCGGTGGGGATCGACGGCTCGTACGACGTCTGGCCGAGATGGAGCGAGCGGCCACGGAGGGGACAGACGGTGGCACTCCGGTTCGGGACCGCCATTCAGGTCAATGCATTCACGGTCCGGGCGGCGAGAGAAGCGGCAGTCCCCGAGTTCGAGGAAACGCTCAGAAGCGCCCTCCTCGAACTGTCGGGCGAATCCGCTCGAAGCATGGAACCCGTAACCTGCGCGGGAAAGCCCTGAGATGGAACGAGGGCGTGTGCGGGAGGGGAGGCGCGCGCCGCGCCGGGGAGCTGTGTCCTGAAAGGACTCCCAGGAAGAAGAGACGTCCTTCCCAGCGGGGACGCGGTCCCGATCCCTTCTACTTTACATAATATATATTATGCGCCACCCACAGAGGGAACGAACGGGGGAGGATCCGAGTGAACTTCTCTGGCTCCTCGCCGTTTCGAGTGGGTAGAGTGATTCCGTGTGGGTAGCCTGATTCCGTGCGCAGGCGTGGACCGCCCGCCCAAGATCGATGCCGTCGCTTCGGATATGCTTGCACGCGAGGGCCCCGCGGTCCTGCGGCCGTCGGGCCGCGCGTCGACTGCGATGGTCGGTGTCGCGCGTGCGGTGCCGCGCACGGAAATCCGCATCTGGGCTCAGGACGGCGCGCCCACGCTCAGCCGTCGATGTTCCGTTCGTGTCCGGATTCCCTCACGAGCGGAAGATCGACGGGCAACACGACGGTCGATCTTCCGTTGTCGGCCGCAACAGGTCACGAGCGGAAGATCGACGGGCAGCGCGGCCGCGGCAGCGCACACGCCAGCGTCACACCTCAGGACACACAGGGGAGGATACCCACTCGAAACGGCGAGGAGCCGCTTCTCTCGATCAGAAGGTTCTGTCGGCAGGTTCCGTGAGGCCACGCCCCACGGAGAAAGCGCTACATCTCGCCGCGGGTCAGCTCGGCCAGGCGCATCTCGTAGTATGCCCGCTGTGCATCGCCTTCCTCGAACTCGCTGATGAGCGTCCGATACGTCTCCGCAGCGGCCGCCGTGTCCCCGAGTGCGAGTCTCGCCCGCACGAGGCCTTCGCCCGCCTCGGACCTCTGGAACTGGAACTCGGCCCGGCGCTGGAGCTCCGCGAAGACCGACGCCGCCTCGTCCCACCGCTCGGCCTGCTCGTAAGCGAGCCCGAGAAGGAATGTGGCCTGAACGTTGAGCGGACCGCTGAAGTTCGGGGCCACCGGCTCGAGCGCTTCGATCGCCGCGTCGTAGGAATCCGCTTCCAGTTCGAGTTCGGCGAGATTCAGCCGAGCCTCGACCTCATGAGGCGTCCCATCGAAGCGATCGATGAAGATGGTGAGCTGCGCCCGCGCCTCACCCTGGTCACCGAATCGGGCCAGTTGCTGGATCCCGTCGAGCTCCGCAGCGGCCCGGTCGAGCTGCGCGTTCCGCTGGTTGATCCAGTAGATCGTTCCGACAACGAGCACGACGAGAACGGCGACCCCCACCACAAGAACCTGCGTGCGCTGCCTCGACCAGAGGTAGAACTCGAGGATACGCGCGGTGAAGGCGTCGTCCGCCGTTCCGGCAGGCGCTGGGTGCGTGGGCTTGCGAGTGGGCTTGGCCATACGTATCAGGAAGCTCGGCTGTTCGGAAGGGATCGGCAGGTCATCGGACACACCGCCCCGCGCCTGGAAAAATCACGGACATAGACTGGAAAACTTACCGCAGCCCCGTCATGGGGTCAACGGACGGCGCGGAGCCAGCCCGCGGATCCGGGGCAGCAGCGCCCGCGGGAACATGCGGCAGGGACGCGTCCCCTCCCCTGCCCAAACCAATGTCCTCGCCGCGACTCGAACGCGGGACCTGCTGCTTAGGAGGCAGCCGCTCTATCCACCTGAGCTACGAGGACGACAGTAACCAACCCGAGACCCACCGCAGGTGGCTTCCTGCGGAGACGAACGTCACGGCACGGGGAGAAGATAATGAAGGCAACGGGAATGATACACCTCCGGAGCGGTGGCCAACGCCCTGCCGGAAGGCCAAGCCGGATGACCCTCCGCCAGGAGCCCCCCTCCCAGTCGCCCCGCGTCCCCCGGCTTGGGGCTCTTGGTCCGAAGCGGTCGACGGCGCCGGCGCCTCGCGTCAGTGGCGGATCAGTCCTCTTCGCTCCTGGCGGCCAGGAACCCGGCGACCATCCCGCGCAGGATTCCCTCGAAAGCGGTGATGGGGGTTTCGGAAACCAGAACCACGGACCCGTGCTTCCGGAGACCGGCGGCCAGCTCCTCCAGCAATGATGCAATCTGCTGTACCTCCGAGCCGCGGGACCGGCGCGCGACTTCGCGGGGAAAGTACTCGGGCTCCCAGGACCCGATTCCGGTCACGATCCCCTCTTCCTCCTCCTCATCATCCTCGCCGCCCTCGCCGTCGTGAGGCTCCCGGCGGCGGAAGGGCGCGTCCGGTGAAATGAAGGCATCGTCCAACGCGTCGGGCAGAGTACGCCGTATCGGTTCGTCCGGCTGGATCAGCGCATCCGCCAGACCTCCGTCATCTCCCTCTGGCTCCGGATCGGCTGATGTGCGGTGACTGACCGCCCTCCGCCTGCCGGGTGGAAAAGCGGGCGGGGGAAGACGGTCCAGCTCGGGTCCATGATCAGACGAGGAGCCCTGTGCAGTCTCGTCGCCTTCATCGGACGCCGAGTCCCCTGCCATCGGATCGATACGGTCTGAATCGGACATCGGTGCCCCCCTGGTTTACGGTCCTTCCCTGCCTCCCGTCCCGGGACCCATTTCCCGGGCTTGGGTCTTCCGGAATATAGGCCTGCACCGACCCGGAGCGCATCCCGCGCCGCATCCCGCGCCGCATACCGGAGCGGCGACGCAGGTATCCAGCCTGCCCGGATGACGCCCCCCCTATCGCGTGGCCTCCCCTTCCCCTTCGGACCATCCGTAGCGACCGAGCAAAGGCACAAACGTGCACTTTCCGACGACGGATTCTTCCGTCACCTCATCCCCCGACCTCGTTACCAGGATCAGGTCCTGTACCTCCCTTCCTCCTACGGGAATCAGCATCCTCCCGCCTTCCGCCAACTGAGCCACCAGGGTAGCCGGAACCTGGGGGGACGCGGCCGACACCACAATCACGTCAAACGGTGCAAACTTCCTCCAGCCGATCGTGCCATCCCCCACCATGAGTGCCACATTCCGGATTCCGAGGGCGTCCAGCCCGACTCGCGCTCTCTGTGACAGCTCCCGCACCCACTCGACCGAATAGACCCGGTCGGCCATGAGCGCCAGCAGTGCAGTGAGGAATCCGCTCCCGGTGCCGATTTCCAGCACCTTCTCGTCCGGAGTCGGTCGAAGCACCCGCAGGTAGGCCGCCTGGAGCGAGGGCTGGGAGGCCGTCTGACCAAACCCGATCGGGATCGGCGCGTCCTCATAAGCTCGCGGGCTCACTCCTTCCGGAAGGAAGAGGTGCCTCGGCACTCGATCGAAGAGTTGGAGGAGGTCGAGATCGTCGATCCCCTTCGCGCGAATCTCCTCGATCAGTCGTCTGCGATAGCCGACGAAACGGAAGTCCTCTAGAGGGTGAGGTTCCAAGAACGGATCTCCTCGATGAGGTTGTAGTTCGTGAGATCCAGATGAAGAGGCGTGACGGAAATATACCCGTCCGCGACCGCCTGGAAGTCCGAGTCCGTGCTGCCGCTCCATTCCAGTGCGCCACCCCCGATCCAGAAGTACTCCCTTCCATTGGGGTCCCGGGCACGGGTCAGGGAGTCGGAGTACCGTCGCTCACCAAGCGATGTGACCCGGATCCCCTTCACCGAATCCGCATCGATCGGGGGAAGGTTCACATTCAGGAGTGTTGATCGCGGAAGGCCTCCCTTGGCCGTGAGCATCTGCAGCAGCCGCACCAGAACCTTCTCCCACCCGGCTATCGACTCGAAATCCGGCCCGGCATAGGAGAACGCGACGGAGGGGATTCCGAGAACGGTCGCCTCCATTGCGGCAGCCACAGTCCCGGAATAGAGCACATCCTCGCCCATGTTCGCTCCGTGATTCACGCCCGAGAAGCAGAAATCAGGGCGGGATTCCAGCAGCGCATTCACGGCCAGAATCACGCAGTCGGTGGGCGTGCCGTCCACCACGAGCGTTCCATCGGTGGCCCTTCTGCTCCGGAGCGGGTGGTGGAGGGTCAGCGAATGACTCGTTGCGCTCTGTTCCCGGTCCGGCGCGACCGTGGTCACGGCGCCCAGCTCCCGGGCGGCTCTGCTCAGTATCTGGAGTCCGGTGGCCAGGAACCCGTCGTCATTCGTGCAGAGAAGATGCACTCTCGTCCTCCTCCGGAAGGGTCAGGAGCTTTCTCAGGGAATGCAGCTCTTCCTTGAAGCTCGTGAGCACTCCCGGCGCCAGCGCATCCCGCCGTTCCGACTCGAGTTCCCCCGATGCCCGCATTTCCTTCAGCTTCTGTCTCGCTCCCTCGATGGTGAATTTCTTCTCATAGAGAAGGTATTTCACGAGAAGGATGAGTTCGATCTCGGCGGGGCGGAAGGCGCGGTTTCCCGCACGGTTCTTGGTTGGGTGAAGTACCTCGAACTGCGCCTCCCAGTACCGGAGGACGTGCGGTTTGAGCCCGGTCAGATCGCACACCTCGCCGATCGAGTAGTACGCCTTCTTTACAAGGGGTTCGTCGCTCATGGTTCCTCGCTCCGTCCCCAGGCCTCCGGCTTCGGGTCTCTGAGCATGAGGTTGCGTACCGCATCCTTCGGATCCCGGCCTTCGGTGAGCATGGCATGCACCTCGAACACGATGGGCATTTCCACCCCGTGCCTCACGGCCAGCCCGCGCACGGCCGGCGTCGTCAACACACCCTCCGCAACCGCCTTCATGTCGGAGAGGATGTCTTCGAGGCGTTCTCCCTTTCCGAGACGGACTCCAACGGTCCGGTTCCGCGAGAGTTCGCCCGTGCAGGTGAGTACGAGGTCTCCCATTCCGGCCAGCCCCGAAAAGGTCGCGGGCAGGGCCCCCATGGCCTCGCCGAGCCGGGTGATCTCCGCGAGGCCCCTCGTCATCAGTGCGGCCTGCGTATTGTGGCCGAAGCCGAGGCCCGCCGCGACTCCGGCGGCGAGGGCAATCACATTCTTGACCGCTCCGCCGAGTTCGACTCCAATGACATCCGCGTTGGTGTAGACGCGGAAGGTGCTGGAACGGAAGATCCGCTGGGCGCGGAGTCGAGCCGTTTTCGATTTCGAGGCGATGACCACGGCCGTTGGGCTCTCCCTCGCCACCTCGGCAGCAAACGAGGGCCCCGAAAGCACGCAGAAACCCTCCATGGCAGACGCCGGAAGCACACTCGCAAGGACCTCGTCCATCCGCCGGAGAGAAGCGATCTCGATGCCTTTCGAAGCGCTCACAACGAGCACCCCGGGGGAGAGATGCCCAGCAATCCGGCTCATCGTTTCGCCAACGTGCTGCGCCGGAGTCACGGAAACGATCACGTCGGCATTTTCCGCGCACCCCGGCAGGTCCGGGGTGACCTCCAGATCGGGTGGGAGCGTGACCCCCTCCAGGTAGGGGTTCATCCCGGTCTCCCGGACCTTCCGGATCACATCCTCCTCGAAGCTCCAGAGCCGCACCCGGTGTCCATTCCGGTGGAGAAGGAGTGCGAGGGCGGTCCCCCAGCTCCCCGCGCCAATGACTGCGACACGCACGCCTCCGTCCTTACCCGCGTACGTGGTCATTCTTCCCCCGCCGGCGACCGGGCGAATCGGTTCTCCTCGCCTCGGAGCAGGCGCCGGATATTCGCTCGATGTGCCCAGATCACGAACGCCGCAAGGGCGAGGGTGAAGGCCTTCAGGAGGTTGCCCCCTCCGTGGGGAAGCAGGAAGACCGCAACCGGGAGGACGGCGGCGGCGAGGATCGAACCGAGCGACACGTACCGGGTCAGCGCCACCGCGATCATCCAGACGGCCAGAGCGATCAGCACCCCCCAGGGGGAGAGGGCCAGGAACACTCCCGCCGAGGTTGCAACCCCCTTCCCTCCGCGGAACCCGACCCAGAACGAGAACACATGGCCGATGATCGCGGCGGCCCCGAACGCCAGGGTCCAGCCCTCGCTCACCCCCGGGTGCAGTGCCGGAAACAGGGCCACCGGTACCCACCCCTTGAGCACATCGACCACGACCACCGGCAGTGCCGCCTTCCAGCCGAGAACCCGGAAAACGTTCGTGGCTCCGAGGTTCCCGCTCCCGTGCTCGCGGAGATCGATTCCCCGAAGCCCCCTGCCCACCCAGTACGAAGTCGGCGTGGCACCCAGGAGGTAAGCCGCGGCGAGGAGAAGGATGGGTACGGTCAACGGTCCGGTGCCTTTTCGTTTCGTCTGGAAGCTCGGAGGAAGATCCGGATCGGGGATCCGAGGAGTCCCCACGCATCCCTGAAGCCCCTCTGGATGTAGCGAATGTAGTGATCGGGTAGCTCCGAGGGGAGGTTGGAAAACACGAGGAACGTCGGCGGACGCTCAGCCACCTGCGTAGCGTATCGAACGCGTACATGCCTTCCCCGGGAATGGGGCGGCGGCTGCCGCTGTTCCAGCTTCGACAGAACTTCGTTTACCTCGTGGGTCGGAATTCTCCGGCCGCGTTGCTCCTCGATCTCGAGAAGGAGGTCGAGCGTCTTGCGGACCCGTTGCCCGGTGAGGGCGGAGAGGAAGAGAACCGGGACCCATTCCAGGAAGGGAACCCGCGCCCGGATCTCCTTTTCGAAGGCTGGCGCCGTGGTGAGATCCTTCTCCACGAGATCCCACTTGTTCACGCCGAGCAGGATCCCGCACCCGGCCTCCCATGCGGCCTCGAGGACCTTCACATCCTGCAGGTGCAGTCCCTCCTCCGCATCCACCAGAACAAGACAGACATCCGCGTCCCGGATCACCCGTGCGGTCCTCAGAGTCGAATAGTATTCGACCGACTCCTTCACCTTCGACTGCCTTCTGAGCCCCGCGGTATCCACGAAGACGAGAGATCTTCCGTGGTACTTGAAGGTCGAGTCAACGGAGTCGCGGGTCGTTCCGGGGACGTCGCTCACGACCATCCGCTCTTCCCCGAAGAGCCGGTTGATGAAGGACGACTTCCCGACGTTCGGCCGCCCGATAACCGCGATGCGCAGATCCGAATCGTCCGGCTCACCTTCTTCTTCCGGGAGCAACGATACGATGCGATCGAGCAGGTCGCCCGAGCCCTTCCCCGATATCGCGCTCACCGGAAAGGGCTCCCCGAGTCCGAACTCCCAGAATTCGTGATGACCGGGGTCATTCGGGAGGTTGTCCATCTTGTTCACGACCAGCAGCAGAGGTTTCTGCGCTGCGCGAAGGACCTCCGCAAGCTTCTGATCGAGCGGGTGAACCCCGGCCTTCCCGTCGACAAGGAAGACGAGAAGGTCAGCCTCCTGAACCGCCATCAGCGCCTGTTCGCGGACCGACCGATCGAGCGGCTCGTCGCTTCCCTCGATCACGCCCCCCGTATCCACGATGAAGAACTGGCGCCCTGCCCAGTCCGCGCGCGCAAAGTTCCGGTCGCGCGTGACGCCCGGAAAGTCGTGCACGATCGCGGCCCGGTACCCCAGAATCCGGTTGAAGAAGGTGGACTTCCCGACGTTGGGGCGACCGACTACAGCCACCACGGGAAGGCGACGGCTCACGCGGCACCCCGGAGCGCCTGGGTCACGTCGTAGGCCGGGACGACCCGGGCGGGGGACACCGCATTCTGAAATTCCGAGAGCGGAAAGGAGTCGATGAACAGATCGTCCTGGTTGATGGTCTCTGCAGGAAGGAGAATGAGATCGCCTTCACGGGAGTCGGGCACCGCAGCCAGCATGTCGCGCCCGGCCAGGAGTCCGGCCACCGTCACGCTCTCCCCGTAGAACTGGTTCACGACTTCATGAACTTCGACTTCCGCCCCCGTGGCTCCTGCCAGTGCCTCTGCGCGTTCACGGAAGAAGGGGGCCATGGAGCGCCCGGTGAGAATCCGGATCCGCCGCCCTTCGAACCTCGGGAGGTCACTCATGCCGGCATCAAACTCGTCCAGAAAGTGCCGCACGGCCCCGACACCGTTCTCGAGGAGTGCGGCATCATCGTAGTAGGGCATTTCCGGTACGGGTTCACCCGCCATGAGGTAGAGCTCATCGGCGGCGTAGGACCAGCCATATCCGCGCTCGTTCAGCGCCCGTTCCCGGGCCCCCTCCACCTGCCGGAGCGCGCGGGCGGCCTCGTCGCCCGTCATCGGCCGGACCGGGCGGTTCAGGTTGTACTTCGTGAGTCCGACCGGAACCACCGAGAGTGAACGAACCCCTTCCCCGAGCGCGAACAGATCCTCGATCGTCCGATCCAGCTCCGCGCCGTCATTCCAGTCGGGACAGAGGACGATCTGGGTGTGGACCTCGAGCCCGTTGGACAGCAGATACTCGAGCTGCTCCATGATCAGCCCCGCACGCTCGTTCACCAGAAGCTTGATGCGCACTTCGGGGTTTGTAGCGTGAACGCTGACATAGAGCGGACTCAGCCGCTGCTCGACGAGCCGCGCGAGCCCCTTCGGCCCGAGGTTCGTGAGCGTGACGTAGCTCCCGTATGTGAAGGAGAGCCGGAAATCATCGTCCCGGATCCAGAGGCTCGGGCGAACATCCTGTGGATTGCCATCAATGAAGCAGAATACGCACTTGTTCGCGCATTCGCGGACGGTGTCCGGCGCGGGTACAATCCCGAGTTGCTCGCCGGAGTCCATTTCGACTTCATATACCGTCCGATTTCCTGACTCGTCGACGGCCTCGAGTTCGAGCTCGGTATCGGAAAGGAGGAACGTGAGGTCGATTCCATCCCGGACCTTCTCCCCGTTGATCCGCACGATGCGCGTGCCGACCTGGAGCTGGAGCGCTTCGGCGACACTCCCGGTCTCGATTTCTGCTATGCGGATCACTCCTGACTTCCTCCCCTGCCCCGGCACGCCGGGATGTTTCCTGCGGATTCATGGAAAGCCTTGAAAGATAATGGCTTCCGCATGATGGCTCAATTCCATCCGCCCGCGACGCTCCGGACGATCATCGTCTGAGGAATGGATGGAGAGTGAGCGCGCTGTCGCGGCTCCCCGCGGGCGGAACCGATCCGTCACATGAGGCGTATCGACCGCATGATCAGACATTGTACTCAGATTGGAGTGGTGGCCCTTTTCGGGTTGACCCTGGCTGGCTGCGGCACCGTCGAAGTCCTTCTCGAACCCCTCAGGGGAGAGACCCCGCACGAACGGTATTTCGAAGCGCTGGAGAGAGCGGGCCTCGCCGACGCCGCGCTCGCGCGCGAGTGGGTGGAGGCCTCCGAGGACGCCCTTCGGAACGCAGTCGAAATGCTACCCCCGGCAGACGAGTCCGGGTGGATCCCATCCGCTGAACCCATCGCACTCGGGTACCGGGTGGAACTCAGACGGGGACAACGGCTCCAGGTGGAACTTGAGCTTGGGAGTGAGAGATCGGGCCAGGTCTTTCTCGAGGTCTTTCGGGTTCTCGAGGACGCACCTGAGTTCCGGACGATTCCGGTCGCGTGGATTGAGTCCACGACCCGCAGCGTTGTCCACGAGGCACGGGCCACCGCCACCTACATCGTTCGGATGCAGCCCGAACTCCTGATCGGCGGCGGATACCGCGTCCAGTTCCGCGTCGGCGCGTCTCTGGCCTTCCCGGTGGAGGGCAGCGGGGTCGGGAGCATTCAGAGCGTCTTCGGAGACGACCGGGAAGGGGGGCGTCGGGTTCATCACGGGGTGGACATCTTCGCCCCGCGCGGCACCCCCGTTCTGGCGGTCAGTTCGGGAACCGTAACAAGGGTCTCGGAAACTCCGGTCGGCGGGCGGGTCGTCTGGGTGCGGGATGAGCTGCGAAACCACAATCAGTACTATGCTCACCTCGACCGCCAGTTCGTCGAGCGGGGCGCCCGGGTCGGCGCGGGGGATACGCTCGGCTTCGTCGGCAACACCGGAAATGCGGTGACTACGCCTCCTCACCTTCATTTCGGGATCTATGCCCGAGGCGAGGGACCCGTCGATCCGTATCCATTCCTCGATGAACCGACGACACGCCCAAGCGCTCTCGCCGTTCTCCCCGAGCGCTTTCACTCCGCCGGCCGTGTGTCGAGCCAGGCGACCTCGATCCACGCCGGTCCGTCGTCACGAAGCGCGGTGGTGGTCGACGCCGAGCCTCACCTTCCGGTTCACATTCTGGCCGGGATTGGCCCGTGGCTCCGAGTGCGCCTCCCCGATGGACGACAGGGCTTCGTGCAGGAAGGAGAGGTCGAAGTGCCCTCGGCTTCCCTCGGCACCGTCCGCGTAGCCAACCTCGCCCAGGTGCGACTCCGCCCCGAATCCGAGGCACCGGGTCTGGGGCTGGACGGGACGGCCGGCGAGATGTCGCTCCTCGGACGTTTCTCGGACTGGTTGTGGGTCCAGGGTGAGGATGGCTCCCCACGCGGGTGGATCCTGAGTTCCGAGGCACTCGGGGTCGAGTGAACCCTGGTCCGAGCGGGCGACCGGATGGGCTCCGCCGATCGCGTTCGCTGGGTCGATCTCAACCTGAAGGATGAAAAGCGGGCGACCGGATTCGAACCGGCGACCCTCAGCTTGGGAAGCTGATGCTCTACCAACTGAGCTACGCCCGCGTGCGCCGACCAAATGTAGCCTGGCGCGACCTGCGGTCAAGCGGCCGGAGGAACGCCTCCGGCCGCCTGACCCTTCAATCCGCTCAGAGGACCTCGGCCCTGAACCCGAACACATCCGCCGTGGTCTGGAGATCGGCCTGAAAGACGATCCCTTCCTCGACCTCGCCCAGGCGAACCGTGGTGTCGGCGCTTCCTGCAAGCTCTCCGGTCACCGTATAGAAATGGATCCGGATGGATACCTCGGTGCCGACGGGCTGGGTCAGGTTGAACGCCTGGCCTACAAGCGCGACCCCGTCCGGGATCTGCGCGAGCTGCATCATGTCGAGCTCGAACGGGAGCTCCTGGAAGACCTCGAGAACCTGCACGGCTTCCTGCTGACGCTCGAGGTTCACGAGTGCCTGCGCGCGGTAGCGAAATGCAAAGCTGTTGTGCGTATCGACCTCGAGGAGTCTTTCCGTCGCCGCCAGAAGCCCCTCCCAGTCCTGCTGGAGGAAAAGCGACTGCGTGTAGTTGAAAACGGCGTCCCGGTGGTTTGGAACAAGTTCCACTGAGGCTGCAAACGCACGGGCGGCTTCATCAAAGATCTCGGACTGGTAAAGCCCGACGCCGATGATGTAGTACTCACGGGCGGTCAGGTTCGGCTGGCTCAGGAGACGCTCATAAATCTGCCGGGCTCGCTCCACATCGCCCGCTGATACGTAGGCAATCGCCATGTTGCTGAGCGCCATCAGGTTCTCAGGATCGTCCTCGAGAACGGTCGCGTACGCCGCCGCCGCCTCATCGAAGCGTTCCGCCTGGAAGAGAAGCTGCGCGAGATTGAAGAGCGCGATGCCGCGAAGCTCCACCCAGCTCGCGCGCATTTCTGCATCCACTTCTGCCGCACGGTCGGTCATCACAACCCCGGCCGCTTCGCGGAAATAGTCCATCGCTTCGTCGTTGCGGCCCATCTCCGAGAGGAGCGACGCGGCCTGGATCATGGCCTCCGGGCGAGCCTGATACACCGTATGAGCGGACCCGAAGAGGCGCAGCGCACCCTGCGAGTCGCCGGCTTCGAGCGACCCGACCGCCTCGTTGTACAACTCGATCCAGATCTCTTCCCGGATGGGGTCTGTCTCGATCACATAACGCGGGTAGATCGATTCGGCTCGATCCAGCATGGCTGCGCCTTCTTCGTATTCCCTGAGCCCGAGGAGTGCCTCACCCGCCTGCAGGTAGGACTGGGCGTTCTCGGGTGCAGCCGCAATTCCCTCCCGGGCCGTCTCGAGGGCCGAACGGAGACGGGTCTCGCGCTGCTCGTCAGATCCGGCTGAAGCCGCCTGGAGAAGGTAGATGCTGGCCTGCTGCGTGTGCGTGTTGTCGACCGGCGGGCTCCCTTCCGGAAGCGCCTGCACCCACGCTGGCAGGTCGTCGGGGTCGTAGCTCTGCGGAGCCGGGCCATCTGCGGCCCCTGCTCCGGCTCCGCCGCATCCCGCGAGGGCGAAGGTGAACGCCAGCGTGGCCAAAGTTCCTGAACGGAAAGTCATCCAGATCCTCCTGATCGTGACCTGTTGTCCTGCGAGTGAGTGGAAGCAAGCATGCAATCTACAGAAGTTCGGCGATGGAGGTCAAACCCGGTGGGGTACTCGGCTGGCTGGGCGCAGGTTCGGGTTGGACCCCCTTCCGTGACGGAAATCTCGAGCGCCCTCAGTTCACCCTTCGAAGGCTGTTGAAGAGAGGAAGGCGACGGCGCTCGAGATACGGGCGAACGTCTCATCCGGCCCCAGAGCGGCGAGAACCTTCCCCATGTCCGGTCCACTGGTCGACCCGCAGAGCGCGAGCCGCACCGGATGAAAGAGCGCCGGTCCCCTGACCTGGGTTCGTTTCCCGGCTTCGCGCACCGCCATCGCGAGGGCGCCTTCCTCCCATGCCTGCACTTCTTCCAGTACCTCCGTGAGCCCGCGGAGGATCCGCTGGGCGTCCGGCTCATCCCGCAGCTTCCGCAGCCCCTCTTCCATCACCTCGGGGTCAGGATGAAGCAGGAGAAGATGCTCGTTCACGGCCCCGAACCGGGCCAGACGAGACCGGATGACCTCGATGTTCTCCGGCAGACGCGCGGCGGCCTGTGGAAATCGCTCCCCGTCGATCCAGCCCCGCAGAACCTCGACGAGATCGTCCAGCGACATCGCCGCAATATGCTGAGAAGCGACCCAATCCAGCTTCTCGATGTCGAATACCGTATCCGACGCACCTGCGCGACCGAGATCCATCGCCTGCGTGAGGTCCCCCACCGAGTAGATCTCCCGATCATCGCCCGCAGACCAGCCGAGGAGGGAGAGGTAGTTCACGACCGCTTCCGGCGGGTAGCCTTCCTTCCGGAAGACGTCCACGCCCGGCGCCCCTTCCCGCTTCGAGAGCTTCCTGCGCTCCCCGTCGAGCACCATGGGGAGGTGAGCAAAGCAGGGGCGCGGCACGCCGAGCGCATCGAAGACAAGGGCCTGCTTGGGGGTGTTGGAGAGGTGCCCGGAGCCACGGATGACGTGGGTGATCTGCATGTCGACGTCGTCGACCACCACGGCGAAGTTGTACGTTGAACGACCGTCTGCACGAAGAATCACGAAGTCGCCCAAGTCCCTGCCCTCCCACGCGATAGACCCCCGCACCTCATCCTCGAAGACAACTTGCCGATTCGGAACCGCAAACCGGATCGCAGCCGCCTCGCCCCCCTCATCCCGACGTCGCCGCGCCTCCCCTGGAGGAAGATCCCGGCACCCTCCGGGGCACCCCGGAGCATGCGGATTTGCATCCCTGGTCGCATGCAGAAGTTCGGTAGTGCAGAAGCACAGGTAGGCGTGTCCTTCGCCGAGAAGCTTGAAGGCGGCCGCACGGTGCCCTTCCTCCCTCCGGCTCTGAAGGTAGGGCTCGAACGGCCCGCCGATGTCGGGGCCCTCGTCCCACTCCAGTCCAGCCCAGCGCAGATCTTCGTAGATGGTCTCGATCGCGCCGGAGAGGTTCCTTTCCTGATCCGTGTCCTCGATGCGGAGTATGAAGGCCCCCTTCGACTTCCGGGCGATCAGATAGTTGAAGATGGCGACGCGCAGGTTCCCCAGATGAAGGGATCCCGTGGGACTCGGTGCGAAGCGGGTTCGGACGACGGCCATGGAATCGGCTCAGGATTCTGAAGGAGATGGGTTCGATTCGCTCCCAAGATACTCGATCACCCTTTGCGCCAGAACCCGCGAAAAACCCGGAACCGCCGCCACCTCCGCTTCCCCGGCAGCAAGGATCCCGCGGGTCGAGCCGAATCGCGTGAGAAGAGCGCGCTGCCGCTCCGCTCCGATTCCCGGAATGTCCGCGAGAGCGCTCCGGATGGTGCGCTTCCCACGCAGCTTCCGGTTGTACTCGACGGCGAAGCGATGCGCCTCGTTCCGGATACGCTGAAGCAGTCTGAGCACCGGATCCCGTCGGGACAGTCGAACAGGATCCACCTGTCCAGGGAGGAAGATCTCTTCGTCGCGTTTCGCCAGCGCAGCCACTCCTACCTCGGTCGCCCCGACGCGTTCGAGCACGGAGAGCACGTGTCCGAGCTGCCCCTTCCCCCCGTCGATCAGCAGGAGTTCAGGCAGAGGGTCGCCGGATTCCAGGCGTCCCTGGATGTAGCGTTCCACCGCTTCAGCCATCGAGCGGAAGTCATCGTTTCCCCAGTCGCCCCGGATCTTCATCCTGCGATAGAGGCCACGCCGGGGTTCCCCGTTCTGAAATGCGACAACGCCGGCCACCACCTCGGTCCCCTGCGTGTGCGAGATGTCGAAGCAGACGATGAGCCGGGGCACGACCCTCAAGCCGATCCGGTCCTGGAGCTCATACAGAAGGGTGTCCGCCCGGTCGGCCGCAACTTCAAGCTCTGTCACCCTGTCTTCGAGAAGGTGGCGGGCGTTGGTCGCCGCGAGTTCGATCAGGCGGCGCTTCTCGCCTCGAAAGGGAACCGTGACGGGAATCTGCCTGGCTTCCCGAGTCGAGAGGAGTTCCTGGAGCGTTTTCCGGTCGTCGAACTCCGAGGGCACGAGGACCTCCCGGGGAAGCTGGGTTCGCCCCTCCTCTCCGCGTCCCAGATAGAGGCGGGAGGTGAAGGCGCTGAGCAGCTCCTCTTCGGCCTCGTCTCCCAGTCCATTGAAACGGTGCGATTCGCGCCCGAGCAGGACTCCCTTTCGAATTCTGAGAAGAACCGCGGCTCCGCGCTCCCCGTCGCGGGCAATCCCGATCACATCCTGATCTCCCCCTTCGACCCGCTCCACATGCTGTTCCCGGGCAATCCCCTCGAGCCCGCGGAGCACATCCCGGTGCCGGGCGGCCTCCTCGAATCGAAGTGCGGATGCGGCTTCGTGCATCCGGGTCTCGATGGTCTTCCTGAGCGAACCTGTTTCCCCCTCGAGGATCCTCAGGATCTCCTCGATCATCTCGCGATAGTCAGGCTGGGTCTGCAGCCCCACGCACGGCGCAAGGCATCGACCGATATGGTAGTCGAGGCACGGTCGAGGCGGTGCCTCCTGGGGAAGACGGTATCGGCACGAGCGCACCGTGTAGAGCTTCTTGATCACCTCGAGCGCCTCCCGCATGGGGCCCACGGAGGTGAAGGGCCCGAAGTACCTCGCCCCGTCCCGCAACAGTCGACGTGTGACCAGAACCCGGGGGAAAGGCTCGTTCATCGTCACCTTGATGAACGGATAACGCTTGTCATCACGGAGCTGAATGTTGAACCGGGGGCGGTGTTCCTTGATGAGGTTTGCCTCGAGGAGAAGCGCCTCGGCCTCGGATCCCACGACGATCGTCTCGACGGAGGTGGCTCGCCGCGCCAGTTCCGAAGCGCGAATCCCGCGAGCACGATCGCCCACGAAGTAGCTGCGCACCCGGTTCCTGAGCGCTTTCGCCTTCCCGATATACAGGATCTCCCCGCCGTCATCCCGGAAGAGATAGACACCAGGGTCGGTGGGAAGATGGTCGAGGATGCGCGCTTCGATCATGGGACCTCACCCCCCCTTGCGTCGGAGAAGACTCCGAATGGGCCCTCTTACCCCGAGCGCGACCGTCGACGCGAGATAGGCCGCCGAGAACGCGCCGAGAATACCAGCCGCCGCAGGAACTGGGTGCTGCCCCGCGAGAGGCAGGTTCGCGACCATGCCCGCGCCCGTCCCTACGGCCCCGGCGAGCCCCAGGCGCGCGAGCACCGACCAGTCCGCTCCGATCGACCCGATTCTCAGCGAAAGCCGGCGCTTCAGGAGAATGAGTTCGGTCCAGGCCGCCACGGTGGCACCGAGGGCCAGCCCGACCGCCCCCATCTGAAGCCCGCCCACCCCGAACCGGTCCAGCGGAAACATGAGTGCCGCCCCGATGCCGAGGGACAGCCCGACCCGAAAATAGGCCACCCGCGCCGGAGTGCGAGTGTCGCGCAGGGCATAGAACCCCGAGGAGAGGAGGCGTGACGTGGCAGACGCAGGAATCCCGAGGGCATACGCGGCGAGGATCGCCCACGTCACCAGAACCTCGGCCTCCCCGAAGGCTCCCGTCTGGAAGATCGCCGCCACGATCACGTCGCCCAGAAAGAGAAACGCCAGGGTGGAGGGGATGAGGAAGAATGCCATCCGTTCCGAAGCAGCCTGAACGCCATTGGCGATCAAGCGATCCTGGGCCTCGCCACGGCTCCTCTCCCGGGAGAGCTCAGGGAGCTCGGATGCGGCCACGGCCATTCCGAAAAGCGAGATCGGGAGGATGTAGAGAGTCTGGGCGTAGCGCAGGGTCGCCACCGCTCCCGTAGCCAGGAGCGCCGCCAGTGCGTAGTCCAGCCACCCGCTCAGGTTCACCACCCCCCGGGCGGTCACGACCGGAATGAAGTTGCGGATGGCTTCGCGAACCCCCTCGACCCCGAGCGAGATCGAGGGCCTGAACTCCCGGAGGAGCCGGAAGGCCGAGGGAGCCTGCACACCAAACTGAAGTACCCCTCCCGCGAGGGCCCCGTACGCCAGCAGGCGGGCGAGCGCCGCCCCCTCGATCCCGTATCCGAATCCGCCCACCAGCATCGCCGTGATCATTGCGGCATTCCACGCGACGGGGGCTACATAGGAGAGGAAGAAGCGGCGATGCGAATTCAGAACACCCAGCGCCCACGCCGAAATCACGAGGATTGCGGTCATGGGGAAGAGGATACGGACCAGGCTCACCGTGAGAGACTGCGTCTCCGCATCGAATCCGTAGAAGAAGAATCCCACCAGAAGGGGCGCAATCGCGATCCCGACGAGGGCTGCGGCCCCCGCGACCGCGGAGACGATGCCGAAGACGGCGCCCGCAAAACGAGCGGCCTCCTCATCCCGCCTCTGCTCCAGCATCTCGGCGTAGATCGGGATGAACGATGCGGAGAGGGTCCCCTCACCGAGGAGGTTCTGGAGGACGTTGGGGAGTCTGAGGGCGGCGCCCCATGCGTCGGCTACTGCGCTCGCGCCGAAGAAGTGAGCGAACACGCGCTCGCGCACGAGTCCTGCGAGGCGGCTCACCAGGATCCCGGCCCCCACCCGCAAAGATCCGCTTTCCCGCTCCTCCAGAGTGACCCCCACGGGCCGTTCGAGCTCCGGGGAGGCCCCGTCAGGGGGACCCTGCACGGGTGGAGTCAGCCCAGGATCATGAGTCACCGGGGGGAAGCCGCGCCTCCTCCGCGGGGGGACGCTCCGCCAGGAGTCGCTGCAAGAACTCGGATTCCTCGGAGATGCGCCGCACCTCTTCCGAGAGGCGGTCCACCTCTCCCTCCAGAACCCGCACCCGCTCGGGGGTCAGATCGTCACCCGCTGCAATCCCCCGATTCTCGATGCGGGCGGCTACGGCCCTGCCCAGCCGGGACTCCAGTACGGTCGAGAGGATCTCCGGGATCAGGAAGGCGAGTACGATGATGACAAGCCACGTCATGGGCTCAAGCTATCCTCTTCGAAGCGCGCGTTGCAACGGGCACCGGCCCCCCCGGCCGCCCGTACAGCCTGCCCCGACTACGCGCCAACCGGCTCATGGATTCACCGGAGCCCCGTTTCGCGGGTCTGAGAACGCAGTTCCTCAAGGAATGCATCTCCATATCGAACCAGGTAATAGAGGGCATTGAGAACCCGTTCCTGTGGCTTCCCCCCCGGGTACAGGTGGAGCTGGGCCTTCTCCAGTTGGGAGAGGGCGATCTCGTTCTCGCGCTTCAGGCTCTGGATGACCTTTCGTTCCACGTCGTCCAGCGACGAGAATGCCTGACCGCGCAGATGGTCGACGGGGCCCTTGAGAGTCGGGTCGATCTCGGCCACAGCCCGTCCGAGCTCGCTTGCCGCGCGCGCGATCGTGCCCCGAAAAGCCCCCAGGGCGCTCTGCACCTCGGAAGGAAGCTCATCCCGCGTGAGGCGGCCTGCCACTTCATGAAAGGGGACTGCCAGCTCAACGCCCTCGACCCCGAACTTCTCCATGACCCTCGAAATCTTTCGTTCCACGACCTCTCCCGCGAAACGGGGGTGGACGATGGGCGTCGTGAGGCCGTGTCCCCGGAAGACCGGCTCCGTCTGCGGGAAATACGCGGCCTCCCCGGGTCCGGCCACGTACGCCAGAGTCGGTAGGATCGACGACTCGACCACGGGTCGGAGCAGCACGTTGGGAGACAGCACCGATGGGTCCGCCGTCGCCTGCTCCCGGACGGCATCCGCGGAAAGACGGGTGCCGGAGCGCCGCAGCCGGAACCCCTCCCCTTCCCGAAACAGGCGCTCCCGACCTGTGGGGCCCTCAAGGAAGAGATTCGTCCCCCCTTCCAGGAAAGGAACCTGCAGCGAGAACCCCGCATTCTCGATTTCGGCGCTCCGCTGGCTCAGCTCTTCCTCCCGCTGCTCCGCACCGGCGAGCTCATCCAGGAGGAGGGGCAGGGACGCCCGCTTGAGCTCCGTCTCGTGCGCCTGAACTACGAAGAGCCCATCGCTCGCGAGGAGTGAGTGCATCCACGACTCATACGCGTGGGGGAGAGTCGTCCCGCTCCGATAGGCCTGTCGAAGCGAGTGCTTCCACTCCGACGAAAAGTCCGAATCCGGATGGAGGGCCAGGAACGCATTCGCGGCCTGCTCGAGTTCGGGGCCCGGCTGGATGCGAAAGAGTGGAGGGAGATCCAGTTCCGGGCGCGCCGGAAGCGCAATTTCGTGCAGGTCGTTCCCAGGGTCGATCACCCGTGCCGACCGGACCTCTTCCCAATCGTGGTCCTCCGACGCCACCCAGAACACCGGAAGCACCGGACGATCCAGCCGTTCCTCCAGATCGCGGGCCAGAGCGATCGCGGACATCGCCTTGAACAGTCCGTAGAGTGGACCGCCAAACAGGCCGGGCTGCTGCCCCGTGGTGATCATGAAGCCATCTTCCTCCACGAACCGGGCGAGTCGACGCTCCGCGTCTTCCCCCTTCCCTCGAAGAAGCGAAGCGGCGCGCAGCCGGGCGGCGCGGTCGAACCGGCCAGCGACCGATTCCGCCTGCGCATGGAAGGAGGCGGCGTCGCATGGAGATGCAGGAAAGAACCGGGAGGCGGCGGGCTCGCCCGCAATCCATCCACGGACCAGTGCACTCCCGCCCAGTGCCTTCCTTCGGATCTCCATCGGCGTCACCCGGCCTGAGCGAGTATGATCACCCGAGGCGACTCGGAGCTGGGCGGAGCACCATCGTATCCCCCGAACCGAGCCACCGGTTCGAGACGCTGCTCCGAAAGCATCGATTCCAGCTCTTCCGCTTCGTAGAGACGCACCCGTTCCATGAACACTCTCGGCTCCTCTCCTTCGGCTGATATGCGAATCTGCTTCCGTACGATCCGTCCGTCGTCTTCCAGTGCCCGATCCTGAATCACTCTCTGACCCTCGACCACGCGCTCGTCACTCGCCTCCAGCGATTCGCGGACCCGGTCGGCGTTCAGGAAATCCAGAAGGAGGTACCCTCCGCGCCGGAGGACCCTGCGAACCTCGCCGAGCACGGCTCGGTCATCCAGCTCATCCTCAAAGTACCCGAACGATGTGAAGAACGAAGACACGGCCGAGAAGACCCCTTCCGGAAAGGGGAGGTTCCGCATGTCCCCCCGGACGAGCTGAGCCCCCGGGACCGCAAGACCGGCTCGGAGGAGGAGCGCGTGAGAGAGATCGAGCCCGGTCGTCCGGATGCCCCGCTGGTGGAGTGCCTTCATGTGACGGCCGCTTCCGCACGCGAGGTCGAGCACCCTGTCTACCCGGCGGAGCGGCACCGATTCGAGGAGCAGATCCACGGCAAGAGCCGCTTCCTGAAGATCCCGGTGAGGGTAGAGGTGAAGATACTCTTCCCCGAACCACCGTCGATACCAGGGCGCGTCCTTCACGAGCCTGTGCTCTTCTGGCCGCCGGGGCCCTTGTGATACGGTTCTCCCCGGAGAATCGTCCCGGCACGGTAGAGCTGCTCTGCCAGCACGAGGCGCGCCAGCTCATGCGGGAGTGTGAACTCTGTGAGCGAGACCATGCGAGCGGCCCGGGAGATCAGGGAAGCGTCAAGGCCAAAGGCGCCGCCAATCACGAAGTTCAGTCCCGGCTCCCCGCGGACTCCCAGTTCACCGAGTGCCGCCGCGAGCCCGGAGGAGTTCATCCCCTTCCCTTCCCTCGTGAGGGCCCACATCGCGAGATCCGGAGCGAGCGCCGCCTCCAGCCTCTGCCCCTCCGCTGCCCGGACCTGATCCGCCGTGGGAGAACGCCCTCTGGCTCCCGCAGAAACCTCGGCGATCTCCAGGCGCCAGTAATGACGACAGCGGCGCTCATACTCCTCGACCCCCTCGGCGAGGGGGCCCTTCACTCCGCCGACGCACACGATCCTGATTCTCAAGCGGGCCCCTGTCGGCTTCCCGAAACACGCTCGGTGCCCCTCGTGCCCTCGGACTGGTGGAGCACTCGGGTGAGGGCCCGCCGGAGTGCGTCCTCGGCTCCGGAGTCCGGCGTCGGCTCCAGCGTCAGCACCCAGGCAGGGGGGAGGAGCTCCCGGAAGGCGTCGAGTTTCACGGCGTCCTTTTCGGTGGTCACGAGCCCCCGGCTCCCGGCCCTCGCGGCGATTCGCGCCACGTCTTCGGCCGTATACTCGTGGTGATCCGGGAAGGCAAGCAATTCGATTTCCCGGCCGAGAAGGCTGGAAGTCGCCCTTTGGAACGGCTCCGGATTCGCGATCGATGCGACCGCCAGGACATCCTCCTGTGGTGCTTCTTTCTCCAGCCCCGCCAGCGTCATCCACCCCGCAAATTCGAGAGGCAGACGATGAGTTGGAGGGGCTCCGACGATCGACCCGATCTCGCCCGCCAGCCGGGCCCCCGCCGCCGCCTCTCCGTGCTTCTCGGTGATGAAGACAAGATGGGCCCGCTTCACGGCACGGAGGGGCTCACGGTACGGCCCCCGCGGGAGAAGTCGCGCCGGGAGGGGCTGGCTCGGGGAAATCAGGACCACGTCCAGGTCGCGCGCCATCTGCCGATGCTGGAAACCATCATCCAGAACGGCCACGTCGCATCCCGCGTCGATCGCCATGCGCACTCCGAGAATCCGCCTCGGCGCGCGGATCACCGGCACGCCAGGGTTCCACCGCGCATGGAGCAACCCTTCGTCCTCGCCATATCCTCGGTACACCACTGCCGGCCCCCGCCCCATCTTCAGAAGCTCCCGGATCACCCACGCCGTCACGGGCGTCTTTCCCGTTCCTCCCACCGACAGGTTCCCGACCGAGATCACCGGAATCGACGCGCGGGCGGGCACCCGGAGGCCTGTTTCATACATCGTTGCACGCAGCCGGACGGCGGCGGCGAAGAACACTCCCGGTACCACGGCCAGGGCCGTGAACAACGGTCCCCAACCACCGGGCTCACCGCGCCACCAGCGTCGAACACGCGGTTCGAGCCATTCGCGGAACGGAGCGGTCACGACTCCCTCCCCGTCGGTGCCGACTCCCGGCTCAGGGACGCCCGATCCACCTCGTCGGTCGCCCGGTTCAGCGCGGCCTCCAGGGTTGCAGCGTACCCATCCAGGGCTGTGTCGTCGGCATCCCTCGGGATGTAGTGAGGTTCGCCGTAGCGGACCCGGATCCTGGCGAAGGGTTTCGGGACTTCGAAGCGATCCCATGACGCGGCACGCCACGCGCGGGACGCGCCTGCCGCAAGAGGAACCACCGGGGCTCCCGACAGCTTCGCAGCCACCAGGGCGCCGGGCTTGAAGACCCGTGGAGGCCCCTTCGGACCATCGGGGGTGAAGGCCATCGAGTGCCCATCCCGGGCCGCCCGGACGATCCCCCTGAGACCGCGGGCCCCGCCGCGCGTGCTCGACCCGCGGGCCGTCCGCAACCCCATCCGCTCCACAATCCGCGTGATGTACTCGCCGTCCCGATGTTCGCTCACGAGAACCACGATTCCATCTCCTCTATGGAGATACGAAAGGGGAAGAATCCGTGAATGCCAGAACGCCAGAATGAACGGCTTTCCCTGGGATAGAAAGGGCTCCAGTACTTCCCTGCCCCGGATCTCGTACCTCCAGGTGGAACCCATCCCCATGAGGAACCCCTTCCCCAGAAGGCCCGCCGCGCGAAAGCCGAGTTCCTTGCGCGTCACGGTCGCTCTGCCCCGTGCGACGCGGACGCGCGGCGCTCTTCCAACACCTCGGCAGCCATCTCCGCAACCCGCCTCGCCGCACCCGCTTCTCCCAGTGCCGCCCGCACTTCACCGATTCCCTCCAGCATCCGCTTCCGCTGTTCGGTTTCCGTGAGAAGGGGGAGGAGCGCGGCGGCCAGTGCCTCCGGAGTGGCCTCGTCCTGAATGAGCTCCGGGACCACCCGCCTCCCAACCACCAGGTTGGACAGCGCCACGTGGTCCACCTTCACCAGCCTCCGGGCGAGCCGATAGGTGATGGGGTGGGTGCGGTAGGCCACCACGAAAGGAACGCCCGCCAGCGCCGCCTCAAGGGTCGTCGTGCCCGATTTCACGAGTGCGGCGCGGGCATGGTGGAGGAGTGCTCGTCCATCGGTCGTTACCCGGACGCCTTCAGGGATCCGCTCGGGACCCAGCACCACATCGGGAGCGCGCGCCACAACGACCTGCAGTGGAGGGAGTTCACCCATCAGTCGCTCGGCGGCCCCGAGAAAGGGCTTCAGATGACGGCGGATCTCCTGAGCCCGGGATCCGGGAAAGACCGCCAGGATGGGCCGGTCGGGGTCGAGGCCGGTCTCGCCGCAGAAATCGGGTCGGGAGGCCACCGCTTCCTCTCGGTCCAGAAGGGGATGGCCCACAAATTCCGCTCGCCCGCCCTCAGCGCGGAAGATCTCGGCCTCGAAAGGGAGAATCACCGCGATCCGATCGGCCGCCCGCGCGAGCCGCCCGGCACGCCTCGCCTTCCACGCCCACACCTGAGGCGCAATGTAGAAGAGGACGGGCACCCCGAGCTTCGCCGCTTTCTCACTGACCCTCAGATTCAGGCCAGGATAGTCGATCGGGATGACCAGATCCACCCCCTCTGAGGTGAGGGTTCGCACCAGTCGTCGTTCGAGTTTCAGGAAAAAGGGCAGGCGTGAGAACACCTCGGCGAATCCCATCACCGCCAGGTCGTCGAGCCCCGCCAGCAGCTCCACCCCTGCGGAAGCCATACCCTCTCCCCCGGTGCCCAGGAGTCGAGCTCCGGGGAATCGCTCCCTCAACTCCGTCGCGAGCCGTGCCCCATGCAGGTCGCCAGAGGGCTCCCCTGCGAGAAGAAGGAAGGTGGGAGGCGGAGGCGGCACGATGGCACGGTCAGAGATCAGAACCGGCTTCCCAGAAACCAGAGCGCCGTCCCCACGAGGATCAGGAGAAAGACGAGCGCCCGCGTGGAGCGTCCTTTCCGGACATCAATCCAGTCCTTCTTTCGATCACGACGAACGCGAATCAGCGACATGGCTCAGAATCCTGGCTTCGATGGCGAGGGCGGCTGCGAGGGCCTCTCGTCCCTCATTCCCCGAAACCACGGGGGTGGTTCCGCCAAGGATCGCATCGCGGAAGCTCACCTGCTCACGGCGGAGCGGCTCCTCCGGCTCTGCCGTCAGAGGGATCCGCTCCACCAGCGCGGAGAGATCGGTGGCAAGGAGTCCAGCGGGAGAGGCTCCTTCCTCCTGGATGGCCCGGAGCGCCGGGAGCTCGCGCCGCAGCCGAAGAAACTCACCCGTCCCGTCGGCCAGGTTGAGGCTCAGGTATCCGGACCGCTGAAAGATCCGGATCTTCCGCATCCGCTCCAGCGAAACGCGCGATGCGGTGAGGTTGGCTACGGCACCTCCCTCATACTGGATCCGTGCATTGGCGATGTCGACCGAACCGGTGAGGACGGGCACCCCGGTGGCCTGGATATCGACGATCGGCCTCCCCACGAGACTGCCGACCAGATCCACATCATGGATCATGAGGTCGAGCACCACCGCGACGTCCGTCCCCCGCTCCGTGAAAGGGGCGAGACGATGCGACTCCACGAAGAGGGGTTCGTCGAGGTAGGGCTGGGCCCCGACCACGGCGTCGTTGAAGCGCTCGACATGACCGACCTGGACGAGCGCACCGGCCTTCGCGGCTGCGCCGAGGATCTCGTCGGCCTCATCGAGTGTGGAAGCGATGGGCTTCTCGATGAACACGTGGATTCCTCGATTCAGCGCCTCGATCGCAACGTCGCCATGCGTTGTGGTGGGGGAGGCGATCACGAGGGCGTCGACCTCCGCGAGGAGCGATTCGAGCGACTGAAACGGAGAAACCCCGAGTGCGTCACTCACTTCGGTCCTTCTGGCCTCCCGTGGGTCGAAGAACCCGACGAGCGTGACCCCGGGCAGGTCGCGCGCGATGCGGGTATGATGAAAACCCAGACTTCCGACCCCGGCGACCCCGAATCGGAGATCCGTTCCCCCCCGACTCAAAGCGAAACTCCCCGCTCGGACCCCGCGATGAAGTCGAGAAGGGCATCCACTTCGGGGGTTCCGCCCACCTCTTCGCGGGCCGTGTCGAGCGCCGCGGAAAGCCTCTCCTTCGAAAGGAAGAGGATCCGGTACGCCCGTTTGAGAAGCGCCCTGGTTTCGGTCGAAAACCCACGTCGCTCGAGGCCCACGGAGTTCAGCCCATAGAGCTTCGAGGGGTTCCCTGCCACCCGGCAGTACGGCGGAACGTCCTGGGAGATCCGGGAGGCGCCACCGACGAAGGCATGGGAGCCCACCTTCACAAACTGGTGGATCGCAGTCACGCCCCCGACGATGGCCCAGTCGCCGATTTCCACATGGCCCGCCATGTTCACGGCGTTCGACAGGATCACATGATCCCCGAGCACGCAGTCGTGAGCCACATGGGTATACGCCATGAGCATGCAGTCGCTCCCCACCACCGTCCGGCCCAGGGCGGAAGTGCCGCGGTTCAGTGTCGCGTATTCCCGGATCACGGTCCGATCGCCGATCACCAGCTCCGTCCTTTCGCCGTCGAACTTGAGGTCCTGGGGATCCGTTCCGAGCACCGCCCCCTTCGCGATCACGCAGTCCCGCCCGACCTGCGTATCGCGTTCGATCATGGCGGAGGGTCCGATGCGGGTGCCTTCCCCGATGACCACCCCGGGCCCGATCAGGCTCCACGGGCCTATCGAGACCCCGGCCCCGAGTTCGGCCCCCGGATCGATGATCGCGGTCGGGTGGACCCCCTCGGACACCTCTCCTTCCCCTTCTTTAGCCACGCCGCTCATCGATCCATCGCCCGCGCCATCAGGTCCGCTTCGGCAACCACCTTTCCATCCACGAATGCCTCTCCGCGCATCCGACAGATTCCCCTCCGGAACTGGAGCAGCTCGAGCTCGAATATCAACTGATCACCGGGAGTGACGGGCCGCCGCCACTTCACGTTGTCGAGTGACATGAAATAGACCACCTTCTCTTCGGGGTTCTCGATCGTGTCCATCAGCAGGAGCCCACCGACCTGAGCCATTGCCTCGATGATGAGGACGCCGGGCATGATCGGATGGCCCGGGTAGTGTCCCTGGAAGAAGGGTTCATTGATCGTCACATTCTTGATGCCAACGATCCGCTTCCCGGATTCGAAGTCGATGACCCGATCCACGAGCAGCATCGGAAAGCGGTGAGGGAGGTACTCAAGGATCTTCTGGATATCGACGATCGCGCCAGCCGCCGGGTTCCGTCGATGATCCTCGTGGAGCGCCCGAGCCAGGGCCACATTTCCTCGATGCGAAGGCCGATCCGCGATGATGTGCCCCTCGAGCCCTGTGCCCAGGAGTGCAAGGTCCCCGATCATGTCCCCGACCTTGTGCCGGAGAAATTCGTCGGGAAACCGGAGCGAATCGTTCATGATCCCGTCGGCTCCGAGAACGATCGTGTTGTCCAGAGATGCCCCCAGCGCGAGGCCACGGCTCCGCAGTGCCTCTGCCTCCGCCTGGAACCCGAAGGTCCGTGCTCCCCCGATCTCCTCCTTGAACGATTCCTCCGACAGGGGAAAGTCCCCGAACTGCCGACCGATGGGGGTGCCGGGGAATTCGATCGTAGCCGAAATCCGCAGGCCCTCACCCGGCGCACCGACATAGCGGGATCCCTGTCCGCCCTCGACGGTGATCGGGCGGGCGATCTTCAGCACCGTGAGGGTACCCGGGATCTCCTCGGTTCCGACCTCCGTGATCGCCTGAAGGTAGGGGAGGAAGCTTCCGTCCAGGATCGGGGGCTCGGGACCGTCCAGCTCGATCCGCGTGTCCGTCACGCCAGCCCCCCACAGTGCCGCCATCAGATGCTCCACGGTCATGACCCGGGCATCCTCACCCACGGAAAGGGTCGTCCCCAGATCCGTGCCGGAGACGTGCTTCAGGAGTGCCGGGATCAGGGGGGAATCGGGGAGATCCACCCGCTGGAACGAGATCCCTGCTCCTCCGGGGGCAGGGCGGATCGTGAGCGTTGCCGCCTCTCCGGAATGGACCCCTGTGCCAGCGAGAGTCACGGGGCCACACACGGTGCGGCGAGATCGATCGGTCATGGCCTCTCTGACGGTTCGGACGGTCGTTCTTCGTGGGAAAGGGGAGGGTGCGCCCCAGACCCGAGACGTCCCGGAGGCCCCTTCTTCGGCGAATAATGTAACATTTCCGGGAGGTCCCGCAGAGTTGCGCGAGGCCTCACCACCGGCGTCCCTCCGAGCCTGCCGGAGGTCAGGAAATCTCGTCCGTGAGCCCGGTCAGCTCATTCATCCGTCGTTCGAGCGCCCGGAGTCTCCGCGTGAGGTCCGGAACCCGCCCCTGGGCCGCCGCAGTCCGCAGGAACTCCATCCGAGGTCTGGCCGGGAAGCCCATCACCACCTCGCCCGGCTCGACATCCCCGATCACTCCGGCCTGTGCCCCGAGCTGCGCCCCATCCCCGACCCTCAGGTGACCCGCGATTCCGACCTGACCTCCGGTCATCACGCCCTTTCCAAGGAAGGCGGATCCGGCGATGCCCGTCTGAGCGGCCAGGAGAGAGCGGGAGCCAACGGTGACATTGTGCCCGATATGCACGAGGTTGTCCAGCTTCGCCCCTTCCTCGATGCTGGTGTTTCCGATGGATCCTCGATCCACGACCGCATTGGCACCGATCTCGACCCGATCGCCGATCACCGCTCTTCCGACCTGAGGGATCTTCCGGTGTTCTCCGTCGGCGAACACATATCCGAAGCCCTCCATCCCCACACAGACCCCGGCGTGGAGAATCACTTCGTCCCCGAGAATCGTGCCGGGATAGACGACTGCGTGAGGATGGAGGAGGGCCCCTGATCCGATCTGCGCCCCGGCGCCGACGACGACGTGTGCACCCAGTGAGGCGCCGTCCCCGATCACGACTTCTGCCTCCACCACGGCGTAGGGCCCGATTCGAACATCCGATCCGAGGCGGACCCCCTTCCCGAGAACCGCGGTCGGATGGATCCCGGGGTCGGATTCGAGCTCCGGATGAAAGTGCTCCAGAAGAATGGCCAGCGCCAGGTAGGGCTCCTCGACTACCAGGAGCGGGGGGTGAGGCTCCTGCAACTCACTCGCGAAGCGGGGGTGAGTGAGAAGGGCTCCGGCCCGCGTCCCCTCGACCCTCTCCATGTATGCGGATTTCGTGAGAATTGCGATCCGATCGCTCTCGGCCTCGTCCAGCGGCCCGATCCCCCGAATGACCCTGTCTGCAGATTCTGCCAGGGCGGATGCCCCGATGAGGTCGGCTGCCTGGCCGAGCGTGAGCGTCACCCCGCTGCCTCTCAGAGGGAAGCTGTTCATCGCCGATTCCGCGGTCGAGGGAAGAAAAACGGGCTCCCACTCCCGGACCCGGAAGGGCGGGAGCGGGAGCCCGGAAGAAAGGCCCGATCCGACTCCGTCACTCGTTGCCGGAGTTCGCCATCTGCTGGAGCCGTCCCAGCACCACTTCGGTGAGATCCAGGCCGGGGTCAGCCGAAAGGATACTCCCGGCAGCCGTATCGAAGATGAAGGCGTAGTTGCCTTCCTCCCGCACGAGCTCGATCGCTTCACCGATCCGTTCGAAGATCGGGGCGAAGAGTGCCTCCCGACGGGCCGCGGCCTCCTGTTCGAGTTCCTGCACTCGCGTGTCGAAGTCGGCCCTGCGTCCTTCGATTTCGTTCACCCGCATCTGGCGAGCCTCAGGCTGCAGCGTGGCCTGCTGAGCCTGGAATGCCTCCATGAGGCGACGCAGATTCAGCTCGAGGCGATCGATCTCCTGCTGCGGTGCCGCCATCTCGGATTGAAACAGGGCCTCCGCTTCACTCGTTCCGGGTGCCTCACGAATGAGTGCCTGGGAGTTGACGAAACCCATGCGGACCGTGGCCTGTGCCGCGACATCGGCCGCAGGAACGCTCATAAGGACCAGGCCCAGGAGGGCCATGAAAAGAGACCTCATCGAATGCTTCTCCAGTAGAGTGCGGCCATCGAAAGCCGCATGAATGTGATTCATCAGAATCCTCCTTGTCCGCCCATGCGGAAGTGGAGCTGCCATCCGGGAACGTCCCGGTCAAAGCCGTACGCGTAGTCGAGTCCGATCGGGCCGAAGGGGGTCACGAGCTGAAGTCCGAATCCCGCGCCTCTAAAGAGGTTCGTGGGATCGACTTCCCGCGGGTGCCGCCACACGTTCGCTGCATCGAAGAAGGTGGAGACCGAGATGTTGTCGTTCAGACGGAGTGCGTACTCGGCTCCAATCGAAAGATAGGTGTCGCCGAGCCGGTCGATATCGCTGATGGCCCCGGTCCCTCTCGGGAAGTACCCGTCGGGAGTAACCGTGGTTTCTTCATACCCTCGAAGCGATTCACCGAACTGGACGCCGCCCAGCCAGAACCGGTCGAAGGGGAAGCGGTCGGCGTCGCCGATGATGGCCCCGGCCCGCGCACGCAACCCGAGCGCAAGTACGATCGGCCGTGAGCCCGCAGTGTTCCCCCCGAGACGCGCCGTGGGAACCCACCACGTCCCTTCCAGGACATGCTTGGTGAAGTTGCCGTCCCCTCCGAGGATCCCGCCGTTGATCTCGGTATTCCAGCTCTGCGACGATCCGATGGTCGGGAAGAGGGGGTGGTCGATGGTGCGTCTGCTGATCCCGACGCTGAGCTGACTCTGGGTTCCCGGCGGCCTTCCGAAAAGGGATGTGTCATCGACCCCGCCTCGGAGTCGGTAGTCCGTGCGGGACAGCGCATACCCCACGAACAGCCGGCTGTAGATCGAACCCGGAACCGGGAGCCCCATCCTGAGCGAACCACCTCGGCGCTTTCTCTCTCCGGATGCGAATGAGAAGAAGCGGTCCCGCGCATCGAAGATCGAAACTGAACCACTGAGTCGTGACTCGCGAATCGCGGGGTCCGTGTAGGTGAGGGTGAAGTTGTTCTGGAATCGACCGTAGTCCCACCGCAGACTTCCGGACTTGGCCTGCCCGAACAGGTTCGGCTGATCGTACCCGAGGAAGCCTGAGAGCCCGGTGTAGCCCCCCATCGCCGTCCCGAAGTTGATCGATCCGGTCTGCCGTTCAACGACCTTGAAGGTGATGTCGAGATCACCGGTCTCCGGGTCGGGTTCGAGCTCCGGGAAGGGGAGCGGAGTCTCGAAGAAGCCCAGCCCGGAAATTCCCTGGTAGCTGCGGAGCAGCCGGTTCTCCGAGTAGACGTCACCCGGAAGCATGAGGATCTGTTCGCGAATCACCCGGTCGTGGGTGAAATCGTTCCCCTCGATATAGATCCTCCGGATGTAGGCGGGAGTCCCCTCCTCGACTTCCCAGCGAAGGACCACCTCCGGATACTCCGTGTCGCCCTCCGCGGGACGTCGGTCGATCACCGGGTTCACCTGGGAATAGAGATACCCCTCGTTCCGGTAGGCTTCCTCGACCCTCCGGGTCGCAGACTGGAAGGCAGAGCGGTCGAAAACGGCAGGGCCGGCTGAGTTCCTTCCACGTCCGATCCCAAGACTTCGCAGAAGTCCACCCTGATCGGTCTGATAATAGGCCTCGAGATCACTGGTGGGGAATCGACGGTTTCCAGTGACTTCAAAGCTTCGCACCCGATACTGGGGGCCTTCATCCACCCATATCTCGAGCCGCGCCTTTCCAGACGAAGGATCAATCACGAGGGTGTCGTTCAGTACCTGAAAATCGAGGTAACCATTCGATGCGTAGAAAGTAGGAAGGGTCTCCGCGAGATCCGACTCGAGGTTCTCCGCCTGGAACTGTCCGGTCCGGAACCACCAGAACCCCTCAGGACGGGTCGAGAGCACTTTCGACAGGTCGGAATTCGAGAACGCCTCGTTGCCGTGGAAGGCCACTTCCGCCACCGTAACGCGATTGCCCTCCGTAACCTCGACTACCAGCTCGATTTCGCCCATCGCTCCGGGCACCGGGTTGCGCTCCTCTTCGATGAGCGCAAAGGGGATCCCTTTCTTCGCCAGCCCCTCCCGGATATAGGCACCAGCCTCCATCACCCGTTGAGGAGAATAGGGATCGCCAGCCCGCAATCCGACTGAGTCCCGGACCTCCCGTTCAGAGAGATTCTGCAGCCCCCGGAAGACGATGCTTCTCACGAGCGGATGTTCTTCCACCGTGAGGGTGAGAATTGCCGGGTCGTCCGGAGAGGTGCCTCCACGGGCGGTGACCCGGATATCGGCAAATCGCGCGGTCGCCCAGAGCCGCTTCTCGCCCTCCAGGATCTCCCGGTAGGTAATCGGAACGCCGAGAGGTACCCCGAACGTGCCGATGATCATGGCATCACTGAGGAGAACGTGTCCCTCTACCTCAATTGAATCGATGACCTGTCCAGATTCAAAGGAGGTGGCCAGATCGGGGATCTGCGCCTCGATGGACGCGGGTGCGGACAGCATCCACCCGGCGAGGAGCAGGCAGGAAAAAAGGCCCGCTGTTCGACGGAGCGAGTCAGGAGTGTGGGATTGAATTGGCATGATGTCAGGTCTTGGTCGCCGATGCCTCTTGCAGGACGAGACGTTCGCCGTCGGGGTCTACATCGACCTCGATCTCGGCACCGGCTCCGAACTGGCTCTCCAGGATCATCTCCGAGAGCGGATCCTCAAGATAACGCTGGATGGCCCTCCGCAGGGGGCGAGCTCCGAACTTCTGATCGTACCCCTTCTCCACGAGGAACTCGATCGCTTCGGGGCGCATGGTCAGGACCAGCTCCTCCTGCGCCAGTCGATCGCGGACCTCCTTCAGGAGGATGTGCACGATCTCGCCGATCTGCTCCTTCGAGAGCGGATGGAAGACGATGATGTCGTCGACCCGGTTCAGAAACTCGGGGTTGAACGCCCGCTCGATCTCTTCCCGGACCTTGCCGCGGATGAGATCATAGCTCGAGGTGGCATCGGAAGAATGGAAGCCAAGTCCTCCTCCCTTGCTGATATCCCTCGCACCGAGATTGGACGTCATGATCAGCACGGTGTTCTTGAAGTCGATCACGCGACCATAGTTGTCGGTCAAATGCCCTTCATCGAGCACCTGGAGGAGGATGTTGAAGACATCCGGATGGGCCTTCTCGATTTCATCCAGGAGCACGACGGAGTAAGGGCGGCGTCGAACCGCCTTCGTGAGGGTCCCTGAATCATCGTATCCCACATAGCCGGGGGGCGCTCCAATGAGCCGGGACACCGAGAACTTCTCCATGTACTCACTCATGTCCACGCGAATGAGGGCGTCCCGGTCCGAGAACATGAACTCGGCGAGTGCGCGGGCCAGCTCCGTCTTTCCCACCCCGGTGGGGCCGGAAAAGATGAACGAGCCGATGGGGCGTCGGGGGTCCTTGAGCCCCGCCCGGCTCCGCCGTATGGCCCGGGAGATCGCCGAGATCGCGTCGTTCTGGCCTACCACGCGCTGATGCAGCTCGTCTTCCATGTGGACCAGGCGGTCGCTCTCGGCCTGCCGCAGGCGGGTCACCGGGATCCCGGTCCAGCGGGAAACGATGAAGGCCACGTCCTCGGGAGAGATCTCGGGCCGGTTCTCCCGCCTTTCCTCTTCCCACGCCTGCTCCCGCACGCGGATCCGGTGCTGGACCTCTCGCTCCTGGTCTCGGAGTTCGGCTGCCAGCTCGAAGTCCTGGTCGCGGATCGCGTCTTCCTTCTTCTGTCCGATTCCGTTCAGTTCGCCCTGGAGCGCCTCCATCTCCGGCGGTGGAACCTGTGCCGCGATGCGGGCACGGGCTCCGGCCTCGTCGATCACGTCGATGGCCTTGTCAGGAAGGAAGCGGTCCGTGATATAGCGATCCGAAAGTTTGGACGCCGCATCGAGACTCTCATCCGGAATCCGGATCTTGTGGTGGTCCTCATAGTGCGAGCGGAGCCCCTTCAGGATCGCGACCGTCTCCTCGACCGCAGGCGGATCGACGATGACCGGCTGGAACCGACGTTCGAGAGCGCCGTCCTTTTCGATGTACTTGCGGTACTCGTTGAGGGTAGACGCGCCGATGCACTGCAGTTCGCCTCGGGCGAGGGCTGGCTTCAGCATGTTCGAGGCATCGATCGCACCCTCCGCGGCTCCGGCTCCCACCAGGGTATGAAGCTCGTCGATGAAGAGCACCACATTCCTGTTCTGGGAGATCTCGTTCATCACGGCCTTGAGCCGCTCCTCGAACTGTCCGCGGTACTTCGTTCCCGCGATGACCGCAGCCATGTCGAGGGCAAGGACCCGATGGTCCTTGAGTGCCTCCGTGACTTCGTTGCGGGAGATGATCTGGGCAAGCCCCTCCACGATCGCCGTTTTTCCGACCCCCGGTTCACCGATCAGCACGGGGTTGTTCTTCTTCCTGCGGCAGAGGATTTCGATGACCCGCTCAATCTCCTTGTGCCGCCCGATGGTCGGATCCAGCTTCCCCTGGCTCGCAAGCTCCGTGAGATCGCGGCAGAAGTGATCGAGAGCGGGGGTCTTGGACTTCTTGTCTCCCTTCCCTCCCGCCACGCCGGATGGGTTGGCGGCTGGCGAGCCACCGATGCCAGCAGGTTCGGAGGGCCCAACCTCCGATCCCAGCACCTTCAGGGTTTCAGCGCGGGCATCCTCGAGTGTGACTCCCATCGAGTTCAGGACCTGGGCCGCGATTCCCTTCTCTTCCCGGAGAAGGCCGAGGAGCAGGTGTTCGGTCCCGACATACGAGTGATTGAGTTCCCTCGCCTCGGCCATGGAGAGCTCGAGAACCTTCTTGGCCCGGGTCGTATAGGGGAGCTCACCCAGCGCGATCGTAGCCTTCCCCTTCTTGACCGATTCCTCCACACGCTCATGGAGTTTGTCGAGGTCCGCGCTGAGGTTCGTGAGCACCGCGGCGGCTACCCCCTCTCCCTCACGGATGAGTCCCAGGAGGATGTGTTCGGTGCCCACATAGTCGTGCTGGAGGCGCACCGCTTCATCGCGGGACATGGCCAGGACCTTCCGAACCCGGTCGGTGAAGTTGTAGTTCATCTCGCTCTTGTTCCCTCAGGGAGGCGGAATGCTCCGGTCACCGGACCGGATCGGACGGGGGGTCAGGATCCGCGGATGAATCATCCGGGGCCACGACGCCCTCTGCTGCCAGGATGCGCCTGACGTACGCGGCACGGTGGAGATCTCTCTCCTCGGAAGTGAGCGGCCTGCCCGCCGCTTCCTCCAGGTGCGCGCCCTGCGCGAACGTCATGATCTTGTTGAGGGAGTATACACGGAGGCCCGGAAGGAGTTTCAGACCGATCCCGAGGCGCACCCCGCTGAGAAGGTTCATGAGCTCTTCGAACGAAAGGGCGCGCGCGTACCGAAGCAGACCGTACGCCCGCCAGATCTTGTCGCCCGTCACTGCCCCCGCATCCCGAAGGAGAACCTGTCGGGCCTGGGTTTCGAAATGGATGACCTGGCGGACCATCCGGTCGAGGTGGTCGACCAGATCCTCTTCGCTTTTCCCAAGCGTGGTCTGGTTCGAGAGCTGGAAGAAGTTCCCCACGACCTCCGAGCCCTCGCCATAGAGCCCGCGAAACGTCAGGCCGACCTGTGAGAGAGCCTGCAGGACCTTGCCAATTTCTTTCGTTAGCACGAGTGCGGGAAGGTGAACGAGCACGGACGCCCGAAGTCCCGTTCCCACGTTCGTCGGGCACGAAGTCAGGAACCCGAACTCCGGGTGGAACGCATAGGGAACCTCGGCGCCCAACTGCTCATCCAGGGAGTCGAGGAGGCTCCAGGCGTCCTTCAGCCTGAGCCCCGAGAGCAGACTCTGAAGCCGCAGGTGGTCTTCCTCGTTGATCATCACCGAGAGCGGATCATCGGGCGAAAGCACCAGACCGGTGCCCTTCCCGGGCGCTGTCTCGCCGTCCCCCACGAGTTCCCGGGACACCAGTCGCCGTTCGAGGAGCACTCTGCGCAGACGCTCGGAGAGGGTGGAAATATCCCGGATCTCGGCGTGAGCCAGGAGGGGAACCCGAGCCCGGGCGTCGTCGATCTGCGAAAAGACCGCGAGCCGATCGTTGACCCGCGCGCGAGGTCCGAAGGCGTGCCCCTGCAGGTTACGGGCGAGGCGGACGCGGGTGGACAGGACGATCCCGGCGTGCTCACCCGAAGCATCCAGCCAGCTCAGTCCCGAGTCCCGGGCAGCCGAGAACTCATCCATGGCAGCGTTTCATGTCATCGGCTCCAGGGAGCGGATCTCGTCTCGAAGGGCCGCCGCGCGTTCGAAGTCCTCCATTTCCACCGCCCGGTGGAGCTTCCGCCTAAGCTCAGAAAGCCGCTTGCCGAGGAGCGACACGGAAGGATCCGGTGGGAGGTAGACCTTTCCGATATGCTGCGTACTCCCATGGACCCTTCGCAGGAGTCCCCGCAGATGAACTTCAAATGAACTCCAGCATTGAGGGCAGCCCAGGCGCCCCGATTCCCGGAACTCCCGGGCGGTAAGGCCGCAGAATGCGCAGCTCTCGGGGCCCTTCTCCGCGGGTTCCTGTGAGAGTCCTGCGAGTCCCAGTCCGCTCAGGAGGTCACTCAACGGGAAGTTCTCCGGTACGGAGGCTTCGTGGATCCCCTGCTCTCCGGCACACGCCTCGCAGAGGTGAACCGTTCGCGTCTCATCATCGACGACCTGAGTGAGCCGAAAGGTTGCCTTGTCCGACCCGCAGTTATGGCACTGCATGGAAACGTCCTCGCTTCAAGAGCCATCCCGGGGGGCCAGGATCCCTTCGCTCAACTCCAGGACCCGATCGGCCCGTTCTGCAAGCCGGGGGTTATGCGTCACCAGCACAAGGGTGAGGGCCAGTTCCGCCCTGAGCCGGAACAGCAGATCGTGCAGCTCCTCGCTCGTGCGGGCATCCAGATTCCCGGTCGGTTCATCGGCCAGGAGCACGGCCGGTCGATTCGAAAGCGCCCTCGCCACAGCCACTCGCTGCTGCTCGCCGCCGGAGAGCTGCCACGGCTTGTGGTCCAGTCTCGCACCCAGCCCCACCGAGACCAGAAGGCGGCGGGCGTCGGACTCGGAATCGTCCGCGGTGTCCCCTGCAATGAGACGCGGCATCATCACGTTTTCAACCGCCGTGAACTCACGGAGCAGGTGATGAAACTGGAACACGAACCCCACATGGCGATTTCGGATCCTCGCGACTTCCTCCGAATCGAGGCCGGACGCTGCCACACCGGCGAGCATGACCTCGCCCGATGTCGGACGGTCCAACGCACCGAGCAGATGCAGCAGTGTCGACTTCCCGGATCCACTCGTCCCCACTACGGCCACAGCCTCTCCAACCCCTACGCTCAGATTTACCCCCTGCAGCACATGGAGTTCGCTCTGGTCCCCGAGCCGATACGACTTCCGGAGATCTCGACAGACGAGAGGTGGAAGGCCGGCACCCGGGGCAAAAACCTCGCCTGCATCGAGGTCATTCATGCCTGATCGCCTCGACGGGCTGGAGGCGGGATGCCTGGAAGGAGGGATAGAGAGTGGCCAGCAGTGAGATCAGCAGACTCACTCCGATGATCATCAGCACGTCGGAGACGTGAACCGAGATCGGAAGGCGATCGATGAAGTACACGTCGGGGGGAATCTGGATGAGTTCGAACGTGTGAAGAGCCCACGAAAGAAGCAGTCCGAGCCCGGTCCCGAGAAGGGTACCGAGGGCGCCGATCACAACGCCCTGGAGAACGAATACCCGCATGACCTGACCGTCACTCATCCCCATCGCCTTGAGGATTCCGATCTCGGTTGTCCGGTCCACCACCACCATCACGAGCGTACTCACGATGTTGAAGGCGGCCACGAGAACAATCAGAAAGAGGATCAGCCCCATCGCCAGCTTTTCGAGCTGGAGTGCGGCGAAAAGGGACTGGTTGGTCGTAATCCAGCTCTCGACATAGTAGCGGTATCCCAGCCGGTCGCGGATGGACTCTCCGACCGCGGTCGCCTCCCACGGATCCGCGATCCGGACCCCGAGCCCCGAAACCTGATCGCGATCCGCGATTCCCAGAAGACTCTGAACCATCTCGATCGGAGCGTACATGTTGTTGAGGTCGTACTCGTACATTCCGGTCATGAAGGTGCCGGTGACCTCGAACTGCCTGACCGCAGGGCGGAGCGATCCGAAGGGATCGGTGCCGACATTCTCGAGGGAGAACACGAGAATCGAGTCTCCTTCGAAAATCCCCATCCGCTCGGCGAGTCGAATTCCGAGGACGACGGGGGGAAGGCCCGAATCCGTGGGACCCAGGGAATGGATTCCCCGGCGGATGTCCGCCTCCATCTCCGTCACGGACGCAGAATCCGCCCGATCGAGAGCCACGCCGTAGAGATCGGCGGCCTGCGCATACTCGGACCCGCGCAGCAGCACGACCTTGGAGAGGGCGAAGGGGGCTACGGCCTGCACTTCTGCGAAGGCACGGACCGAATCTGCAACCCGCCGCCAGTCGTTCATTCTCAGTGCTGGCCCGGTCTCGAGCACCATGATGTGAGGTGTCGAACCGAGAATCTTCCCCCTGAGCTCCTCCTGCATGCCATTCATGACCCCGAGCACGACGATCAGCGCCGTGACTCCGACGGTAATTCCGCCAAGGGCGATCCAGGTGATGAACGAAAGGAACCGGCCTTTCTTGCGGGATGCCAGATACCTGCGCGCAACGAACCAGGAGAGGGCCGTCACCCGTCTCGACCCTCCTCCGGGCGGAGGGTCGGAAAGAGAATCACGTCCCGGATGGAAGGTTGATCGGTGACCAGCATCGCCAACCGGTCGATTCCGAGACCGACGCCGCCGGTAGGAGGCATGCCGTATTCCATGGCTCGAAGGTAGTCCTCATCCACCGGGTGGGTTTCGTCATCACCGGCGTCGCGCAGCGCTATCTGGGCCTCGAACCGCTCCCTCTGATCGAGCGGGTCATTCAGCTCCGAGAAGGCATTGGCAATTTCCCGGCCGGCGATGTAGAGCTCGAACCGCTCAGTGAGCCGAGGATCGTGGCGCGAGGGTTTTGCCAGCGGCGAGAGCTCGACCGGGTAGTCGATGACGAAGGTGGGCTGGCGAAGCTCGGGTTCGATCAGCGCCCCGAACAGTCTGTCCAGGAGCTTGCCGCGACCGGCACCGGCCAGTCCGTCCTCCCCGGCCTCCTTCGCTCGCTGCCGAAGTTCCTCATCAGACAATGACCTCGGATCCGCACCCAGCCGTTCGGACAGTGCGCCCACGAACGGGAGCCGTCGGAAGGGCGCAGCGAAATCAAGGGACTCACCCTGATAGACGAGGGCAGTCCCTCCGGCCGTCTCGCGGACCACGTCCGCCAGTAGCTCCTCCACGAACTGCATCATGTCCTGATAGTCCGCGAAGGCTTGATAGAACTCGAGCATGGTGAATTCAGGGTTGTGGGATCGATCGATCCCCTCATTCCGAAAATCCTTGCCGATCTCGTACACCCTTTCGAAACCGCCCACGATCAGGCGCTTGAGATACAGTTCGTCCGCGATCCTCAGGTAGAGCCGCTGGTCGAGTGCATTGTGATGCGTGGTGAAGGGCCGTGCCGCAGCGCCCCCGTAAATGGGCTGGAGTACGGGGGTCTCCACCTCGAGATAGTCCCGCCCATCCAGGAAGCGCCGGATCGACGAAACGAGGCGGGTTCGCTTCCGGAATACCTCACGGACATCGGAGTGCACTGCGAGATCCGCATAGCGTTGCCGATAGCGGGTCTGAGTGTCCGCGAATCCCGAGTGAACCACTCGATGTCCTGAATCGGGGTCGATGACCTCCTTCGCCAGGGGAAGGGGTCGGAGCGACTTGGCGAGGATTTCCCACTCCTCAACGCGCACCGTGACCTCTCCGGTCCGTGTGCGGAAGAGGACTCCCGACACGCCCAGCCAGTCCCCCAGATCGAGAAGATCGAGGTCCGAGAACGGGTCATCGCCGAGAAGGTCCTTCTTGAAATAGAGCTGAAGGCGCCCCCCTTCATCCTCGATGTGCGCGAAGGCGCTTTTTCCGTGACTCCGCCACCCGACGATCCGGCCCGCCGTCCTCACGGTGGCTGCGTCCCCGCCCTCCGCGAGCGTGCCCGCATCCTCCGATCGCTCGAACTCCCGGAGCGCCTCTACGGACCGATGGGTTCGGTCGAACCGGTACGCGAAGGGAGCGATCCCCTTCTCCTCGAGCGCTCGGAGCTTCTCCCTCCGCGCCAGGAGAAGCTGACTCAGGTCTTCCGTCATGCCGAAATCTGAGCTCCGAACTTCTTGAGGAAGGCTTCGATGAAGGGATCCAGTTCTCCTCCCATGACCGCTTCCACGTCCGTGAGTTTCAGCTCTGTCCGGTGATCGTTCACCATTGTGTAGGGCTGGAACACGTAGGATCGGATCTGACTCCCCCACCCGATGTCGGTTTTCGTGGCCTCAAGGGCTTCCTTCTCCTTCTCCTGCTCCTGGAGCGCCCGCTCGTACAGGGCGGCCTTGAGCATCTTCATGGCCGTGGCCTTGTTCTTGAACTGGGAACGCTCCTGCTGGCACGACACCACGATCCCCGTCGGTTCATGCGTGATCCGGATCGCCGAGTCGGTCTTGTTGACGTGCTGCCCGCCCGCACCCGAGGCACGGAACGTGTCGATTCTCAGATCCCCCTCGTCGATCTCGATCTCGATCGTGTCGTCTACCACCGGATACACGAAGACCGAAGCAAATGAGGTGTGTCTGCGGGCCTGGGAGTCGAAGGGCGAGATCCGAACGAGACGATGTACGCCCTTTTCGGCCTTGAGGAAGCCGAAAGCCGATGTCCCCTTGATCTCGACGCTCGCACCCTTGATGCCCGCCTCATCTCCCGGCTGTGTGTCGAGAAGTTCGACGGAGTAGCCCTTCCGTTCAGCCCATCGCTGGTACATCCGAAGGAGCATCTCGGCCCAGTCCTGGGATTCGGTGCCTCCGGCTCCGGCGTGGACCGTCAGGATGGCGTCCAGATGATCGTTCTCGCCCTGAAGCATCGTGCGAAGCTCGAGCGCATCGAGATCTGACTCGAGCTGGTCCACCTCCCGGTGCCAGTCGGCCTCCACCTCCGGCTCCGACTCTTCCTTCAGCAGCTCGGCCAGCTCCCCGAGTTCTCCGCACTTCGCGTCCAGCGCCCTCCAGGGTTCGAGCCACCCGCGGATGCGGGTCGCGCCTTCCATCACCTCTCGCGCTTGATTGGGGCGATCCCAGAAGCCGGGGTCCCCCATTGCGGCTTCCATCTCCTCGAGCTGTCTGATCCTGTGTTCCACGTCAAAGGAACCCCCTCAGGTCGATGACCCGGTTATGGAGTTCACGGAGGCGCAGGATAGCATCGGCATTCATGTTGGACTCCACCCCGTGGCTGCGCAGGGGTTCCGTGCTCGAACGCCGGGCGGCAACGCGCGCAACGGCCTGCAGGACGGAAGAAGGAAAGAACGATGGATCGGGGAAGTCGACCCGGAAGGGCGGGAATATACCGAAGGGGCCCGGGGTCAGTAAACCGTATCGCCCTCTGCGAGGATTTCGTTCAGGGCATCCGTGAAGTAGGGGGTGGACTCCGCCAGCTCAAGCCCGACCTGGTCGACATAGTCCTTCCACGAGCGTTCGACCTCCGCCTCGAAGTCCTCCTTGAGTGTCCCGGCCGCCATCGAAGCAGCATACCGATCCGGGTGGTATGCCATCATGTCCGACACGAGAACACGCGCAAGTCGGCGCGCACGGTCATGCGGATCACGACGACCGAACGCCCCGGCGCCGGAGGAGAGGGTCGGGCCGGACTCGTCCGGTCCGGGTGCCCCTTCCTCTTCCTTCAGGGAAAGGTCACTCACGAACGAGGACAGGTCCTCGAAGGCGGCTGGTGAGGGATCGGCTGGGGCTACTTCACGGGCGGGTCCGGCGGTCGGGACGCCTCCCGCACTTCCCGACTCATGCTCCCCACCCGCATCAGCCGAAGGCTCTCCGAGGGTATCGAACCCCGTCCAACTGTCGACGGGGCCGGTCCCCCCCACCGATACCGGGCTGGCGACATGGAACGTCCGCCAGCAGGACGAACAGATGGCGTGGAGCCCGTCGCCCGGCACCTTCTCCGGGTCGACATCGAACCCGGTTTCACAGGATGGGCACTCCACGCGGAAGCTTCCGATAGCAGGGCTCACGTTGTCTCTCCCTCGGTTTCCGGTTCATTCTCCCCGATCCGCCGCCGATCCACTACATACACCGACCCCGGGAGGGTCTTTGCGTACGTTTTCATTTCTGCAGCCCTCTCGCTCACCTGTCCCGTGTGAGTGAACTCCTGGAACTGGTTCGTCACCACTCCGATCGAGAGCGTCATCATGGGAACGCGATGCACGTTCCCGCGACGGTCTTTCCCCAGAAAATACCCTGCGCGCCGGTCTTCTTCGGAGTATTGGTACGGTGCCAGGTCGTCAAAGAGCTGGATCACCTCGTCGCACACGGATTCGGCATGTTCGAGGGGAACCGTAAAGAGGAAGTCGTCCCCCCCGATGTGACCCACGAAGCCACCCGGGGCGAGACCGCGTACCAGATCCCGGAGGATCACGGACACGAGGAAGATCACACGATCCCCCCGGTTGTATCCGTAGCGATCGTTGAATTCCTTGAAATGGTCGAGATCGGCGTAGCACATCGCGAAACGCGCGCCACTTTCGAGCCTGCGCGCCAGATCCCACTCGATCTGGTTGGTCCCCGGCAGTCTCGTGGTCGGGTGCACAGCCATGTCGCGCGCAGCCCGACTCAGAAGCAGGTTGAGCCGCAGAGTCTGCTCCCGATCCGACGACGTCTCCCGCACGACTTCGTCCGCTCCGGCCTCGAGGGCCAGGCTGGGGAAGTCCGGCCGAGATCCGCCCACAATGATTCCCAGTGGCGTGATGGCGGTGAATGCATCCGTCTTGATGCGCCCGCAGAGTTCCAATGCCTCTTCCGGAGCCAGCCTGGCATCGAGCACGACGCAGGCCGGGAATGCCCTCCCCACCCTGAGCATCACTTCATCCGCAGTCTCCACAGCAACAAGAATGAGCCCGCGCTCGTTCGCAAATTCAGCGAGGAGCGCGGGGGGGTCCATTTTGCCGTAGTCGAAGAAGAGAAGGACGCGCTCAGCGGCCATTCATTCACTCAGGTCGAAGGGTGGTGGGGTCAGGGTATACGGAGGGCTTTCCGAAGTCAATCGGCCTTCGTGCCTTTGGCGGGTTCGAGAAGAAGGAAATCGATCTTCCGCTCTTCCTTGTCGGCGCGCACCACCTGCACCCGAACCCGGTCTCCCAGTCGGAACCTTCGCTTCGTTCTCTGACCCACGAGCGAGTAGGCTTCCTCGAGGAAGGAGTAATAGTCATCGTTGAGCGTGCTGACATGAACCAGCCCCTCGACGAAGAAATCATCGAGCACCACGAAGAAGCCGAAGGACACCACGCCCGAGATCGTCCCGGAGAAGTCCTCACCGAGATGTCGGCGCATGAACTCGATCTTCTTCATTTCCACTGAGTCCCGCTCCGCCTGCTGGGCCGTCTTCTCGCGCTCCGATGCCTGCTCGGAAACCCCCTTCAGGTACTCGCCTCCCCAGTCTTCCGGGACAGGCCGCCCTTCCACGAGGGCTCGGATCACGACCCGATGCAGCACCAGGTCCGGGTATCGGCGGATCGGAGACGTAAAGTGCGCGTAGGCCTCCGAGCCCAATCCGAAATGCCCGACGTTCACAGGGTCGTATCGGGCTCGGTTCATTGCCCTGAGCACCACGGTCGAGATGAGCGCTTCCTCGGGGCGGCCCTCCACCCGGTCCAGCACCTTCTGGAGAGCTCTTCCATCCACCGGCCCCTTCGGGAGCGCGTGGCCAAGCGAAGAGAGGAACTGGCGCAGGTCCTCGATCCGGTCCGGCTTAGGTGGTTCATGGATCCGATATGGGATCGGCAGCTTTCGCTTCACTCCCTCCTGGGCCACAACCTCGTTCGCAAGGACCATGAAGTCCTCGATCAGGCGATGGGAGTCCAGTTGCACGACCTTCCGGACGTCGACGGGGCGCCCCTCGTCATCGAGCACTACTCTCGACTCGGGGAGATCGAAATCGAGGGACCCACGCGCACTCCGCTTCGCACGCACCGCGCGCGCCAGTCGATCGAGGGTGCGTATCGCGTCATCGACCTCGGGGTCGACCGAAACCTTCCCGGCCAGTACGCCGTGTACCTGCTCGTAGTGCAGTGAATGACGCGAGGAGATGAGGGTGCGCTCGAACCGGTGATCACGCACGCGCCCCTGCAGGTCGAGGGTCAGGAAGAGAGAAAGTGCCAGCCGGTCGTGCCCCGCCTTGAGGGAGCACATCTCGGACGAGAGCGCGTGCGGAAGCATCGGGATCACCTGATCCACGAGGTACACGCTGCACCCGCGGTCGAGTGCTTCCGCATCGAGAGCCCCTCCCGGCCGCACGAAGTGGGATACGTCCGCGATGTGGACGCCAACCTCCCACACGCCCTCCCTGACGTGGGAGATGGAGAGCGCATCGTCGTGGTCCTTCGCGTCGGGCGGGTCGATCGTGAAGACCAGAAGTGCCCTTCGATCGGTGTGGCCGCCCGCCTCATTCGCGAGATCCGATGCTTCCCGGGCCGCAGCCTCCACCTCTGGCGGGAACTCGGAGACGAGTCCGTGTCCATGGAGCACGGCGAGGACATCCACGCCGGGCTCATCCATGGGGCCCAGGATCCGCTCGATCGATCCGCTGGAATTGAGCGATCGACTCCCGTACTGCTCGATCCGGACGACAACGACATCGCCGTCCCCGGCCCCCTCGTCCTTCCCGGCCGGCACGAGAATATCCCGAGGGATGCGAGAGTCCAGCGGGCGCACGAACCCGAACGACCGGTTGCGATGGAAGGTTCCCACGACCGTCTCACGCGCCCTGTCGAGAACCTTGACCACTCGTCCTACCGGGGCCCTCCCCTTCGGATGCGACTCGATCCGGACTGCAACGCGATCCCCGTCCATCGCCGATTCAAGGTTCTGCGACGGCACGAACACATCGCCTCCCTCTCCTTCGGTATTGAGGAAGGCGTCTCCCGCACGGATCAGCTTCAGGACCCCAACGGTGAGATTGATCTTCCCTGGAACCGCGTAGCGGCTCTTCCGGGTCCGATAGAGTTCACCCGACTGCTCGAGATCTCGGAGGAATGACTTGAACGCGCGATACCGCTCTGTCGGCACTCGGAGCGCCTGGGCCAGCTCTTTCGCCTTCATCGGCCCGCGGGGGGAATCCTGAAGGACCTTGAGGACTTCGGAAAGCGTGGGAAGCGGCGGGGTGTTCACTCGAACGACACTCCAAGCGAGAGGTGCACAGGTTCCTGATCAGGGGAAGGGCCGCCCCTCGCAAGGGATCGTGCGATTCCGAATTCGAATCTCTCATAGCGGAAGCCCAGCCCCAATGCAGCTCCGTCCGTCTGATTGCGATTCTCGAAGATGTATCCGCCGCGGAGATAGAGCTGATCCGTAGCACCTGCCGTGACCTCGGATCCGAGATAGAAGGAAGGCGTTCCCGGGTCCCGGAGTCTGTCCTCCATCTCCACGAACACCCGAAGCGATATCTCCTCATCCATGAGAAGCGCGATCGGGGCGTCGTAGCCTGCCGCGATCCGGTATCGTGCGGGGAGAGATTCCGTCTGGTCGACCTCGTCCATCGTCAGTGCGGGGCCCACATGGGCCACCATCGCCCCGAGATGAAGCGGCCACCCGGCGTAGGGCCTGAACTGGATGCCCAGGTCCCCCGCGTAAGAGGAGGCGCTGATCCCGCCGTCCGGACACTGGCCGCGGCATCTCTGACTGAACTGGATCAACTTGAAGCTCGCGCCCAGAGTCACCTGGGAGGACAGGATGGCGGCTCCCGAGAAGATGCCCTGATGGCCGCGTACGGTGAAGGAGCCCACCGGGTTCCCGGAGCCGTCCGTAGTGGCCTGCGTGCCGAAGTCCAGAAGCCCGTATGAGATTCCGAGCGCCCCGAGGGTCGGACTGGCCATGACGGCCGAGAAACCCGTAGCCTCGCCCGCGACGTGCTCTCCCCTGAAGAGTACGAACCGCGAGCTTCCGACCCGTGCGAGTCCCGCGGGGTTCCAGAAGGCACCTTCCGAGGTGGTGAGTCCAGTCATGGCGCGTCCGAGCGCCACCCCCTGCGCTCCGACGGGAAGCAGCAGGAAAAGCGCCCCTTCATCCCTCGGTCCGCCATCTTCCTGCGCCGCCACTACACCGACATCCGCCCGCAGGACGGGGGGCGTTCGGGTCGACTGCTGCGCCTGTACCGAGACGGCAAGGAGAACCCCGAGGAATGGGGCAAGCGATCGGAAAGGCGTCAGATTCACCGGGTCTACCGTCTCAGGGGGATGGCTTCGTTTCGGTGGGCACGGGCAACCCGAGGCGGCGGAGCTCAGCACGCTTCTTCCGCCACTTCGGCAACACTTTCACCCAGAGGTCCAGATACACCGGTCCACCGAGGAAGTGCTCCAGCTTCCTGCGGGCAGCGATGCCCAGTTCGCGGATGGCCCGGCCTCCCTCCCCGATCAGGATTCCCTTCTGGGAAGGCCGTTCCACATAGACGTTCACCTGAATGTAGGTGCGTTCCCCGCCCTCGCGAAACTCTTCGACCTGACAGAACACCGAGTACGGAACCTCATCCTGGAACAGCTCCAGGATCGTCTCGCGGACCAGCTCGGCGGCAAAGAACCGCACCGGTTCTGCAGCGATCTCATCCTCCGGATACAGAAACGGGCCTTCTGGCAAGCGGGCGCGAATCGCGGCCAGAAGGTCGGGAATCCCCTCTCCCGTCAGAGCCGAGACCGGGTGAACCACCGTGGCCCCGAGCCGTTGCTCGGCCCAATCCACACCCTCCCTGACGCGCTCGGCAGCCATCCGGTCCGTCTTGTTCAAGGCCACGATCAGCGGAGCTCGGCTCCGCTCCCGGTACCCCATGAGCCGCGCCCGTTCGGCTTCCCCCGGCAGTTCGGCGCCATCGACTACCATCACCAGGAGGTCCGCGTCCTCGAGTGCCTGGTTCGCGGTGATCAGGAGCGAACGGTGCAGGAGATCCCGCGGCTCGAGGATCCCGGGTGTGTCGAGGAATACAATCTGGGAATCCTCCTCCGTCAGGATCCCCGTCACACGAGCCCAGGTGGTCTGCGCCTTGGCCGTGACGATCGACAGCTGCTCGCCGACCAGGGCGTTCATCAAGGTCGATTTCCCCGCATTGGGGGCACCCATCAGGGTGACATACCCGCACCGGGTGTGTCCGTGGACTGTATCTGACTCGTTGCCTGTATCTGACATGGTCAATGATACCGCGTAGCTGGGATGTGGGGAACCGAGCACGCTCTCCCCCTCCAACGCGAAACGCCCCCCTGCCGCGTGTAAACGGGCAGGGGGGCGAATCGGAATGAAAGGTCGGCGGCGACGTACTCTCCCACCGAGTCTCCTCGGCAGTACCATCCGCGCTGCGGGGCTTAACGGCCGTGTTCGGGATGGGAACGGGTGTGTCCCCCGCGCTAGAGCCACCGACCAGTATTTCATGAAGGATCGGGAGTGTGGGATGGGTGCACCATCGGATGGAACGCACCGGAGCTTGTAAGCCCCGGGGTGTCCCGGCGTGCATTCGTCAAGGGTTCGCCGCTTCCGGTTGCCCGGCCGCGCTTCCCCCTTTTCGGTGTGCGACGTTTTTCTGATTGGAAATCGGAGTCCGGACTTCCGGAAAGGAAGCCGGTCAAGCCTCTCGGGGGATTAGTACGGCTCGGCTGCACGTGTTGCCACGCTTCCACCTGCCGCCTATCAACGTAGTAGTCTCCTACGCCCCTTCCGGGAGCTTTAAGCTCCGGGAGTGTTCATCTTGAGGTGGGCTTCCCACTTAGATGCTTTCAGCGGTTATCCCGTCCCGACGTCGCGACCCGGCGATGCCCCTGGCGGGACAACCGGTACACGAGCGGTCGGTCCATCCCGGTCCTCTCGTACTAGGGATGGCTCCTCTCAACACTCCTGCGCCCACGACGGATACAGACCGAACTGTCTCACGACGTTCTGAACCCAGCTCATGTACCACTTTAACGGGCGAACAGCCCGACCCTTGGGACCTTCTCCAGCCCCAGGATGTGATAAGCCGACATCGAGGTGCCAAACCGCCCCGTCGATGTGAACTCTCGGGGGCGATAAGCCTGTTATCCCCGGCGTACCTTTTATCCGTTGAGCGA
>JBGTMU010000333.1:0-14110 GCA_041743405.1 Longimicrobiales bacterium | reverse complement strand
CGTGGTGCCCGAGGGCTTCGGCGCACCGGGCGCACTGGCACCGGTCTTCCTGCGGGTGGGAGGGAGCTTCGCACTCGCGTCCGCGATCGTGGCAGCCACGGTCGCTGCGCGGGAGACCCGCGGGGTCGTACGCGGGGGACTGGGCTGAGTTCAGGCGGATACGCCCTGTTCTGGATCGGTGCGCGACGCCACCTGGCGCGGGCCGATCTTCGAGGTATGTGAGCCGGAGAGAGGATCGCCGCGGAGCTGGATCTTGCCTCACTCTCTCCTCCCCATTCCTTTCGATTCACCCCCCGATCCCAATCTCTTCCGGAGCGACTCCGATGCCACATGACCCCTCTCGACCACGGAAGGCTCGCGGCCTCCCCGCGGTCACTCTGTTCATGCTGCTTCCCTTCGGGTCACCGGCGGCAGCGCAGGAGACCGCAGTCCAGCGCATCGTCTCGCAACCCGAGCGCCTCGTGCTCCGTGTGGGGGAGGTGGTGCCCTTCTCGGTGCAGGCGCTCGATGCCGAAGGTCGGCCTCTGGAAGCGGAGCTTCTCGTGCGGGGGAGCCGGGCCGGGGTTGCGGTGGATGTGGGAGATGCGGGGCGGATCGCGATCGGACTCGATGTCGGGGAGCACTCGATCGTGGTCACGCTCCTTCCCGGACCGGACTCCCAGGGACCGGGTCCGAGTCTCGTCATTCCTGTAGACGTCACCTGGCCGAGCATCGATCGGGTCGAGATCGAGCCCGTAGAGGGGCGACTCTATGCCCGCACCCATGTCCGTTACCGGGCGACCGGGTGGCACCTGGACGGTTCCGTTCGGAGAGGGGCTACAGTGAACTGGACCACTTCCAACCCCTCGATCGCGACGGTGGACCGCTTCGGGAGAGTCAGCGCGCTCACCCCCGGCGAGGTGCGTATCATCGCGGAGGTGGACGGCGTACGCGGCGAGCGCGTCGAGCGGATCGAACCGCTCCCCGCCGAGCGTCTGACGGTCGACGGGAGCACGGAATTCGCCCGGACCGGTGACGTGGTTCTCTTCGACGCGCTTGCGACGACCGCCGACGGAGCTGCGGTTTCCGACCTCCCCCTCGTGTGGAGCTATACCTACGTGCCCGATGACACGATCGGGGTGCCGGGCGCGACGGCGATCGTGGAAGGTGGGCGATTCGTGGCGGAGTGGCCGGGGGTCTATACCGTCTGGGCTTCTGCCGGTCCACTCTCCGGCTTCGCGACCGTCAAGATCACCGGCCGCGACGTGGTGCAGCGCCTGGAGGTGCTGGGACAGGGACGGATGTCGCACCGCCGCACTTCGGATTTCTGGGTCTGGGAAGGGCTGGACGGGCGGGACTATGCCGTGACCGGGACCTGGGGATCGGACGGGTTCACCTATTTCTGGGATGTCACGGAGCCACAGAGCATCGTCCTCGTGGATTCGATCCAGGTGGATGCACGGACGGTGAACGACGTGAAGGTCTCGCCGGATGGGCGCTATGCGAGTCTCACCCGTGAGGGGGCATCCAACCGCCGCAACGGAGTCGTCATCATCGACCTCTCTGACCCCCGCCGCCCCGAGATCGCCACCGAGTTCGACGAGGGGCTGACGGGAGGGGTCCACAATGCCTTCCCCATGGATGACTACCTGTACGTCCTCTCGGCCGGCGAGAAGTACCTCATCGTGGACATGGCCGACATCCGGAACCCGCGGACCGTGGGAGAGGTCAACCTCCCTGGGTCCCGGATCCACGACGTCTGGGTCCATGACGGGATTGCATACTCGGCCGAGTGGCGAACGGGGGTCGTCATGACCGATGTCGGGAATGGGCGCTGGGGAGGATCACCTGAAAACCCGGTGGTCGTTACGACTCATCCCCTTCCCGGGGGCAACACCCACGCGGTCTTCCCCTACTATCAGGAATCCACCGGGCGGTTCTACATCTTCGCCGGGGATGAGGTCATCGGGCGACGGGGGTTCGCCCTCGAGGGAGGAACCAACCGGGCTCCCTGGGATCCGGAGGTCCCCGGGTCCGGCACTCCTCGCAATACCGCCGGCTACATTCACATCGTGGACTTCACCGACCCCGAGAACCCCCGCAAGGTGGCTCGCTACCACGTTCCGGAGTACGGAACACACAACATCTGGGTGGAGGATGACGTCCTCTATCAGGCCTACTACGAAGGTGGGCTGCGAGTGGTGGATGTCTCCGGCCTCCTAATGGGGAACCTGTACACGCAGGGGCGCGAGATCGCCGTCTTCAAGCCGAACGATCCGATCGGATACGTGGCGAACGCCCCCACAACCTGGAGCGCCATGCCCTTCAAGGGGAACATCTTCGTGTCGGATGCGAACTCCGGGCTCTGGTCCGCCCGGCTTCTCCCGAGGGAGCAGCCGATTCCGTGACGCGGGCGCTTCTCTGTCTCGTTCTGGCAGGGGGAGTGGGGCTGCACCCGTCCACCGCGCTCATCCATGCCGGGGCGGGCGATGTTCTCCGGGCCGCCGCCCCCCCGACCCCGATCTATCGCGTCGTCGTCGGATCCGAGTCGGCCGATTTCCTCCACATCGTCCGGTTCGGTCCAGACGGCGGCGTGCTGGAGCGCTCACTCTCCGTCGCCGACCTCTACGAACAGTCTCACGTTCCCGAGCGCTTCACCGAGTCCGAGGCGCCGCACGGGGTCGCAGTGGAACCGGGCGGCGGGGCCGTACTCATGACCACGGGACACGGTCTGCCCGACGGGAAGCTCTGGAGGGTCGAGCCGGAGTCGGGTCGCCTGCTCGCCGGGCCCGTCGACCTGGGTCGTTTTCCGGCCAGTGTGGGGGTTTCCCCGGACGGGCGCTTCGCGGGGGTCGCGAACTTCAACCTCCACGGCGAGATGGTGCCGTCGTCGATCTCGATCCTCTTCCTCCCCGATCTCGTGGAACTCGCCCGAATCGAAACCTGCACCATGCCGCATGGGAGCCGATTCCTTCCGGGAGGGGGCCTGCACCATTCGGTCTGCATGATGGACGATCAGCTCGTGGAAATCGATCTCGCGCAGATGGGAGTGTCCCGGCGCATGCATCTCTCGAGCGGCGCAGAACGTACCCTCTCACCTGATGATCGGGGTCCGCACGATCCGGATGGACCCCATGCCGGCCATGAGATGCACTACGAGGCTGTGTGCTCTCCCACCTGGGTCCAGCCCGAGCCGACCGGGGCCAGGCTCTACGTGGCCTGCAACCGGGGGGACTACGTCCTCGAGGTCGATGTCGAAAGCTGGGCACCACTCCGCCGGTTCCGAACCGGGCGCGGCCCCTACAACCTGGACATCACACCGGACGGCCGACTCCTGGTGGTGACGCTCAAGCAGGGACACGGCGTCGAGTTCATCGATCTGGATCGCGGAGAGACGGCAGGCCGCACCGAGACGTCCACCCGGGTCGTGCACGGGGTGGCGCTGTCCCCGGATTCCCGCTTCGCCTTCGTGAGTGTGGAAGGGATCGGAGACGAGCCCGGGAAGGTCGACGTCTTCGACCTGGCGACCTATGAGAGGGTGGCCTCCGTGGCCGTCGGCCAGCAGGCCTCGGGAATCGCGTTCTGGAGGATGGAAGCGGGAGACGGGTAACCCCCTCTCATCGCGACTCTGGGTCACCCCTCCGGCTGTTCCACGTCCACCGGCCGCCCCTCCGCCTTCCAGCGGTTGAACCCTCCCTCCAGATTGATGACCTCCTTCACTCCGAGCCGCTGCAGCACCCCGGCCGAAACCGCGCTCCGGGCGCCGCTCGCGCAGGCGAGCACCACGGGGCGGGTTTCCGGAATCCGGGACAATCCTTCCTCCAGGTATCCCATCGGAACGTGAATCGCCCCCGGAATGTGCCCGGCGTCCCACTCGTTCTGCCATCGGACGTCCAGAAGGGTGACGGGTTCGCTGGCCCGCCGGTCTTCCAGTTCCTCCGGGGTGATGCGCCCCACGGTCTCCAGCCGGTGCCCCGAGCGCGCCCACTCCGCGATGGCGGAAGTCGGCAGGAGCCCGCGAATCCGGTCCAGCCCGATCGAAGTGAGACCGCGGACCACCTCCACCCCCGCTTCCTCTCCATCAACGATGAGGATGAGGTCCTTCGAATAGGGAAGAAGCCACCCGGCGTTGGCCGTGAAGCTCCGGTTCTTCGGGATGTTCAGCGTGCCGGGTATATGCCCCCCTGTGAATGCGGCCTCGAGTCGGGTGTCCACCACCACCACTTCGGAATCGGCCAGCCATTCCCCCACCGAGCCGGGGTCCAGCTTCGGCGGAGGCGGAGCCTTCCCCAGGATCCGCGGGCCATCCCGGTTGATCCGCTTCATCTCGGCAAAGTAGCGAGGGGGATCCGGCTGCCCTTCGAGAACGGCCTTCACGAAGCTCTCTTCGTCGTCGTGTGAGAATGCCCAGTTGAAGAGTCGTTCATAGCCCAGCGTGGAGGTCGGGACCGCTCCGAGTCCCTTCCCACATGCCGATCCGGCCCCATGCCCCGGCCAGATCTGAATCCAGTCTTCCAGCTTCCCGAAGCGCTGGAGACTCCGGAAGAGGTCTCGCGCCCCGCTTTCCATCGTGCCCTGGAGTCCCGCTGCCTTCTCGAGAAGGTCGGGGCGTCCCACATCTCCGACGAAGAGAAAATCCCCGGTGACGGCTCCCATCGGACGGTCCGCGACGGCGGTATCCGTCACGATGAAGGCAAGGTGTTCGGGCGTGTGCCCCGGTGTATGCATGACCCTGATTCGAATCTCCCCGATCCGGATCTCGTCGCCGTCCTTCAGCAGCTCGGCGCCGTCCGCTTCCGCGAACCCATACTGCCAGTCCCTTCCTCCCTCCGCGGAAAGGTAGATCTGAGCACCGGCAGCAGCCGCCAGCTCCCTCGACCCGGACACGAAGTCGGCGTGGATATGGGTTTCCGTGACGTGCGTGATCCGGAGCCCCTCGCTCCTCGCGGCCTGAAGGTAGATCTCCGGATCCCGGCCGGGATCGAGAACGAGAGCTTCCCCCGTCGACTGGCATCCGATCATGTAGGATGCCTGCGCCAGGAGTTCGTCGTAGAACCGCTTGAGGATCATGAAACGAGCTCCGAGTAGAGGGTCGAGCGGGTCATGTGCTGGGTGGAGCCGGGCCCGACTCCAGTCAACGATGGGATTCCGTTATCTTTAACGGCTGTCCTGTAGAGAAGCGCACAACCATTTCAAAGCCGGGCCCCGTCGAGCAGAACCATGAAGATACGCAATATCGCCATCATCGCGCACGTCGATCACGGAAAGACCACCCTCGTTGACAAGATGCTCCGTCAGGCCGGGGTCTTCCGGGACAACCAGGCCGTTCAGGATCGCGTCATGGATTCAAACCCCCTCGAGCGGGAGCGCGGGATCACGATTCTCGCGAAGAACACGGCGGTGGTCTGGGAGGGCGTGAAGATCAACATCGTCGATACCCCCGGGCACGCGGATTTCGGGGGTGAGGTGGAGCGCATCCTCCGCATGGTGGACGGGGTGCTCCTCCTGGTGGATGCCGTCGAGGGGCCCATGCCCCAGACGCGCTTCGTGACGCGGAAGGCGCTCGAGCTCGGACACATGCCGGTGGTGGTCGTGAACAAGGTGGACCGGCCAGCGAGCCGCGCCGCCGAGGTGCACGATGAGGTTCTTGAGCTCTTCATGGAGCTCGAGGCTTCGAACACTCAGCTCGACGCCCCGTTTCTTTATGCCTCCGGCCTCGACGGGTGGGCCTCGACGAAGCTGGGGGAAATCGGGGGCGATCTCACCCCCCTCTTCCAGTCGATCCTGGATCACGTGCCGGAGGCGGCGGCCGACGTCGACGCCCCGTTCCAGATGCTCGTTTCGACGCTCGATCACTCGAGCTATGTGGGCCGAATCGCGATCGGGCGCATCGAAAAGGGCACGGTTTCGGTGGGAGACAGCATCACGCTCCTCCCCTTCGGCGATCCGGGTCCAGTGGACGAGGGCGAGGCTCGACGTTCCCGCGTGACCAGGCTGTATTCCTTCAGCGGCCTCGACCGGGTGGAAGTCACTTCAGCGTTCGCTGGCGACATCGTTGCCCTGGCGGGGCTCGAGGATGTGGATATCGGCCAGACGCTCACCGATCCCGAGACGCGTGATCGCCTCCGGGGCATCAAGGTGGAAGAACCCACCCTCTCGGTGGACTTCACGGTCAACAACTCCCCCTTCGCCGGGCTCGTGGGGAAGTTCGTGACCACGCGGCAGCTCCGGGAGCGGCTCTTTCGGGAGCTGGAGCGCAACGTGGCGCTCCGGGTCGAGGATACCGCACAGACTGATACCTTCCAGGTCTCGGGACGGGGCGAGCTGCACCTTTCCATCCTGATGGAGACGATGCGTCGGGAAGGGTACGAGTTCCAGGTGTCGCGCCCCCGGGTGATCGAGAAGCGCGGGGAAGACGGGACCCGGCTCGAGCCGTACGAAGAGGTCATGATCGACATCCCCGACTCGGCGGTGGGGATCGTGATGGAGAAGCTCGGACCGCGACGGGGCGAGCTCCTCGACATGCGGCCTTCCGCTCAGGGAACGACCCGTCTCCGCTTCCGGATCCCGGCTCGTGGGCTCTTCGGATATCGCTCCGAGTTCCTCACTGATACACGGGGAGAAGGGGTGCTCAACCACCACTTCCTCGAGTACGGTCCCATCGCGGGTGGAATACAGGGACGGAAGAAGGGCGTGCTCGTAGCGGATCGGCAGGGCGAAACCGTCGCCTTTGCCCTGTTCAACCTGCAGGAGCGGTCCACGATGTTCGTCGGCGCCGGGGTGTCGGTCTATCCCGGAATGATCGTGGGCGAGCACGTCCGCCCCGGCGATCTGGATGTGAACGTGTGCAAGGGCAAGAAGCTCACGAACATGCGGGCCGCCGGCTCGGATGAGAACGTGAAGCTGGAGCCTCCGCGTCAGCTCACCCTGGAGCTGGCGCTCGAGTTCATCTCCGACGACGAACTCATCGAGATCACGCCTTCCTCGATCCGGCTCCGGAAGCGCGAGCTGGACTCGAACCGCAGGCGGAAGGACGACAAGGCACGGGCTTCGGCCATGGCCTAGGCTGCTGGAGGGGGCGCGCCCCCTCCAGCACCCCTTCAGCCCGGCGCAGGCGCCGTGGGGACGGTCGTGACCCTGAGCCGGTATTCCCCCTCTTCCTCCCCGAACGACGAAACCACGATGAGGAAGCTCCCCGCCACTTCGGCGGTGAACCGGATGCGGCTGTTCAGATCCTCTCCGCCGTCGTCGTCCTGGAATGCGGCTTCGGCCTCGAGCCCGGGGCCCACCAGATAGAGGTAGGTATCGAAGTCCTCGGACTCGAGATCGATCACCACCGTCTGACCCGCCTCGAGGTTCAACTCCCACCCCTCGATGGCCGAGTTGCGGAGCCGGAGCGGGGAAGCCGAGAGGGACAGGGTGCCGACGACCTCACCCGGCATGGAGATTCGGCGTCCCTGCGCGGAGAAGCCTTCTGGAAGGTCGATATCGACTTCGTCCCATTCCCCGAAATCGTCCGGGAACCGGCTGCAACTGTCGTCCATCGGCGGGGGTGGATCGCTTCGCGCATGCAGGGTGAAGTCACCGATCTCGCCCCAGCCCACCGTGCTCACGACGATGCGGTACACCCCGCCCTCCACCGGGAAGGTATGCGTGATCCGGGCGTGACAGCCACCGCCCGAGTCGTCATCCTGCACGGGCCACCCCTCCTCCCCCTCCCCCTCTCCCACGAGGAAGAGAAACGCATCGAAGGCCTCGGAGACGAGATCGAAGGTCATGGTCTCACCCCCGACCGACCGATAGTCCCAGGCCTGAACCGGCTGCCCTGCGGCCGTGACATAGTCGGCGACGCCCAGAGTGCCTTCCGCCTGAGTTTCGCCCTCGATCACCCGATCGAACGAGGGGAGAAGGGTGAGGATCGAGGGTCCCTCCACCCGCGGACCGAAGGGGTCGTCCCCCCACTGTGCCGCAGCGGAGGTGAAAGAGATGGTGAGAAGGAAGCCCGCGAGCAGGAACGGGGAGGGAAGGCGGTTGGCGAGAGGAGGCGGGGTCATCATGAGGTCCGGACGCGTGTTCATGGAAGAAGCCGGAGCAGCGGGGTTCACCACCTCCCCGTCCGGGGCCGATCGGGAATCGTACCCCGCAGGTTCCCATCTGTCACCCCTCGCCCCGTTTCGGCCTCAGGCCTAGCTTCCCCGGATGCACACGCGGGCGAAGGACCTGATTCCCGGAAATACCCATCCGCTGAACCTCGAGGAGGTTGAGGGAGCGCCTGGTGCGGCCCCCCAGCCACTCGACCGCCCACCCCTCTTCGAAGTCTACATGAGGATGGCGGAAGAGCTTGCGAAGCGGAGTACATGCCGGCGCCTCCGGGTGGGCACCGTCATCACCGATGCCACGCTCGAGAACGTGGTGGCGATCGGCTACAATGGGAACGCCCGCGGCTTTCCGAACGACTGCGACTCTCCGGTGCCGGGGGCATGCGGCTGCATCCACTCCGAGATGAACGCGCTGGTGAAGGCGCCCGGTCAGCTCCGGGGGAAGGTCGTCTTCGTCACGGCCTCACCGTGCGTCATGTGCGCCAAGCTGATCGTGCAGGCGAATGTGGAATTCCTCTACTACCGCGTCCCCTACCGGAACGCGGACGGGCTGGACGTCCTCGCGCGCGGGGGCGTGACTGCCGTCCGGTATGACCGCTGGAAGGATGCGTGGCGGGAGGCGTGGAGTCCGGAGGGGGGGGAGGGGGCGAAGCCCTGATTCTCACCCCTACCGCACCACCCCATACCGCCGAAGCACCTCGATCGTCTCCGGGAGAGGTAGCGCCTCCGCCACCGAGCCCCCGGCTCCCTGGACGGTTACCGCCCTGAGGAGTGAGTTCACCACGGCCTCTTCCACGGATTCCACCACGGCCTGGAAGAGGGCGGAGGTGCCCGCATTCGGGAGATCTTCGACGGTGGGAATCGCGCTCCCGGCCACCCGCCGCACCCCCTCGGCGGTCGAGAACGCGATGACGTAGTCCCCCGAGCCGTTCCCGGCGAATGAGCCCGTGCGACCGAGTCCCATCATGGCGCGGGACGCGAGCCGCCCGAGATTCCGGTCCGAGAGGGGGGCGTCGGTCGCGACCACGATCATGATCGAGCCGTCGCCATCGTCCGAACCGAGGTTGCCCCGGAAGGAGTGCCGGCCCAGTTCCTCACCGACCGGCGCTCCGTCGATCGTCAGGATCCCGCCAAAGTTGGACTGAACGAGTACCCCCACCCGGTAGCCACCCAGGGAAACCGGGAGAACCCGCGACGCCGTTCCGATTCCTCCCTTCCATCCGAAGGCCTGCGTTCCGGTCCCGGCGCCTACGGCCCCTTCCTCAACCGCACCCCCGGAGGCGCCTTCCAGCGCGCGCACCACATGTTCGGCGCGGATCGGTCGGGCACGGATGTCACTCAGCCCCCCGTCGTTCGTTTCCCCCACCACCGGGTTGATGGAACGCACACCCTCCATCCCCGGCTGCCGGAGGAGCCAGTCGACCATCGCATCCGCCGCCTGCCAGACGCAGAGGGTGCAGGTGAGAAGGACGGGGGTTTCGAGCTCCCCGAGCTCACTCACCTGGGTGATCCCCACGAGTTTCCCGTACCCGTTCCCAACATGGATCGCGGCGGGCACCCGTTCGCGGTAGAGGTTCCCGGCGTGTGGAAGGACGGCGGTGACCCCGGTCCGGATCTCCTCACCCTCCCACACCGTCACCTGACCGACCCGGACCCCGTCGACATCGGTTATGGCATTCAGTTCCCCGGACTCGAAGATCCCGATCCGGATCCCCAGATCGCGCGCGCGAGGGCGATCGTCAGCGCGTCCCGGCATCCAGTCAGCTCCGATCGGGGTGGCGGATACCACCGTCCGAACCGTGTCGGCCCTTGCATCCGTCGAAGTCTGGGGCGAAGCGAAAACGAGCGCGCTCAGAAGAAGTGGAAGGACCATGCGACAGCTCCGAGGTGCGAGAAGGCGGGTTCCGGAACCCCATTCGGGTCAGACCCGCACTGTATCGATCAGCATCAGTCCCAGAAGCAGGGGCTGATAGGCAAGCGATCCGAGGAAGACCCGGCGAACCCGCTCCGTGGTCATCTCCCGCCACGCGAGGGCGGACCACCAGAGGAGGATCATGCCGAGGATCAGGGCCCCGACCAGGTAGATGGTTCCGGTGAGTCCAAGGAAGGTCGGTGCGAGGCTCGCCGGAAGGAGGATCGTCGCGTAGAGGATCATCTGCCTGCCGATCACCTTCCCTTCGGGATCGGCGGGCGGCGTCATGAGGAATCCCGCGAGCCGGTAGTCATCCCGCAGGAGCCAGGCGAGCGCCAGGACGTGGGGGATCTGCCAGAGGAAGGCGATTCCGAAGAGCACCCAGGCCCCGAGGGAAACCGTTCCGGTAGCCGCGCTCCACCCGATGAGGGCGGGCATCGCCCCCGGGATCGCTCCCGCAAAGGTGGCCATGTAGGAGCGTGGTTTGAGCGGAGTGTACACGAAGTCGTAGGCGACCGCGGATGCCAGGGTGATCGCTGCGGGCAGCCATCCCACGGTGGCCCAGAGGTAGCCGACTCCCGCCAGGATCAGGAACACCCCCAGGATCAGGACCTCGCGGGGAGCGAGTCGACCCGAGGGGATGGGTCGGGTCTGAGTTCGCTTCATCACCCCATCGACATCGCGCTCGAGATACTGGTTGAGAGCGAGCGCCCCACCGGTCGCGAGCACGGAACCCAGGAGGGTGTGGAACATCGGAAGGTAGTCCGCATTCCCGCCTGAGGCCACGTAATAGGCCACGCCCGCGGTAATCATCACGAACCCGGCGATCCGGGGCTTGGTGACCTCGAAATAGGTCCGCATGCGGGATTCGGAGGTGGATTCGACCAAAGGAGCCCCAAGGGCGCGGACGTGCGCCGGGAAAGGTATGCGAGTCAGCCCGATTCCCCAGGCTGCAGACCCTCGGAAGTTGCCGCCGGGGGAAGGGGGGCGCAAGGCGACCCGGGAGACGCAGTCCGGGCCGGGTTAGAATGTCCCGTGCCCCCCTTTGACGATGAGACGAAGGGTCTCGGGGCGCCCTCCCGGAAGGCAGGGTTCGCATGCATCGAAAGGTTTCGATTCGCCGTGAATCCTGGCATAATGGCCTGAATCCTGAACTTTCCCGATCGGCACGCCTCTTGCCCGAACGCGGCCGGACATTCGCAACCGGTCGGGAGCCGATCGGACTCACTTCCAGGAGCGAAGATATGACGAACCCACCCGTGTCAACGGGCAAGCTGGCCGCCGTGCTCTCCATCTTCTTCGTTGTGGGAGCGGCTACCACGCTCTTCGTGTGGTATACCCTTTCCGAATTTCTGGCCGGTGCCCCGGTGGACGGTGGAAGGTTCCTCCTCGCCATCGCACTGGCGGGGGTCTTCTTCGGCCTGGCCTGGCTTCTCGCCCGATATCTCGAGTCCGTCTTCGGACGCGATTGATCCGCTCGCCTGCGCTTCCGCGCGTTCACTCGAACAGGAGACCTGCCCGTGGAATCCGAGCACTCTTCGAACACCACCGAGTCCGACGACGAACTCCCGCCTCCGGTGGGTACGCTCTTCGTCCTGATGATCTACATCATGGCGCTCGCCGGGATGTGGGGTGCGATCTACATCGACTTCCTGGGGAGGTGACCCGATGACCCCCGCCAAGATGGAGAAGCTCTTTCTGGCGCTTTCGGGCGCGATGCTTCTCGTGTTCCTGTTTGCGCTGTTCTATTCCGCGTTCGCCATGGGAATGCACCTTCCGGATCGTGACCTCGAGATCGTTCCGGCGGATGTTCGCACCACCCCGCCCTTCGACAGTCCTGGAGTCAGGCAGACCGGCCCCAGGCAGTACGAAGCGGTCGTTCTGGGGATGGCATGGGCCTTCCAGCCCTCCGAGATCCGCGTGCCTGAGGGCGCCGAAGTCACCTTCATCGGCACCTCCACCGATGTGATTCACGGATTCCATGTGGAGGGGACGCGGGTGAACGTGATGCTGATCCCCGGACAGGTGACCCGCTTCACCTATACCTTCCGCACCCCCGGAGAGCATCTCATCATCTGTCACGAATACTGCGGAGCCGGTCACCATCTCATGTATGGAAGGGTGATCGTTGAAGCCAGCGAAGCCGACAGCTCGGAGGGTGGAGCATGAATACGCCTGTCGTGGCGAGCCCGGAAGGGTTCCAGCTCCCGGAGTCGCATCGCACAGCCATCCGGTGGATGGTCTATCTCGGCTTCTTCGCGCTGTCGATCGGAATCCTGAATGGACTCGGTCAGGCTCTGAACTACGCCGACATCGACATCCTCAAGTACTTCCCCGGCATGAGAACCTACTACCAGGGTCTTACCGTCCACGGGGTGGTGAACGCGATCGTGTTCACGTTTGCGTTCTCGAACGGCTTCCTCGCGCTGACCACCTCAAGGGCGCTCGCCCGGCCGCTGAATGGCGCACTGCTCTGGACCGCGTTCGGTCTGCTCGCCGCCGGGTTCCTGCTCGCGGCCTACGCCATGGGCACGGGGCAGGCATCGGTGCTCTATACATTCTACGCGCCGCTCCAGGCCCACTGGAGCTACTACCTGGGGCTGGCGCTCCTGGTGGTGAGCACCTGGGTCACCGCAGCCGCCCTCTTCATGGGTCTGGCGGGGTGGAGGAAGGAGAACCCTGGCCAGCGGATCCCGCTCATGGCCTTCGTTTCGGTCGGGACATACGCCATGTGGTGTCTGGCTTCGATCGGGATCGCGGTGTCGGTCGTGGGGCTCCTTCTCCCATGGTCGCTGGGGCTCATCGGCGGCGTCGATCCCCTTCTCAACCGGACCCTCTTCTGGTACTCCGGGCATCCGATCGTCTACTTCTGGCTTCTTCCGGCGTACGTTTCGTGGTACATGATGGTCCCGAAGCACGCGGGAGGAAAACTCTTCAGCGACTCGGTCGTTCGGGTCGTCTTCCTCCTCTTCCTGCTTCTCTCGATCCCCACCGGATTCCACCACCAGTACACCGATCCGGGAATCAGCGGAGGGATGAAGGCGGTTCACGCCGTGCTCACCTTCGGAGTGTTCTTCCCGTCGCTCATCACGGCTTTCACCCTGATGTACGCACTGGAGCTGGGAGGAAGGGCGCGGGGCGCGACGGGGCTCGTGAACTGGTTCACGCGTCTGGACTGGCGCAGCCCGCCGCTCGTGGCCCAGATCCTGGCGATGCTCACCTTCATGCTGGGGGGCATCACCGGGCTGATCAACGCGTCGTACAATCTGAACCAGTCGATCCACAACACCGCCTGGGTGCCCGGTCACTTCCACATGACCGTGGGTTCGGCGGTGACCATGTCCTTCATGGGAATCGCCTACTGGCTGATCCCGTACCTGACGCGCAAGGAACTCGTCGGGAAGGGATTGGCCGTAATCCAGTCGTGGCTCTATTTCGTGGGCGTCCTGATCATGGCTCGGGGTCTGATGTCGGGGGGGCTCGACGGCATGCCACGCCGCACCCACATGCTCGAAGCCACGTATGACAAGCCTTCCTGGGAGTTGGCGGGTCTCCTCACCGGCCTCGGCGGGACGCTCATGTTCGTGGGCGGGTTCCTCTTCTTCATGGTTCTCGTGGCCACGATCGTGTTCGGCAAACCCGCGAAGGGCGAAGTCGACATCCCCTTCACGGTCACCCATGAGGCTCCGGCCGAAACGGGATGGGAAGTGAATCTCGATCGCTTCCGCTTCTGGGTCATCGCAACGGTTGTTCTGATCCTGGTCGCGTACGGTCCGTTCCTGTTCGAATATCTCCCGGCCAAGCTCAACTCTCCGGGGTACCGGTTTTTCTAGGCACGCTGTCATGTTCGCCGCCTCTGTCCGCTTCGCACTCATCGCCGAGGCTCTCCGGATTCAAGTAGTGTGAAGAGGCCGTAGCCGGATGAAGCAGGTCGGCGGGGCGCTTGTCGGGAACGGCAGGCGCCTCGCCTTTCTTCTGTGCCCCGGATGACCCGGTGGGGGCGGAGAGCAGCCGAAGCGGGAGGCGGGTGGGGCCCGATGGGAATCGGGGCCCTGTCCAGCGGGATCAACTACGCCACCGCCGTGTCGCGTGTGTTCGCGGCGGGGGGGGGGGGGGGGGG
>JBGTMU010000332.1:0-3230 GCA_041743405.1 Longimicrobiales bacterium | reverse complement strand
CAACGCGCCGACCTCCGCCCGGATCGCCTGGCTTTTCACCGGCTCGAGGTAGCCAGCCTCCAGGAACCAGGCTCGGTCCGCTTCGATCCGACCGAGTGCGTGGAGACACGCGACCTCGGCGAGCTGTTCCGAAACGCCGGGGCTCGGGGCGGCGGCCACCGCATCGTGGAAGGCTTCGAGCGCCACCCGTTCGCTGTGGGCCAGCGCGAGCTTTTCAAGGTGGTCCTGGCAGCGGTTGAAGGCATCGAAGGGTTCGGCGCCCTCGTCCATCATGCTCTTCAGCCGACGCGCCGCGGACTCCAGAAGTCGCTCTTCCCGGTAGCGGAACGCCGCCTGGTGGTACTCCGGATCTCTCAGGTGCTCGCGGCTCGTGTTCCGCGTGGCAACCGGATTCCGCTCGCGCACCCGGGTCCCCGCGCGGTCGGCCACGTACCGCACGATGGCCATGAAGTTGAGGTCCCCCATTTCTTCCCTGAACTGCGTAAGCAGGCTCTTCGCAACGAGCTGAAGGAGCACCGCATTGGCACCTTCGAAGGTGCTGAACACATCGGTGTCGGCGCGAAGCCTCCCGATCCGGTTCGCCGCGTGGTAACCGCGGCCGCCCATCGCCTCCCGCGATTCCTGCAGGGAATCCGCGGCGTGCCAGGAAGCGAGAGCCTTGAGACCCGCCGCCCGCGCCTCGACTTCGCGGAACAGGTCGGCGGCGTCCTCGTGCTCTTCCCGCTGGAGCCTGAGGGCGGTCGCGTAGCGCTTCACCAGATCGCGCGCCGCGAAATGAAGCGCGTAGGTCGTGGCCACGCGGGGGAGAAGGCGCCGCTGCAGGGAAGTGTAGTCCAGGATCGGGACCTCGCGGCCCTCATCGGGTCCAAACTGCCTGCGGGTGTCGGCATACCTTACCGCCACGGTGAGCCCCACCTTGGCGGCGCTGACAGATGCCGCTGCGATCGAGATGCGACCCGCGACGAGTGTACCGAGCATGGTGAAGAACCGTCTTCCGCGGCTCTCGATCGGGCTTTCATACCGCCCGTCCTCGGTCACTGTCGCGAATCGGTCGAGCAGATTCTCGCGGGGCACCCGGACCCCGTCGAACCAGATCCTGCCGTTGTCGACCCCGTTCAGCCCGACCTTGGGGCCGTTGTCCTCGATGCGAACCCCGGGGATCACTTCTCCCGATTCATCGCGAAGGGGAACCACCAGTGCGTGCACGCCGTGGTCTTCGCCTCCCACGGAAAGCTGAGCGAAGACCGTCGCCATGCGGCCATGAAGGGCCGCGTTCCCGATCCATTCCTTCCCCGCGGACGGGTGGGGCGTGTGGAGAAGGAAGTCGCCCGTTTCACCGTCCCAGGCCGCGGTCGTCTCGAGCCCGCGGACATTCGAACCGTGCCCGATCTCGGTCATCGCATAGCAGCCGGGGAGCGCCAGGGTCCCGATGTCCCGGAGCCATCGCTCATGGTGCTGCTCGGTTCCGAGCTGGAGGACGCTCCCGCCCCAGAGCCCGAACTGAACGCCGAACTTGACCAGGACCGAGCTGTCCCCGAAGGCCAGCGTTTCGAACACGGCGACCGCTCGCTCGGGGGCATCTTCTCCGCCGTAAGTGACTGGGAAGGCGAGGCTTCCCAGCCCCTCGTCAGCCAGTAGATGGAGCGCCGCGAGGACCCGTTCCCGATGGGTGGCCCGGTCGATCTCCGGAGGAATCTGAAAGGGATCCGAGGCCAGCAACCCCAGGACCCTGGCGCGAAGTGCCGGATGCGGCTGGGCGAGGTATTCGCGGAGAAGGGTTGCGTGGGACGGACGGTCGGACACGGGGGTTCACCGAGTTCAGGGGAGGATCACTCCGACCCGCTGAATACCGTGAGTGCGGGGCGAGGTTTCCCTTCCCGGTTCCGGGGTGAGGTTCGCGACCCCAAAACCGGGAATTGACAGGCGGGCGAATGCGCGTATCTTGGCTTGATCGTTCAATCAACTAACGTTTCCCCGATACCCGGAGATCCCCGATGGACCTTTCGACGATCAACTGGCTCGCTGTCGTCCTGGCGGCGCTCATCCCCTTTGCAACCGGAGCGCTCTGGTTCGGTCCGCTGTTCGGGAAGGCGTGGATGTCGGCTTCGGGGATGACGGAAGAGCAGGCAAGACAGGGGAACATGGCCCGGATCTTCGGTGGAGCGGCCGTCTTCCAGCTCCTCATGGCCTTCTGCCTGGCCATGTTCCTCAACAGCCCGGAGATCGGACTGAACGAGGGCGGCTTCTACGGCTTCCTCACGGGGTTCGGCTGGATCGCACCTGCGATGGGCGTATCGGCCCTGTTCGAGCAGCGCTCATGGAAGTACATGCTCATCCACGGCGCCTACTGGACCGTGACCTTCACCCTGATGGGGCTGCTGCTCGGGGGATGGAAGTAGCCAGCCGCTGCAGGTAATCCCGGAACCGGTCCACGGCCTGGTCGAAGGGCACAATGTCCCGGTAGGCACGGGAGAGCATGACCCCCCCTTCCATGGTGGTGAGCGCGAAGCGGGCCACTGCCCTTCGGTCGACGTCCTCCCCCAGGCGAGCGCCGGCCTCGACGAAGCACCCCTCCACCGCATCGGTCCAGGCCTCGAAATTCTCGACGAGGCGCTCCCGGACTTCGGGGTCTGGTTCAGCGATCTCCAGGGCCACGTTTCCGATCGGGCACCCGAGGTGGAACTCGCTTTCGATCAGGAGCCTGCGGTATCCGGCGAGCAGTGCGAAAACCCGCTCGATCGGGTCATCCACCCCTCCCCAGACGGGCTGGAGGAGCATGGGGTCGATTCCGTCGCGGTACTGCTCCAGCACCCCTACCAGGAGGGACTGCTTCGTATCGAAGAAGTGGTAGAGACTTCCGCTGTTCGTGCCGGATTCTCGCAGGATGTCCGCTATGCTCGTGGAGTTGTACCCCTTCTCCCAGAACAGGCGCATGGCTACGCCGAGGATGCGTTCGCGGGTGGGGAGGGCTTCTTCGTGTCCCTTCACCTTCACCTCCGTCCGATTGCGGCTCGTTCCGTCGCGCTGGAACCAGGAAGAAGGATAGGCTGAGTTGAACGTGCAATCAAGTCATGGAGCCGGAGCGGGACGGTGCGTCAGCACCACGAGATCAATAGTAATCGTGGTGACCGGATTTCCCGAGACGCAGTCTTCCGGCTGAAAAAGGAGGGTGCGGGGAGAGGAGTCGGCGAAGAAAACGAGAGGGTTGCGGGAGCGTGGGGACTTCCCAA
>JBGTMU010000331.1:0-26396 GCA_041743405.1 Longimicrobiales bacterium | reverse complement strand
GTCCCGCGGGCGGTCGCGACCGCCGCGATCGTGTCGGGCACGGGCCCCCGGTTCACGCCTTGGCCGGCACCGCCGGTCCCTTCGATGAGCCCTTCGGTGGCCCCGTCGTCGGGCCCTTCGGTGGCCCCTTCGCCTGCACCTTCAGCCGCTCGTTCGCAATCCACCAGGACTGCGGCAGCGTCGCAATGTTCGCGGTCAGGTAGTACAGGTTCAGCCCCGATGGGAACTGCGCGAAGATGAAGGCCATGAAGGGGGGCAGCAGCCACATCATCATCTTCATCTGCGGGTTGACCTCTTCCATTGTCCGGATGGTCACCCACTGGAGGAAGAACATCGAAACCCCGAGCAGCACGGGGAGGATGTAGAACGGGTCCTTCGCCGAGAGATCGGTGAGCCAGGCGAAGGGCACCCCCCTGAGTTCGATCGTGTTCTGAAAGACGAAGAAGAGCGCAATGAGCACCGGCCACGGAAGGAGCATGGGCCAGCAACCGGCAAGGGGGTTGAAGCCATGCTCCTTGTACAGCTTCATCAACTCCTTCTGCAGCTTCTCCGGCTGATCCTTGTACTTCGTCTGGATGTCTTTCAGGAGTGGCTGCACCGCGAGGTTCCGGAGCTGGGCCTTCATCGCCTTGTGGTTGAGCGGGAAGAGGACAACGCGCATCATCACCCCGAAGAGGATGAGCACCCATCCGTACCCGATGCTCAGGGTCTCATGGAGCCCGACGAGCACCCACATGATGACGGCCACGACCGGGCGGAGGAGGGGCCGGAGGAATCGCCACCCGTAGGGATTCACCTCCTGCAGTCCATTCCCGAACGATGAGAGGAGCGCGTAGTCCTGGGGTCCGGCGAGGATCCGGTGGGAAAAGACACCCCCGGCGCCCAGCGACCGCGTGACGCCGATGCGGACGCTTCCCTCTTCTTCCGGAAGACTCTCGATCAGCATGCCCCCGAACAGGTCGCCCCCCTCCCAGCTTCCATTCGGAATGGCGGCCACGAGGAAGTACTGGCTCTTGAGCGCGGCCCAGAGAAAGGGACCGTTCGCGACATGCGAGCTGTCGACCTTCGTGTTCTCCTCTGATCGAATTCCCTCCTGGAGATGACTCGCCACGTAGGCCATGGAGCGCGACTCGACCGCGGGATCCACCTCATTGAAGGCGAGCCCTTCGCCCAGATCCGTGACCAGGAGTCCCCGCTCGAGCCCTCTCACGCGTCCGCTCACATCGACGACATAGGAAGCCGGATCGAAGCGGTAGCTGACCTCCACCGAGAAGGGCTGGGTGGGATGGGTGTACGTGAAGATCAGCTCCGCGGGCTCATCTCCTTCCTCGAAGTGGAGCCCCCCTTCCGGAGAAACCGTGTAGGGGACGCGCCGCAGGTCCACGGTATCCGCACCTACCACGATTCGATTTCCGAAGAATCCGGCGCCGTCGGGCCTCACGAGCTCCACGGGCCCCCGCCGCTCCGGGGCGACGAAGCGGAGAAGCTGGATCGACTGCGCTCGTGCACCGAGCGTGGAGAACTCGTATCGCCAGAGAGGCCCCTCGGCCACGATCCGCTGTTCCGTCACCCTCTCATCGGCCACCACCACCGCCGGAACCGGGGTCTCGGGAGTGAGCTGTGGAAGGGTGGGATCCACCCCGGCCGCAGGTTCAGAGGGTACCCCTGCCTCGCCGGTCGGAGCGGGAATCGCCGGATCCCCTGCGGCCGTGGCCCCCTCGCTTCCACCCGACCCCGGGGCCTCGATGCCCGGCTCACCTGCGGAGTCCGGCGAAGGGGGAGGCGGGGGAAACAGGAGATTGGTCCCTACCAGGACCCCGAGCATGAGGACGATCGCGAGAACGAAGCGGGCTTCGGAATTCATTCGGAAAGGTTCGCGGTCAGGGCGAGAGGTCGGGGGCACGACGGGTTGCAGCCGCACCTCGATCGGGGGTACCCGGAGAGTCTGAAGTCCCCGGGGAGCGTGGGGGCACCGGGTCGTAGCCGTGCCCGCCAAAGGGGTTGCAGCGGCCGAATCGCTTGAGGAACATCCATCCACCCCGCATCAGCCCATGCACCTCGATGGCCTCCTGCGCATAGGCCGAACAGGTCGGCTGGAAGCGACAGGATCCGGGGGTAAAGGGAGAGATCCCCGCTCGGTAGAAGCGGATCAGCGCGAGGGCGAGGCGTCGGAACACATGCGCTCCGTGAGTAGAGCGAGTTCTTCGCGGAGGTCGGCAAAGTGCGCATCGTACGCTTCCGAACGCGCCCGCACGAGCAGGTCCCGCAGGACCCCTTCGCCTCGAAGCCGGGGCAGCACTTCGGCTCTTCCGATTTCTCTCAGTCGTCGTCGGAGGCGATTGCGCTCGGCGATGGTGTGCCGATGCTTCGGAACCACAACTCCGAACCGGGGCAGCGACGCGGACCCGGGTGCAGCGAACACATCCAGATGCGGAGTCCGCGTACGCGTTCCCCTACGGAACAGTTCGCGGATTTCGTCACCGCGCCGGACCCGTGCTTCCCTCGGGAGCCGCGCCCCCATGGGATCCCGGTCCCCGCCGCGGGACGGGTTCATGAGGGGGTTACTTGGAACCCACCGTAACGGTCAGACGCCTGCGGCCCTTCCGGCGACGACGATTCAGGGTTGCCCGGCCGGCCTTCGTCGCCATGCGGGCCCGGAATCCATGCTTGTTGAGCCGCTTCCGGTTGCGCGGTCTATATGTGGGCTTCATCCTGTTTCTACCTGTCTGAACGAACGTCACTGGTCGATGCTGAGCTAAGAAAGGTACTCGCTACCCGGGTCAGGGGTCAACCCGATACCCCGGCAGCCCTGTGACTGCATACTCTGATTGACTTTTCCACATTCCGCATCTACCATCCTTCCCCCCGGGTCTTCCGGGGCTCCCCACCTACCTCCCTGAGCCACTCGCCCACCCGGAATGGAGCTTTCCGCTACCGACCTGTGGACACGCGTCCTCGAAACCGCTCGGAGCGGAATGGTCGAACAGAGCTTCCAGACCTGGCTCGCTCCGAGCACCGCCGTGGAGCTTTCCCACGACGAGCTGGTGGTCGAAACGACCAGCGACTTTCATGTGGAGTGGCTGGAAGACAAGTACGGATCCACGCTCCGGGAGATCACGCAGCAGATTCTCGGCCGTCCGATCCGACTCACCTTCCGCCCGGTTCGTGCTCCGTCCGATCCGCCCCTTCCCCTGCTCGAGGTCTCCTCACCCCGACCTGAAGGCTCCGAAGGGCCGGGCTCCGACTTCGGACCCCGGCGTACCCCCCCTCCTGCGATCACTTCGGCCCCGGGTCCGCACTCGCCGGAAACACACCATCCGGGCGAGCGGAACCCCGAAGACCGCTCCGCAGCCCGCCCTGGCGAGCCCCCCCAAGGTGCAGGTTCCGCCCGTGGAGCAGCTGGTGGAGGAGACGGCAGAGGAAGCTCCATCCTCAACGAACGCTACACCTTCGATCGGTTCGTCGTGGGGAACAGCAATCAGCTTGCTGCGGCAGCCAGCGTGGCCGTGTCCGAACAGCCTGCGCGGCTTTACAACCCCCTTTTCCTGTACGGCGGAGTGGGGCTCGGAAAGACCCACCTCATGCATGCGGTCGCGCACGTGATCCTCCAACGGGATCCCACGCGGAAGGTGGCTTACGTGTCGACCGAGCGGTTCATGAACGAGCTGGTGAATGCGATTCAGACGGGGACCACGCCCCAGTTTCGCCGACGATTCCGGCAGATCGATCTCCTTCTCGTCGATGATGTGCACTTCCTCGCCGGGAAGGAGAGCACCCAGGAGGAGTTCTTCCACACCTTCAACGCCCTCCACGATGAGGGTCGACAGATCATTCTGACGAGCGACCGCCCGCCGAAGGATCTCGCCAGGGTAGAGGACCGCCTCGTTTCCCGCTTTGAATGGGGACTCGTGGCCGACATCAAACCTCCCGATTATGAAACGCGGGTGGCCATCCTCAGGAAGAAGGCGGAGGACGACGGGCTGGCCCTGGATGACGAGATCATCGATTTCATTGCGGATACATGTACCTCTTCCGTCCGGGAGCTGGAGGGAGCCGTGATCAAGCTCCTCGCCCTTTCCTCTCTCAGGAAGAGGGAGATCAACCTGGCTCTTGCGAGAGAGGCGCTCTCAGGCACCTCCCGGAGCCGGGCGGAACCCGGGATCGAACGGCTCACCCCATCCTCCATCCGCAGCAGGGTGGCCCGGCTCTGGGGAGTCGCCCCCGAAGGTCTCGTGTCGAAGAAGCGCACGCGGGAACTGACCGTACCCCGTCAGGTGGCGATGTACCTGATCAAGGAGCTCCTGGACGAGCCCCTCGTGAGTATCGGGAAGGAGTTTGGCGGTCGCGATCACTCGACCGTGATCCATTCCATCCGGAAGGTGGAGGAGGAAGTGGAGGAAGACGGGGCTTTCGCCCGGCGGGTCCATGAGGCGCGGGCCGCGCTGGAAAGGGGGGAGTGAGATGCCCTCCGACTCGCCTTCTCCGGAGCTTTTCCCCACATGTGTGGGAAACCCTGTGGAAAACCCTGTTTTTCCCACCTCGACGGAGGTCAGCGTGGATGTCCAGTGGGAAACCTCCAGCTTTTCCACCCTCCCTCCACCCCCTGCTCAGCCTCGAAAAGGTGGTGTGCCGGAAGCATTTCCGATATCCTGTAGCGGAGTGCTCCACGACTCCACAATCCCTGCTACTGCTACTGTATTTATTCTCCAGAAAGAAGAGTTAGAAGCGTTCCTTCATCGGGGGGGCGCACCAACCCACTTCGTGAGGCATCGATGAACTTCACCATCACGCGCCAGAACCTGCACCAGGGCCTCAACGCCGTCTCGGCGAGCATACCCTCCAAGACGACGCTCCCGGTGCTCTCCAACATCCTCTTTCACGCCTCGGAAGAGGGTATTCGCATGAGCGGAACCGACCTCGACGTGGGGGTGCGGATCCGGGTACCGGCCGAGGTGAAGGAACCGGGAGCGCTTACTGCCCCGGGCAAGAAGCTGCAGGAGATCGCTCGCGAGCTTCCTGACGAACCGGTCCATATTTCGACCCGTGCCGATCAGATCGAGCTTTCCTGCGGGCGTTCCCGCTTCAAGTTGAACGGGCTCCCTGCAGATGACTTCCCCGCGCTCCCCTCCGTTGCCTTCGAATCCGGCTGGGTGGCGGGAGGAAAGGATCTCCTCTCGCTCATCCGCCACACCGCGTTCGCCGTTTCAACCGAGGAGAGCCGCCCCGTTCTGAATGGGGTCCTCTGGGAACTGCGTGACGGCGAGATGCGGATGGTCGCAACCAACGGTCATCGCCTGGCGAAGATGAAGATTGCGGCGGGACCGTCGCTTGAGACCACCACCCAGCTCATCGTGCCACCGGCCGCGCTCCAGCAGGTTCAGAGGCTTTTCTCGGAAGAGGACGAAATCCGGGTGGCGCGGGAGGGGAACCATCTGGGGTTCGGCTCCGACACCACCGAGGTCTACACCCGCCTGATCGAGGGAAGCTATCCGAACTACGAGCAGGTGATCCCGAAAGACAACGATCGGATCGCCCTCGTGCCACGGAAGGCTCTCGAGTCCGCAATCCGGCGAGTGGCCGCCGTGGCCTCGGACCAGACCCACAGGATCCGACTGGAGTTTTCGCCCGGGCGGATGCTCCTCAACGTGCTCACACCGGATCTCGGAGAGGCTCACGATGAGCTCGAGGTGTCGTACGAAGCCGAGCCGCTCACGATCGGGTTCAACGCGAACTACCTGCTCGAGGTGCTTCGCTACGTGGGAACCGACGAGGTGAAGATGGCCTTCAAGGCCCCGGAGCGAGCCGCAACCGTTGAGCCGGTCGTGGCCGAGGGAGAGGGGAGTCTCGATTACCTCTGCCTGGTGATGCCGCTGCGCCTGGTCGACTAAGAGGCTGTTGGAGACGTGGAAGGGCCCTCGGAGTGACCGGCCAAGTCGAGGAGTTCGGCGGCTCTGAACAGGCGAATCAGGGGAAGCCCGAGCTCCGCGATCCGCTCCCGGCCTCCCGCTTCTCGATCGACGAGGGTGAATACGCCCACTGGCACGGCACCGTGTCGGCGCACAGCCTCAACCGCCCGAACTGCGCTTCCACCTGTCGACAGCGAGTCCTCGATCACGAGGACCCGCGCACCCTCTGGGAGGCCGCCTTCGATCTGCTGGCCCATCCCATGGCTCTTCGCCTCCTTCCGGACCGAGAAGGCGTTGAGCGGATTCCCCTCGAGCCAGCTCCGGTGGGCGATCGCATACGAAATGGGGTCCGCTCCCATCGTCAGACCGCCGATCCAGGCAGGGTCGAGACCCGATGCCCCGATGGCCGCGAGCGCCACGGATCCGACCAGAGCCTGGCCCTCCGCGGACATTGTCGTCCTGCGAGCGTCGATGTACCAGGACGAACGAGCGCCGCTCGCGAGTGTAAAATCTCCGACGGAGAGCGATCGGTCGACGAGCAGAGCGAGGAGAAGGTCACGGTGCGTCATATTCAGGAACTTCCATCCCGCCGGGACTCCGTCAAGGGCGGGTGGCTCCTGCTCGGGGCCACACTGCTCCTTGGGGCTGCGGGGTGCGACTCGGATCCGACCGTGATACCGGCGCCCCGCTTCGCTCAGATCGGCTCGATCCAGATCGAGGTCGCCAGCTCACTCCACGGAGGGCTTGGACGCCTCGACGAGGCTTTTCTCTGGAGTTCCGAAGGCGGATGGGTTCTGATCGAGCGGATTTCGTACCGAGGTGTCGCCGGACCTGGCATCGTGCGCCAGAGCCGGTTGAACCCCGGCGAGCTGGCCCCCCAGTATGCGATCCTCATCCGGGAGTTGAACGAGACCCCGGGGCTGCGTCTCCCGAATTCGGTCCCGACTTCCCCGGTCCCCACCTGCGCGGAGGGACGGTCCAGGCTGACGCTCACCCTCCGGGACACCCCCAGCGGCGAGCAGCTCCGCTGGGTCCGCTGCGTGGAGGGCACCTTCTTCACGATGACCCCTGGGTCTGCGGGTCCGGATCCACAGGCCTCCCGTGTCGTCACTGCAGCGCAGATCACCCGCTCGTTCACCATCGGTGACGGCGAGCGGTCGTCCTTCGTCGGGACGGTCCCCTTCCTCACCATCGCGAGCGGGAGCGACTCGCCGGCGCGGCCCCTTCAGCCGCGAGCGTTCGTCTCGCAGACCGGCGCGCCGCCCCCGGACTTCCTTGCGTTCTGGGCCGAGCACGCGGGCAATGTGGCTCTCCCCCCCGTCAACTGGATCACGGACATGGTGGTGCTGGCCGCAGTCGGCAGACGAGGGGAGGCCGGGGGAAGCGTGGAGGTCCGGAGGATCCTTCCGATCGGAGTCAGCACCCGGGTAGAGATCGTCGAACGGGTACCCGGTGACTTCTGTTCGCCAGGGGCAGTGGGGGAGTACCCATTCCATCTGGTGATCGCCCCGAAGGTGACCCTGCCCGTGGGCTTCGCGGACGTGCGCGTGGACCGGATTCCATGCGGAATCTGATCGAGTCGATGAGCATCCGGCGAAGGTACATCTTCATCCTCGTCGGCTTCTCGCTCATCCTGACCCTCCCCGGAGGGCTTCTCTCATGGAAGATCACGCAGGGCGCGCTCGAGCGGGAGCTGGACGAGAAGCTCGTCTGGGTTGCGGGAGTGGCCGAAGCCGTCGGACTGGACACCGAGTTTCTGCCACTGATTCGAGGCCCGGCTGACTCCACGGCGCTGGCGTACACCTCCACACGGGCGCAGCTCGATGCGCTGTTGGAGTATGTCGACGAAGCCCACCTCTTCCGGGCGGACGGGTCGATAATCGTCTCGACCCGGGGGCATGATGTGCTTCCCATCGGCTCCCCGTTTCACGAGATGGAGGCCTACAGACCCGAGGTCGATCAGGCCTGGAGCGATGGCCAGGCAACCTCGGTGCTCTTCCAGGGAAGTGATGGACGGGCGTACAAGTACGGGTTCAAGCGGCTCGGCGACTCCGGCTCGATGCTGGCGGTGCTCATGCAGGCCGACTTTCTGCAACCACTCGTGCGGTTGAGAACAAGCCTTCTGGGCGGCGCGGTCCTCTCGGCGCTTCTGGCGGGGCTGCTCGGGGGGCTGCTCGCTACCAACATCGTGAACCCTGTCGAACGACTGGCGCGCGTGGCCCTCCGAATCCAGAGAGGGCGCTGGGATCAACCCGTGGAGACGGACCGGAGCGACGAACTGGGGCGCCTCGCGAGGGCCATGGAGCGCATGCGGGTCGGAATCGTGAACCGCGACGAACAGCTCCGTCTGATGCTGGCACAGGTCGCCCACGAGATCCGGAATCCTCTGGGTGGCCTCGAACTGTTCGCCTCGGCCGCACTCGAAAGCGAAGACCCGGAGGAGCGCAGGCGCCTTCTCACGAGGGTCAGACGAGAGGTCGAGGAGCTGAACGGAATCATCAACGAGTTCCTCACCTTCGCCCGGCCACTCAATGCGGAGACCCGGATCCATGATATTCGCGGACCGCTCCGGGAGGCGACCGAGCTTGCGGAGACCCAGCTCCGGGATCAGGGTGGGGAGCTCGAGGTGGTCCTCCCCGAGGCCCCGCTTCTGGCCCGAGCCGACCCGGACCATGTGAAACGGGTGGCCCTCAACCTGCTCCAGAATGCCGGGCAGGCCGGGAAGAGGGTCCGACTGGGAGCCTGGTGGAGGAATGGCGAGGTGGTGGTGTCCGTCTCGGACGATGGGCCCGGCGTTCCGCGCGAACTTCGGGATCGCATCTTCGACCCGTTCGTGACCGACAAGCAGCAGGGTGCGGGGCTGGGGCTCGCGATCGTGAAGCGAGTGCTCGAGAGCAACGGCGCCCGGGTTGCTCTGCTGGACCCCGAGGCCGAACCGGACCCGGACGACCCCGATCCTCCGATTGGGGAAGGGGCCGAATTCCGCGTATATTTCCCGGGTGCGGACGATTTTCCGGCGGATCCGGACGAGGTAGACGGCGGATGAGGCGAAAGGTGAGGCCATGGCTCAGATCCTGATCATCGACGATCACGACAGCATGCGGGAGGGGCTGGAGCTCCTGCTCCGGCGTCGGGGTCATCGCACGCGGTCGGCCGAGGCGGGCCGACGAGGGATCGAGCTCCTCGACGAGGAACCCGCCGATCTCGTGATCACAGATCTCAAGATGGCGCACATGGACGGGATCCAGGTGCTCCGTGAGGTTCGTGAAAGGCATCCGGGCGTGGATGTCCTCGTGATTACCGCATACGGCACGATCGAGACGGCCGTTGAGGCCATGAAGCTCGGGGCCACGGACTTCCTCACCAAGCCCTTCTCATCCGAAGAGTTCGCGGTCCGGATCGACCGGCTTCTCCAGACCCGGGAAGAGCGGGAGCGAATGCGCCGGGAGAATGTCTCGCTCCGGGTCGAGAATACCTTCCTGAAGGAGGGGCTCGGAGACGAGGTGGAGCCCCGATACGGCGAGATCGTGGGGGAATCCCTCATCATGCGCGATCTCTACCGACTCGTGGACCGCGTGGCTCGAAGCGATTCCACGGTCATGATCTACGGGGAATCGGGGACGGGGAAGGAGCTCGTGGCCCGCGCCATCCATGCCGGGTCTGCTCGATCAGGCGGCCCCTTCATCCGGGTGAACTGCGGGGCGCTCACGGACAGCCTTCTCGACTCCGAGCTCTTCGGACATGAGAAGGGAGCCTTCACCGGTGCGGAGCGGCGCCGGCGCGGTCGCTTCGAGCTGGCCGACAAGGGCACCCTGTTCCTGGACGAAATCGCGACCATCGCCCAGCAGACACAGGTGCGCCTCCTGCGCGTCCTGCAGGAACGGGAACTCGAACGCGTCGGAGGTGAGGAAACCATTCCGGTGGATGTGCGGATCATCGCGGCCACGAACCTCCCCGCGCACGAACTCCTCTCGGGGAACGGCTTCCGCGAAGACCTCTTCTACCGGCTCCACGTGGTGCCGATTACCCTTCCCCCGCTTCGCGATCGGCGGGAAGATATCCCCGCACTCGTCCGCCATTTCCTCGGGAAGCTTCGCGAACGCACGGGATCGCGGGTCGCCGCGGTTTCCGACTCGGCTCTGGACCGGCTGGCGAGGCATCACTGGCCCGGGAACGTGCGCGAACTGGAAAACGTGGTCGAACGCGCTCTGGTGATGACGGATGCCGAGGAACTGGGGGTCGACGAGCTCCCGGCATTTGCCGATGCACCCGGTGGAGCGCGACCGGTTCCGGCCCCCTTCCTCCCCTCCGAGGGGATGGACCTGAACCAGATCGTCGAAGGTATGGAAGAGAGGCTCCTTCGCCAGGCGCTCGAGCAGGCGGATGGGGTGAAGGCCGAGGCAGCCAGGCTCCTAGGACTGAAGCCGAGTGCTCTCTACTACAAGCTCGAGAAGTACGGAATCGATCCGTGAATCCCCCTTCGGCCCGACGCCATTTCCGGCCGGGCCGCTTCTTCCGGCTCGGGCTGCGAGGCATCATCGTTCTCCTCCTCCTGCTCGCTGCCCAGCCAGCCGCCGCACAGATTCAGCTCTCGGAGCGGGAGGCGCGCTACCGCGAATCCGTTTCCCGCTACAATCAGCTCGTGGTCGAGCGCGAGCGAGCGTTCGCGCGGCAGGTGGACGCCTCGGACCAGCTCGAACGCCTGAGGAACACCCCTGAGAGAGACGCGTCGTTCAGCGTGTTCATCGATCGAATGCGCGAACTGACTTCCGTCGAACGACGGCTCGAAGAGGCGCTCGATGCCCTCAGGCAGCGCGGAGACGAGCTGATCGCGGAGCTGGACGAGGAGGAGGCCAGGGTTCTCGACCAGATCCAGACGGCGACCCTCCCGACAGTACGCCAGGCACTGGCGGACCGCCTTGCGAACCTGGGCCTTCGCCGAAGAGAGGTCCAGCAGGAGCTGGCGGGGTTCGCCATCCCGGTCATCGAGCCTCTCCCCGATCTCACGGTGAACCCTCGCGACGGTCCCACACAGCTCCGTATCAAGGCCGGGATCTACGAGGAAAGAGCGGAGGAGTACCGGCTCATCCGGGAGAGCCTGGATCTGGAAATTCAGGGGCTGGAGCGCCGCATCCAGCGGGAACGCGCCATGGGGAGTCTGTCGTCCGAAGTCCGGAGGGAATCGGACCGCGCTCCGGGGGGAGGCGTTCTCCCCCGCCCGACCCAGCCCCGACCCGGAGATCGCGCCACCCCGGACACCACCCAGGTGCGCCTCGCCCAGCTTCCGCTGAGCGAGCAGCTCGAGGTCTACCGGGAGATCCGGGAACGGGCCGAGGATCTGCGGGTTCAGGCGCTGGCTCAGGCTGACCTCTTTCGCCGCCGGGCCGAGGGAGGGCTGCGATGAGGCGCTCCCTCTGCTTCTCCGCGGCCCTCGCCGGGTGCGCTGCGATGTGGGCTCCCCAGAGCGCGCACGCCCAGCTCACCTGGCGCGACTTCGTCGTGACGAGTGGGATCTCTGCTGAGGGGTATCAGGGCAACCTGCCGACCGCGGCGTCCGTGCTCAGGGATTCCACGGAGTTCGTTTCCGCGCTTGTGGGCGAGGCCGGGGCGCGCGGGAGCCTGACCTGGCGCCCTCCTTTCGAAGGTCTTTTCTCCCTCGCCTTCGACGGTGGCATGAGGCAGTTCGCCGCACGGGGCTTCGAGCTTCGCGACTACGCTCCGCGGGAGTGGGTGGGAACGGCAGACGGGACGTATCTGCGCGGGCTGGGCCAGCGCACCACCTTCTCGCTCGTGACACGTCTGCGCGGACGGGAGGTGGAGGACCGCCCCCCGATGCCGCTCTTCCTCCAGCCCGGTTACCTCCGAGCCCTGGGAGGAATCGGACTCGAACGGGTCACCGAAGAGGGGGTGCGAGTCGACCTCGAAGTTTCCGGAGAACGGGCCGATTTCTTCGCAACCCGGGCCACTCCGCAGGTGCGGCTCCTCGATCGGACCACCTGGGCCGCGCAGGTGGGGGCCAGCTTCCCTGTCGGGAGCGCGACGTCCCTGCGCGTCTACGGGATCGGGGAATCCACCCTGTACCCCGAGCAGTCCACCTTTCTCACCGACGACCCTCATAGGCGGGACCGGAGTGCTCAGGGAGGCTTCTCGCTGACCCATGCCTCGGAGATTCTGGCCGAGTTCTCGGTGGAGGGGAAGGTGAACCGGTCCAACTCGCCCCGGCCGGAGTACGACGCCCTGACCGCGCGCGGAATGGTCACGGCCTCGCTCCCCGCGGGGCTCACGGGATCGGCGTTCGCGGCGGTGTCGCTCAAGCGATACGTGCACCCGACCGATTTTGCACGCCTGATTCCGGGAGAGGAAGCGAACAACACCTCGCTCGCCTACCTTTCCCTGAGCCGCCTGCTGGCTCGAAACCTGGATGGAACCGTAAGGATCGGGTGGACCCGGGCCGAGACCGAGATCGGGGGGGCGTACTTCCAGCGTGCAGGGGTGTCGCTCCTCCTGAGCTACCGACCCGATTTCTGAGACAGCGGCTCGGCGCTCTCACCACGCTCGGTGGAGCTGAAGACCGCCCAGGCGACGAAGCGACCGTGATGCGAGATCGAAAGATCCAGCTCAGGCCGCTCTCGCCCTTCCACCCGAACCCGAGGCGGGGTCCGCCCGCGACGGCTCCCCGAGGTCAGGATCTCGATCGAACGGGGTGCGATCCCTTCCTCCCGGGCGAGCGCGTTGCGGACCGCAATTCGGACCGCGGCCGATGGGGGCGAGTGGATCCCCTCCCACTCTTCCGCGGTGAAGTGTTCTCTCCAGCTCTCGAGCGCTCGGTCCGGGCCCGGCGCCACCTCCACGCCGCTCCGGTATCCGGGCTGACCCTCTGGGGACCATCCCACGAGGTGGAGCCGGTCCGCATCGGCCCAGCCCTCGAGTCGAACGGGCCCTGACGGTGTGCGGACGTCGCCCGAAATCCTGATCCGGGCCTCTTCCCCGGGCGTGATGGAAAGGCGGGTCTCGAATTCCTGAAAGAGAAAGGGGGGCGGGGCGTCGAGGCACTTCGAAGCCACCTTGAACCCCGTTTCCTTGGCGGCCCAGACACTCCAGAGCCGGATCCCCGGCGGCGAACTTCCCTCGTCTGAGTCGAGCCAGCTCGCCTCCCCTGGCGACAGGATCCGCGCCCTGAACCGCGGGCTCGCCTCGAGGCGCCGGGCAATGGCCGAGGTGAGGTCTACCACATCGTTGCCGATGCGGATCCGGGGATGGTGGGAAGAAGGTGAGGGAGGCGGCATCTTTCGAAGGTAAAGCCACGGTTGTCGCACGGGAACGCGCGCCGTAGCTTCGGGTAGGAATCTACAAATGCACATCGATTCTCATTACCGCCTCCCGGGGGCTCGCTTCGTGTTCGGGACGGTGACCGTGCTTTATGCCCTGGTCGCCCTTCTGGCTCCCGTCCTCCATGCTCAGGAGGACATGGGAGAGTTGCGCGCCTACGCTGCGGCAGCGGAATCGGCGCATCCGGGAGATCCGGCTCCGAGCTTTCCCCAGGCGCACCACGCGCTGGAGTGTCTCATCTGCCATTCCGCCGGGGTCCCTCCGACTCTGGCCGAGCTTCCCCCTCTGCTGGCCCCGCCGGCCGAACCCGAACTTCGTCTGCGGGCTGAGCGATCCCTCCCCCGGTCCGATCGCGGAATTTCCTGCCCCGCACGAGCTCCCCCCTTCGTCTGACCCCGGAACGCGCGAACACACCTTCGAGAGGTGGCGCGTTTCCCCCCCCACGCAGCACTTCTTCCCGCCTGATCAATGCACGACTCCACTCCGGAGACCTGCGGACAGGCGGATCCCGACCGACACCGCCGAACCATGAACAGAGCCGACTTTTCAACCCTCCAGGTTGCCGCACTGACCCTCCTGCTGATGGTCGGGGCGGGCAATCTCCGGGGACAGGAACTGCCCTCGGGGGTTACCCGGGAAGGCGCCATCGAAGGCACAGTGGTGGACGGAACCACGGGACTCCCCGTGGTCGGGGCGGTGGTGCGAATTCGGGAGCTGGGGCGATTCGACTTTTCACATGGCGAGGGACGGTTCGGCTTCGAAGGCGTGCGGGTCGGCGAATACACACTCACCGTTGAGCGGATCGGGTATGCGGCGACGCAGGAACCGGTTGAGGTGAGAGCCGGTGAGATCACCCGGGTCACCCTCACCCTGACCTCATCCGCGATCTCCCTCTCCGGGCTCGTCGTCACGGGGGTGGGGCGGGCACGGGGGCTCGAGGAGACGTACCGGCCCACAGCCGTTCTGGCCGGAGATGAGCTGGACCGACGCCTCTCGTGGACGCTGGCGGGAACTCTGGCTCACCAGCCCGGGATCTCGATGAAGTCTTTCGGCTCCGCACCCGCGCAGCCAGTGATCCGGGGAATGGGCGGGGACCGGGTTCTCGTGCTCGAAGACGGGCAGCGGACCGGCGACCTCTCGACTACGGGCGCGGACCACGCAGTGGGCATCGACCCCATTTCCGCCCAGCGCGTCGAGGTCGTGCGCGGTCCGGCCGGACTCCTGTATGGAAGCAACGCCCTCGGAGGGGTCATCAATGTGATCCGGGAGGAAGTGCCGAGAACACTGCCCGATGATCCGCACGGGGTCGTGTCTCTTCAGGGGGAGTCCGTTAACCGGGGAGGAAGTGCCGCGGGACATCTGCTCTTCCCCCTCACCTCGCATCTTGCGGGAAGGGTCGAGGGGAGCTTCCGGAGCGGAGGCGATGTACGCACCCCGCTCGGGGAGCTGGGTGGAACGGACTCCCGGGGAATGAACGCTGCAGCGGGCCTGAGCTGGATACCGGGATGGGGCTTCATGGGCGCTTCACTTCGCCTCTACAAGCTGGATCACGGACTCCCGGGAGAGTTCAACGGTCAGGTCATCCCCGGGGCACACCCCAGCGGCGCCAGCGCTGAGACGCTGCGAACGGCCGCCCGCATCCAGTTCGGGTATCTGACGGGCGTCGGTCCCCTCGAGGCGATCGAGGGGGAAGGGAGCTTCATCCACTACCGGCATGATGAGATCGAGCGGACGCTGGAATCGGGCGAGAAGGTGATCGGCACCTCGTTCGATCAGATCACCGCTACCCTGGGGGCCACCGCCCGGCACGAGCACGCTCCCCGTTTCCGGCTGCAGGAAGGGGCTGCGGGGGTCTTCGGCCTGTACCGAGACCTCATCACCGGGGGAGCCTTCCCGGGAACGAGAGACTCGCGTGAGGTGAACCTCGCGGCCTTCGTCTACGAAGAGCTGGCGCTGGGGTGGCTCCGTGTCCAGCTCGGAGCCCGCTACGACTGGATCCGGGTCGAACCGATGGACCGGAGGCCCATCAATCGGGGCGACGGTGCGGTGCCGGTGAACGACCGCACCTTCCAGGACGTCTCCGGTTCGGCCGCGGGGCTCGTTGAGCTCCACCCGGGGCTCGTGGCCGGGGCTTCCGTAGCCCGTGCATTCCGGTCGCCCTCGGTGCGCGAGCTCTACTCAGATGGCCCCCACCTCGCCGACTTCTCCTACGACATCGGGAACCCGGAGCTGGAGAGGGAGGTCGGGCTCGGTACGGACCTCTTCCTCCGGTGGAATCACCCCCAGGTGAACTTCGAGGCGAGCCTCTTCCGGAACGCCATCTCCAACTTCATCCACTATCGACCCACCGGCAGCGTGGATCCCCGCTTCTTCCGCTTTCCCCTGTTCACCGCTCAGGGAGAAGACGCCGTCTTCCTCGGAGCCGACGGGCGAGTCCAGTGGGAGGCCAGCCCCGGTTTCGTGATCGACGGGACGCTCTCGTATGTGCGCGCCGAATACAGCGACCGCGAGGAGCCGCTTCCCTCCATCCCTCCGCTGAACGGCGGGCTCCGTGCACGCCTGGAACGGGGAGGATGGTTCGTGACCGCAGGCTACGATGGGACCGCGAAGCAGCACCGCGTTCCCCGCTCCATCCCGAACCCCGTTCAGGGCGAGCCGGACATTGTTCCGGAGAGTCCGACCGACGGATACACGCTCTTCCACCTGGGGGCCGGCATCCGCTGGACCCAGGGGGACCGGGTTCATTCCGTGACCCTGAACGCCGAGAACGTTCTCAACACCGAGTGGCGCGATCACCTTTCCCGCGCTCGCGCAGTGGCACCCGAGCCGGGTCGCAACCTCCAGCTCCTCTACCGTATTTCCTTCTGACCGGAGTACCTGCCATGCATTCCCGAATCACACGACTTTTCGGTACCACCCTCGCTCTTTCGGCCCTCCTCCTGCTCCCCGCCTGCGACAGAGACAACCAGGACGACGGGCACGGTGAGATGGAGATGCTCCAGGTCCTCGACCGGGGCCAGACCAGCCAGCCGGTCGTGGCCACATGGACGCACGACGGCGGATGGGAAGGCGCACTCCCGAGTGTGAGCCTGTCCTCTTCCAGCCAGCGGATCGTGCTCGGTTTCCGGGCCTACGATGAAGAGGGCCATGAAATCACCCTCTCCGAGACCGGTGATGACAGCATCCGCTTCGGCCTGGCCGCAGGGGCCACTCAGGGAATCATCCGGACTGACCTCGAGGACATTTTCCACGGGGATCACGTCTACATTCACGGGCAGGCGGCGGGAAGCACCCAGATCCAGTTTCACCTCTGGCATGATGACCATGCCGACCAGTCAACGACCGCGATCTCGATCACGGTTGTGAACTGACGACTCCGACCCGGGGACAGGGCCATTCCCGGCCGTCAGGGAAGCCGGTAGGCCTCCATGTGCCGAAGCCCTGTCTCCGGGTCTTCCACCATCACGACGAGCTGCGTGTCCGATGCGGCGACCGCCCCGAGCCGGTGATCGAAGGCGTGCCGCGCGAGGTAGCGGCCCTCGGCGTCCAGGATATGGAGGGTCGCCGGTTGGGGCGCGAGGTTCTCCGGGAGCTGTTCCACGAGGATGATCCGGTGGCCTGAGCTGGAGCCGAGGGCGCTGCGCATGAACGGGGTCCAGACGAAGTTCGTCCTGATCGACTCGAGCTGTCGCTGGATGATCTGATTCACCAGATCCGGAGGGGCCCCTGCTGCCGACGCCTGCATGCCTTCCTCGATCCGAAGGATCGCTTCCTCGATGAGCTCGTCGGGGGTGCGCACGGGCTCCCGCTCGATCCGGTGTTCCCGGACCACCTGGCCATGCACGTCGATCACCCGGACCAGGGGGAAGGCGCAGTCCACCTCCACCAGGTGAGGGCCCGCCGCGCCTCTCCGCCAGCAGCCATCGCCTCCATCGGCCACATGCGGCTGCATCGGGTGGTTGCCGGGAAGCTCGAAGGGCCAGGACTCGCCCGCCAGACTCATGTACTCCCAGACCTGTCCCGCTTCGGAGACGGCGATGGGCCGGAGGATTCCCGTTTCCGGGAGGAAGATGGCGCCGGCGCCGGACCCCGGGTCCGATTCGATGGTTCCCCCGATATAGCGGCCCTCGCGGTCGAACCACTGGAGGGAAGGAACGCGGAGCGTCTCGGCTACCATGATCGAGTCGCCGTGCACGGCCAGCGACATGGGCCGCGCCAGCTCCCCGGGGCCTTCCCCGCTCTGACCGAAGCTGCCCGCCCGCTCGCCATCGGAGGTGAAGAGGTGCACCCGGGAGAGCTGGGGGTCGAGCACCGCGATGTAGTTCTCGTTCAGGGCGATGTTCGTGGGATTCGCCCACTCCGACCCATCCCGGACCGCGGCCTCGTCGGGTGCGCGCCAGAGGAACTCGAGCCGCTCGTCCCCCCGTTCGGGGTGGTCCGCTGCCACCGTATGCTCGATCCCGCCCACGGTCTCCACGCGGAGGCTGGCTTCGGATCCGGCATCGCCCCCGCACGCGGTGAGGGAGGAAGCCACGAGGGTGGCGATGAGGCAGGGGAATGGGGAGGACGGGGAGCGAGGGCGAGGTGGCATGGAACGGCCGGTTTGAGAGGACGCTGGTGAAGGAGTGGGCCAGATCCGAGCGTGAATCTGCTTGAAGAACCCGGTTGACCCTGCGGGGCGGGTTCCGACGGCGAATCTGGTCGAAGAGCCAACCTGAGCCTGCAGGTTTGGGTTGGGTGGTGCAAGTCCACGGCTCCGGGACTCGAAAACTTGCCGGTGGAAGGAACTCGGCGTAGCGTGGCTCGAGCAGACTTCAGGACCGGAGGCCATCCGTCTGCCCCCCTCCACCGGACCCCGTCCGACCACCCCGGAGCGCATCATGGAAAAGCCAGTCGCGGAGTTCATCGGAACGTTCTTCCTAGTCCTCACCGTGGGGATGACCGTGATCGACCCGGGCGCTGGCGCCTTTGCACCGATCGCGATCGGGACCGTGCTCGCCGTGATGGTCTACGCCACGGGCCCGATCTCCGGGGGGCACCTGAACCCGGCCGTCACCCTGGCCGTGTGGATGCGCGGGAAGTGTTCCACCTCCGACCTGCTCCCGTACATGGCGGCACAGGTCGTGGCCGGGGCGCTTGCGGCCCTCGTCGTGGGATTTCTGAAGGGCGGGCTGGATTCGGGCCCGGCCTCGCCGGATGTCGCCACAACGGTCGTTGCCGAGTTCCTCTTCACCTTCGCGCTCTGCTTCGTCGTGCTGTCGGTCGCGACCTCGAAGAAGAGTGAGGGAAACAGCTATTTCGGCTTCGCGATCGGTTTCACGGTCCTCGTCGGCGCCTACGCGGTCGGGGGAATCTCGGGCGGGGTGTTCAACCCTGCCGTCGCGGTCGGGATCACCGTGATGGGGATCTCCACACTGTCGAACCTCTGGATCTTCCTCGTCGCGCACCTCCTGGGGGGTGCCGCGGCCGCCCTCGTCTTCCGCGTCGTGAGTCCCGCGGACCACGGAGCCCGCTGACGGCTCGGGCGCGAACGTTCCGCCCGCGGCGGCTGGGCGATTTCGAGCGCTACCTTTCCTGCCCGTAACCTCACGGCGAGAGAGCGGCTCTCACGGGCTCCGGAATAGGCATCGGCCGCCCGTTCGCACCTACCCACACGGCCACTACACGCGCCTCGGCCGCAACTTCATCGGAGCCTTCGCGTTCGAGCCTCTGGTGGATCGTCATGGAAGAGTGGCGGTAGCTTCCCACACCGGTACGGATCAGGAGGGAGTCGCCCTGCCGGCACTCCCGCCGGTAATCCACCTCGATTCGCACCACATGCACCCCCCACCCCTGCTCGGTCATCTGCGCCAGCGGAAACCCGCCGGTTTCGAGAGCCTCGAAGCGCGCCAGCTCGAAGTAGTTCAGATACACGGCGTGGTTCACATGCCCGAGTGCATCCAGCTCGTAGCTGCGGACCCGAAGTCGAGTCAGGAAGGGAAGAATGGGTGGCATTCGGTCCTGGGCCGGCTCGGCCGGGGGTTGGAGATGCAACTCGGGAGCCCGGTACGACCGACCTCCGGAATGACTCCTGAATGTACCCCGGCGAACCTTGGGGAATCAAACGAATCCCGCTCCGTGATGCGCCGGGTCATCGGCTTCGCGGCGCAACACCGCCCCTTTCGTCGCTGGACCGGGAGGGGGGTGCGAGTGTAGACTCAGTGGGCCGCATATGCGAAATGTATGGTGGGCCCCAAGCCATGGTCCCTGGCACCGCAGAGGAAGCTCGAGTGCTCGACACCAAAAACGCCAGGGGGGAAGAAACCATTCTCCTGGTTGAGGACGACGATGCCGTTCGCGCCGTCGCTCACCGTGCGCTCGCACGATTTGGCTACACCGTTCTCCCGGCTGATGGCGGGGAGGCGGCGCTTCGTGTTGCCCGCGAGTTCGAAGGCACCATCCACATGCTGCTTACCGACATCATGATGCCGGGGATGAATGGGGTCGAGGTCGCAGCGGCCGTGGCCGGGATCCGACCCCGCGCGTGCATCTTCTTCATGTCGGGGTATGCGGATCAGGATCTGGTTCGACAGGGACTCCTGGAGCCGGGAACGCACTTCCTCCAGAAACCGTTCACTCCCCAGGAGCTGGCGGACCGGGTGCGGCGGATTCTGGACGGGGTAGAGAAAGACTGAAGGGGAACCTCCGATGGCACTTCCTGAACTGGCACTCCCTGAACAGGCGGAAACCTCGCCCCGCATTCACCTCACCTCCGCGGCCCTCGAGCGGATTCACGAGATGCTGGAGGAAGAGGATCTTCTCGCGGAGGGCGGGCTCAGGATCACCGTGCAGCACGGTGGCGGGTGCTCGGCCCCGCTCCAGTTCGGGATGGTCATGGAGGTGGAGCCCGAGGTGGACGACGTGGTGCTCATGGCCGGAGGAGTGCGGCTCTTCCTCGCCCCTCGGAGCGTCTGGTCCGTAGATGGGCTCCAGGTGGACTTCGTAGACTCTCCCTTCCTCGGTTCCGGGTTCGCCTTTCGACACCCCAGAGGGAGCGCGGGCCGGAGCTGTTGAGCACGAGCGGGCGGGACGGGCCTGGCGCACGCGACGCGTCCCGACATCGCAGTCCCCCGTTCGGGTCACATGACCAGCTCGGATCACATGCGCAGTGGGATCACATGCGCAACCGGGCGATCTGAAGCTCGATCCGCTTCAGTTCCCGCATGATCCTGTTGTGATGAATGGCGGGGGCCACCGCCAGCTTGATGATCAATGAACTGAGCAGCAGGACCCCCGCAGGCAGGCCCCAGCGGAGCTGTGCGAACGGCTCGGTCGCCTCGAAGAAGTTCCAGGTCGCCCAGGCACCTCCGATGAACAGTGCCGACTGAATCACCATCATCAGCACCACCATCCAGACGACACCCGCACCGAACATTCCGAGTGCCCGCTCGATGAAGTTGGGCTCGCCACTGATCGTGCGGAGCAGCTCACTCTCTTCCTTGCCGAGAGCTTCGTCGATTATTCTGTCGAGATCTTCCATTGTGAATCTCCTTCCAGTCTGGCGCGCAGCTTGCGCCTGGCATGCATGAGGCGGGTCTTCACCGTGCCCGCGGGAACGTCGAGAGCGACAGCAGTCTCAGCGACGCTGAGATCTTCGAAGTAGAAGAGGGCAACCGCGGCCCTCTGCTCCGGCGGCAGGGCCCGAACTGCAGCTCGCACCCGGTCGACGTCCAGAAGATCGGCTTCTGCGGCCGCGGGCTCCGCCGCAGTGGGGTCAGCCGCAAGGGTCTCTGCGAGCTCCCGCCGTCGCTGCCCACTGGCGATCAGCTTCGCGCAGCGGCGGGAAACGATTCGATACGCCCAGGCCGGGAAAGCCGCGTCGTCCCGGAGCCGGTCGATCCCGCGGATGATCTCGGCCCAGCCGTCCTGGACCGCCTCGCCCGCCTGCTCATGATCGCCGAGCAGGCGCCATGCGTGCGCCCTCAGCTTCGGATCCCATCGCTCCGCGAGCAGCTCGAACGCCTGGCGGTCGCCAATCCGTGCGGACGCGACCAGGTAGCCGTCGAGCGCCCTCTCCTTCCCTCTCCGGTCCATCATCGGCGCTCCCGTCTGGCTCTCATGCCATATAGGTGTCGCGGAACCGTCAGATGGTTCAATCGATCCTCGCTCCGGTGGAAAACGACACGCTGATCCATCGGGACCCACCGATGCGGAGCGCTTCTGCGGACGCCCGGACATCCCCGGGTACCCGGAGGATCGCTGCTGGAAGGGGACAGACTTCGCGCGGCCGGGAGGGTGAGCAAGTTGCGCACGGGGTCCCCGGGCATATTGTTAGGAGGAAGCCACTCCGGGCCGTCGCGCCACCCGTTCCAGAGGAGAGGATCCGAACATGCCGAACCTGAACCGTGCACTCGTGGGGCTCGCTGCCCTCGCCTTCGTCCTCGCGGTCGTGGTCGCGATCACCGGTCCCCTGTTCCTGAACATCGAGGCGGAAGGGCTCTCGCGCGCGTCGGCGAACCTGGCCCTCCTCGCGATCGCGGCGCATTTCGTTCTCGGAGACGAAGGGAAGGCGTAGCCACAACCGAGGCGGGAACGCTTTACTCCCTCGGCGACTCTGCCAGCCGCACCTGAGCCGCAACTTCCTCGGGCACGACGGCGCGGGGCGAGAAAGGGAAGTCGGCGCTGAGAAGGGTGTCGCCTGCGAAGCTCCGTCGGGTTACCCGGATCAGGGGCGAGGGAGTATGGGTCCAGTCCACGATCACGATCTGTTCAGCGTCGGTTGCAGCGATGTACGCCGGAGCCTGCGCGAAGGGCTGACTCGTGAAGAACCCACCCGTGCCGCTCATGACCCCGAGCGTCTGATTGCGGAGATCCCGGACCCAGAGCGTGTCCAGGACCTCCCCCTCCACCGTGGCGCGAAGGGTCGGCGTGGAAGTGATCTGCCCGTCGGTCACCATCTGTGATGGAATCGACTGAGAAGTGAGGAAGGTTCCCCCGGGGAGGGGTGTACCGGGGGTGAAGGGAAGCGGGTCGTCCCCGTGCTGGAACCGTGCCGGCTGGAGCGTTTCCGCCAGCGAACCGTCGGCCTCGAACCAGCTCAGGCGGCCCAGCCTCTGGTCCCAGGTCCAGAGCCGACCGTCTATCCAGCCAAATGTCACGGGGCCACCGAACTCACCTGGTCCCTCGCCAGCGCGCCCGATCACGCCGTCCGGCTCCCCCTCCCGCGTGAAGATCCGGATATCGGAGCGCCCGAACTCTCCCGAGTAGATGCGCCCATCGGGTCCCTTCCGCACTCTGATGACGGTCGCGAAGGTGAGCTCTCCGTCCATGGTTCCGATCCGCTGGTCGACGACACCCACCAGCCGCTCGAGCTCGCCCTCCGATCCGGTGCCATTCGGACGATCGCAGTAGGGAAGGAAGAGGAGTCCGAGGAGAAGAGTCGGAGTCAGAGGTGTGCGCCTCATGAGAGGTCTCCGTGGAAGAGAGGCTCGGGTAAACACAGGCCCGGGTGAACACAGGCCAACGATACGGCTAGTCACGCAATGGGTCAAACCTTTTTCCCATTCGTCGAGCCCGGCGCCGAGTCGGTGAGATCTCACGTGCGCATCTCACACGATGTGATTATCGTGAGAAGGAACTACGAAGTGCGTCGGCAGCGCATCCGGGTGTTGGACCTGACCGCGCTTCCGGCTGGGATCGGAATCGGAGGAGGGCGGCAAGATGATGGGTAACCCCGTTCCGCGAAGCCTCAGGCTTCTCACGGCAGCAATGTCGCTGCCTCTGGCGGCTCTGTTCACGACCGCAGCGCACTCCGCTGTGCCGCTGGCCGTGCACTCCGCTGTGCCTGTTGCCGCGCACTCGACTGTGGCCCGTACCGCGCACTCAGCTGTGCCTGTTGCCGCGCACTCGACTGTCGCCCGTGCCGCGCACTCCGCTGTGGCCATTCAGCCTCCTGGTGAGCTGTCGGGACTGGTGGCCGAGCAGGGGACACTTCTCCCCGTCGTCGGTGCGGTGGTAACCCTGTATCGCTCCACTCCGGACGGCGCGCTCGATCCGGCCGGAACCACGACGACCGATGAGGACGGGGCCTTCCGGTTCAGCGTTTCCACCGGTGACTATCGGGTTCAGGCCGAACACAACGGGCTCTCGTCGCCGCTCTCCGCACCGGTGTCGACCGGCGGCGGTTCCGGGCTTCAGGATGTCGTGCTGTTCGTGCCCTCACCACTCCTCATGCTCGCGGCGAGCTGTGATCAGGAAGTCGAGCCGGGAACGGTGATCGTCGGAGTGCTGAGGGATGGTGCGTCGGAGGTACCCATCCCAGGGGGCCGAGTGAGGGCCGAATGGGAAGGGGATGAAGGGCCCCGCGAGGTCGATGCCGAGAGCGATGCCGCGGGTCGATACCGGTTGTGTGGAGCCGGGACTCAGGGCTTCATCCGGATCCGGGCCGAGGCACTCGGCCGTGCGGGCGAGTGGGCAGAGGTCGAGGTGGCCCGACCGGCGCTCGTCTTCCACGATATCGAGATGCCGCTCGCATCCGCTGCGGCGGATCTCAGATCGCCCGGCGCGAACCTCCGCATCACGGCGGCTCGGGGGGTTTTCGGGGATCTGCGAGGGGTGCTCCGCGATCGAGACACGGGAGCCCCGATCACGCAGGCCGTGATCCATGTCGAGGGGACGGGCCACCAGGCGCTCACCGATGGGGAGGGCCGCTTCAGCTTCAACGGCCTCACCCCCGGGCGGTACACGCTTCGAGTCCAGCATCTGGGGTACTCGGTCCAGACGAGCGAGGTCGAATTGCCGGAGGGGCACGATGTGGCGCTGGAGCTGGCGCTGTCGCCACGCGCGATCGAACTCGCAGGGTTTGAAGTGAGGGCGCGGAGCCGGCTCGAACAGGACATCCGCATTTCGCCCTTCCGGAGACAGGTCGTGGCGGCGGAGCGGCTGGCCCGGGCGGAGCTCCGGGGGGCGGACATGACGAGCGTACTACGGTCTGAACTCACAGGCGTCGTTGTTCGCGAGATCTACGACGTGAACCGGGGGACGATTCTCTGTGTGGGCACGAACCGCCGAGTGGCGCGGCTCCAGCCCACGGGTGAGCGCTGTGCCCAGGCCCAGTTGATCGTGGACGGGATCCGGATCGGGGGGGACAACATCTCGTTCTTCCTCCGCGATTTCGCGATCTCCGACATCGAGAGCATCGAGTTCATGAACCCCGTGCAGGCCACGACCCTCTACGGGACGGGTGGGAACGTGGCGAACGGCGTGCTCGTGATCCACACGCGGGGGAAGGGTCCCTACGTGTCGGAGGGGCGGAATCGGTAGAGGGGCGTGATCACGAGTCGTCAGACCCGGCTTCACGGATGTCGCGCTCCTCGCGCTGCCGCTCGGCGCGGCGGCGGAGCCATTCGCCGGTCCTGAGCCCTGCCGCCAGTCGTTCGCGGGGCGTACTCTGCATCCAGCCGCGGTGGATGTGTCGGGGCTCGTCGATCGTGACGAACGCGTCGGGATCCCAGCGGTCGATCTCCTCGAACACGCGGGGGATGTCGCGCCGCTGAACGACGGAGTGCACGACTTCGACGCGGCCCTCACGGCCCCGCCCGCTGAACTCCGTTGCGCCGAATCCGAAAGTGCGGAGGGCGTCGGCCAGCTCCACGCCGGAGTGCCGCGAAATCACCCGCACCGTCGCCAGTCCGATGGCCAGCTTCTCCTCGATCCACATGCCGACGATGTTGCCCGCGGCGAAGCCCCCAGCGTAGCCGAGCAGGTGCCACGCGCTGTCGAGATGGCGGATGGCGTTGCCGACCGCAAAGATCCAGATCAGGACCTCGAAGAAGCCGATGATGGGGACGATCACCCGCTGACCGCGTACCGCCAGCAGGATGCGGAGCGTGGAGAGCGAGACGTCGAAGACGCGGAGCCCGAAGATCAGCAGCGGACCCCACGGGCCGGCAAAGAGAATGTCCACGGTGTCCGATTCCGGTGCGGGTGGGATGGGGGGCCGGTGTCAGGGGGCCGGCGCAGCTGCGTGCCCAGCGGATCGCGACTGGCGCGCCCCCCGCAGCCTGCCGTAGAATCGTCGCGCCCCGCAGGCCCGCGGTCCAGAGGTCCGCACCCTCGCACCTCCCTCGATCCCGGAGGCTCCCCTGGAAGAGAGCATCCTCGTCAGCGTCATCCTCCCCGTTTCCCTGATCGTGATCATGGTGGGGCTCGGGATGTCCCTCACCGTGGCCGACTTCCGACGGGTGGTGGAGTTCCCGCGGGCCACGCTGGTCGGGCTGGGGTGCCAACTGGTGCTGCTCCCGGCCGTCGGGTTCGGGCTGGCCATTCTCTTCTCGCTTCCCCCGATCTGGGCGGTCGGGCTCATGCTGATCGCCGCGTGTCCCGGGGGGGCCACCTCAAACCTGATCACCTTTGTGGCGAGGGGCGATACCGCGCTGTCGATCACCCTCACCGCGCTGAGCAGTGCCGTCACGGTGGTGACGATCCCCCTTCTGCTGACCCTTTCGCTCGGGCATTTCGGGGTCGAGGCCGAGGCGATCCGCGCGCCCGTGGGCGAGATCGTGCTGCAGATCGTGGCCATCACCGCGATCCCCGTCACCCTGGGCCTCTCGATCCGACACTTTCTCCCGAAGCTGGCACAGCGCCTCGAGCGGGCCGTGCGAGGCGCGTCGGCGCTGATCTTCCTCCTGGTCCTCGCGGCCCTGATCGTGGATCAGCGCCAGGTGATCGCCGATCACTTCGTCTCGCTTGCGGGGGTCACCGCAGCTCTCAACCTCCTGACGATGGGGCTCGCCTTTGGAGTGGCGCGGCTCTTCGCCCTGGATCTGCGGCAATCCCTCACCATCTCCATCGAGGGAGGAATCCAGAACGGAACCCTCGCCATCGTGATTGCCATGTCGATCCTCGGCGTTCCGGAAATGGCCGTCCCCCCGGGGGTCTACAGCCTTCTCATGTTCGTGTCGGGAGGGGCGCTCATGTACTGGTTCGGGTGGGTGCGGGATCCGGGCAAAGGCGAGCTTGGGTGAGGTTCGAGTTGGACGTTGCGGATTCCGGAGCATGTCGACCACCCAGTCCGGGGGAAGCCGACCACCGATTCCGGGGGATGCCGTCCACCGGTTCCGGGGATGTCGTCCGGCCATTCCGGCAGATGCCGTCCACCCTGGAGTGAAGGAACGCGAACAC
>JBGTMU010000330.1:0-25372 GCA_041743405.1 Longimicrobiales bacterium | reverse complement strand
GCAACGGCGGCGTGGCAGCGATCGGCGGCTGGCGCGCCCCCGGATCCCGACGAGGGAGCGCCCGGGCGGGATCATCCCCGCCGCGAACACGCGCGATACGGCGGTGGCGTGGTTGATCCCGACGGAAAGCGCACCGCCCGTCGACCGGCTTCATCCTTCCAGACTGCAGTGTGAACCGCCCCTAAAACGCCGTAGTAAACGCCTCCCGGAGCGCCCGGTAGCTCTCGAACCGGGAAGCATCGATCGCCCCGCTCTCCAGGGCCTCCCTGACCCCGCAATCCGGTTCGTGCAGGTGCGAGCACCCTCGGAAACGACAGCTCTCGGAGGGCTCCCGAAACTCGGGGAAGGCGTGAGACATCTCCGCGGGCTCCATTTTCCAGAGTGCCACATCCGAGAAGCCCGGCGTATCCACTACCCACCCCCCGCACGCGAGTTGGAGAAGCCGCGCGCTCACCGTGGTATGTCGACCGCCGCGCGAACGTCGACTCACTTCCCCGGTCCTGAGGGTCAGTGCCGGATCGAGGGCATTCAGAAGCGAGGACTTCCCTACTCCCGAAGGACCGACCACGGCCCATATCCCTTGCGAGAGGCAGCGTCGGAGGTCTGCGATGCCCTCACCGGAATGGGCGCTCGTGACCAGGACCGGATACCCCACAGCCCGGTACCGGGCCGCCTCACGTGCTGCCGTCCCGGACGCGCCCGGCAGCTCAGCCTTGTTCAGCACCAGCGTGGGGGCAATGTCGCAGCTCTCGGCGAGTACCAGGAAGAGATCCACCACATCGGCCCTGAAAGGTGGATCCTCCAGGGAGTGCACCACAAGGATCCCATCCACGTTGGCCGCGACCAGCTTCGGTTTGTGGCCGCGCAGCCCGGCCCGCACGAGGTGAGATGCACGCGGGAGGAGGGCTTCGATCGTGGGCGCATCCGCGTCATCGAATGCCAGCCGGACCCGATCACCGACCACGATCCGTTCGAGGGTCCGGTCGTCCTTCTTCAGGCGTCCACGCAGTGAAGCATGCACCCGGGCACCGTCGTCGAGAAGTACGGTGTATCTGCCCCCGAGTCCTTCGAGGACCGTCCCGGCCGGGGAATCGATCAGGCGGCGAACGACTCCAGTGCAGACCCCTTTTCCCCTTCGCGGAGGCGCCGGAGCGCCCGATCCCGAAGCTGACGGATCCGCTCGCGGGTCACGCCGAGCATGTTCCCGATCTCCTCGAGGGTGTGCTCACGCTCCCCCTCGAGACCAAAGTAGAGGCGGAGGACCTTCGCATCGCGGGCTTCGAGGGTATCCAGCGCACCACGGACCGCTTCGGCCAGGAGGCGCGACTCCACATCCTGCTCGGGTTCGGCCGCTTCCTCGTTGATGAAGCGCTCGACGAGCTGGGAATCCTCGGAGTCGCCGATGGGCGCATCGAGCCGGATCTCGGCCGCGTTCAGCGTCTGAAGCGATTCGATCAGCTCGGGCGTGAGATCAGTGGCCGCGGATAGCTCCTCCGGGTTGGGCTCGCGACCCAGCTCCTGCTTGAGACGCTCCTTCTCACGGAAGATGCGCGCAAGATCCGATGCCCGGTTGAGAGGCACCCGCACGGAACGGCCATGGTTCGCGAGCGCCGCGAGAATGGCCTGCCGGATCCACCAGACGGCGTAGGAGATGAACTTCACGCCCTGCTCCGGATCAAACTTCCGAGCGGCCGTGACGAGCCCCACATTCCCTTCCTGGATCAGATCGGTGAGCGAAACTCCGCGGTTCTGGTACTTCTTGGCGACGCTGATGACGAAACGCAGGTTGGCGCGGGCGAGCTGCTGAACCGCGTCCTCGTCCCCGGCCTGCGCCAGGGCGCCGAGCTCCTTCTCACGAGCGGGGGTGATGAGCTCATGGCGGCTCACATCCCGGAGGTACTGGTCGAGTGCGGTCTGCTCTTCGACGCTCGCGTCGAATCCGCTGAGGGTACCACCAGTCCGTCCCTTGCGCTTCTTCCGGGCCTTGGGTGCCGTCGCGGCCATCGCAATCAGTCTCCTTCAGGATCCGGCGCCCGACGGATCGGGCAAGACCGGAATCCCGGTCGGGCCACCGTGCGCCACGTTGGATCTGTTATTCAGGTGAGTCGTCTTTTGCAATCGAACCCGGTCTACCCCGGGACCTTTCGCAGGATCCAAAGCCATTGAAGGTACGGGACCGTGCGCCTGCTGTCCAGTTCTCTTACCCGGGCTGACCCACGGGTGCTCCTTGACAGCCTGTTTAACCCCCCGACATCGGGGAGTTCCGGACCGCAGGCCATTATCAGGGCTGTCGACGGGCGATTCCATGGCGGAAAGCGCCCGTTTCAGGCACGTATCAGAGGAATCAGCCGATCCACCGCCAGCTCACGGCGCTCCATGGTGAACACTCGAAGCACCCGGGTCGAGCGGTAGAGTTCTTCCGCCACGCGCGGGAGGTCGATCACCCCCGGAATCCCTGCGTCCGTCAGACGGTCTACCCCACCCCCCCTGCGACGGACCAGGAGATCCAGATCCAGCATCCGTTCCTTCGCCGGGTAGTCGATCATGACTTCTCCCGGCTCCAGGCCGAGCTCCTCTGCGAGGGTGTCCTCGAGCCCTCGCCTTCGCGACGAATCCCGAGAGATCCACTCCGGCATCGTGATGCCGTCCAGCTCGGGGGCCGTCGCCTCCAGCGCGCGCTTCGGAAGACGCCGGTTGCGCAGCGCCGGGATCCAGCGCTCCCCGATCCGCCTGAGTCGAGGGTCGTCCGAGGCCAGGGAGCGCTCGCGAAGTTGGAAGAGGAGCTCCTCGTCCGTGGGGCCTACGAGGTCATCCGACAGGAGGAGCCCGGTCCGCATCGCTTCATCCACGATCCGTCGATAGAGCGCCGTGGCGCTCCGCACCCCGTGGTGCCAGTAGACGTTGCGGAACATCTGATACTTGGCGAAGAGGAGCGATTCCAGGGCGCTCAGAGCCTTCTCCTGGATTCCGACTTCCCACCTTCCATCCAGTGGATCCGGAAGCAGGACCAACCCCTGCAGCAGCCGATCCACATCCACCTCCCCATAGGGGACCCCGCAGAAACGGGCATCTCTGCGCAGGTACTCCATCTTGTCGAGATCCAGGCTCCCGCTCACGAGCCCGCGGAGCGGCGCCTCGCTCTCTCCTCGTATCAGTGCGTAGATCCGTTCTGCGGCCTTCGACCCGAGCGAACCGAGCGCTTCGCTCAGCTCCGGCGAATCGAAGAAGCGGGCACTCACGGCCTCGTGATCCCCCGGAAGCTGGCTTTCCTCCAGCTCTTCCAGGGCATGGGAGAATGCATAGTGCCCGATGTCGTGGAGAAGGGCCGCATAGGGGATCAGCTCCGCATCGTCCCAGACGTGCCGGGGCACCCCGCTCTGTTCGCGAAGCAGTCGGAGCGCCGTTCCGGCGAGATGGTAGACCCCCGTGGCATGATCGAAGCGGGTGTGGGTGGCACCCGGGTACACCAGATGCGCCAGCCCAAGCTGCCGGATGTAGCGAAGCCGCTGGAACGCCGAGGTGTCGACGATCCGCACGGCCACGGCATCCAGCCGGATCGTGTTCCACATGGGATCCCGAAGAATCCGGGGACCGAGATGAGCATCCATGGGGCGAGTGTATCAAAGGGGCTGGGGCGGAGCAATGGAAGGATTGCCCCCCTCGCACGCAGGAGGTATGTTGGCACCCGAAGAAAACACGAAATGTGACCCTTCCTCCTGGCCCGATCCCCGAACCGACACGCAAACTCCCGTGCCACGCCCCGCCATCCCCCGCACTCTCTCCGAGCCCGCGACTGCGCTCCGGGAAAAGGTGCGCACCCACGCCGATGATCGGCCGGGGGTCTACCGCTTCTCCGGCCCTCGGGGAGAACTCCTCTATGTGGGCAAGTCCGTGCGTATCCGGAGCCGGCTCCTTTCCTGGCTCCGAAGCGCGCCGACGGGGAAGTCGGCAGAGCTGATCCGGGTCGCGCGGGAGGTCGAGTGGGAGTACGTCCCCACCGAGTTCGAGGCCCTCCTCAAGGAATTTCGGCTGATCCGGGCCTTCCGCCCACGGTTCAATGTCCATCATCGGCGTGAGCGGCGGTTCGCATGGATCAAGGTGACCCGGGAGCCCGCACCTCGGCTGATCGCCACCCGCAGGCCCACGGCGGATGGAAGCGCATACCTCGGACCCTTTCCGGCCGGAAGGGGACTCCCGCGGACCCTCGGTGAGCTCTCCCGGCTGACCGGTATCCGCGACTGCCCCGCCGCGACCCCGATGCGCTTTTCCGATCAGCTCGACTTCCTCTCCGTGGATCACCCTCCCCTCTGCAGGAGGGGCGAGATGGGGAGCTGCCCCGCACCCTGCGCGGAGCGTTGCACCCAGGCCGCCTACAGGGAGGGAGTCGGGCTCGCCCTCGCCTTCCTCCGAGGGGATTCGGATGCACCGCTGGAGCGGCTCGAGGCGCGGATGCAGGGAGCGGCCAGTGAGCGGGAGTTCGAGATGGCGGCTCGCTTCCGGGATCGGGCCGAGCGCCTGCGTGAGCTGCGGAAGGCCGTCACGGAATTCGGCACCTTCCTCGAGAGCCTCAACTTCGTCTACCGGGTTCCAACCTCCGAGGGGGTCTGGAGCTACGTGCTCCGGAATGGTCGCGTCGTGCTCCAGTTCCTGGAGGCAGACCCCGAAGCGGGGAATTCGAGCGAGCTGGCGGACCGGATTCGAGCCGCCGTGACGTGGCCTGCTTCAGCGCCAGCAGCGCTGGAAGACAGCGAAAGAGAAGAGCTCTTTCTCACCGCCCGGTGGTTCCGACAGCACCCGGACGAACTGGCTCGGGGGATTCCGGTGGAGGCGTATCTCAGGACCCCATTTTCCGGATGAGCCGAAACTCCTTCGCTTCGACCGGCTGCACGGAGAGGCGCATCCGCTTGATCAGGGACATCTCCTGGAGGCGGGGCTCGGCCCGGATCTCCGCAAGCGGGACTTTTCTCCGGAAAACCTCCTCGAAGGCCAGATCCACCAGGATCCAGCGGGGATCGCCCGCATCCGACTCCGGGTCGTAGTAAGGACTCTCGGGCTCGAACTGGAGAGGGTCGGGATAGGGCTCCCCCTCCACTTTTGCGATCCCCACCACCCCCGGTGGACTCGCGTTCGAGTGGTAGTACAGGACGAGATCGCCATGCTTCATGGCATCGCGCATGAAGTTCCGCGCCTCGTAGTTCCGGACCCCATCCCAGGGGGTGACCCCGTCCTTCTCGAGCTGCTGGATGGGGTACACATCCTCTTCACTCTTCACCAGCCAGTACTTCATCTGTCCCCCTGAAGGGTCAATCGATGTGCGTCACCAGACGAGGTGCATGCGGTCCTGGCGCCGGAACACCCAGTGCCGGGCTCCGGACTCATCCAGATACGCGTCTTCCTCCTGCGAGCAGCGGGCTGGCGCCCCGTCCCATTCCGGAACGGGCGTGGTCGCCTGGAGCTCGATGGAATGCCAGGTCGACGCCCGCAGCAGATGATCGCCCCGCCCGGGCACCCCCTCCTGCGCATCCCACCGTCCGATCAGAGGCCCGGCGCCATGCCCATGATCCCCGATCGGGTGCGTGTATACGGTGCCGTTGATCCCCTCGGCCCGCATCTCTGCCAGCGTCCGCGCCAGGATCTCGTTCCCGGAAAGCCCGGGATCCATGTGCGAAAGGAGAATGTCCTGCAGCCGGTTCGAGTTCGTGAGGCACTGCTGAAGGCCCGCCGGAACCTCGGTCTCGCCTTCGCCGAGAACATACCCCATGTGCTGCGTGTCGGTCTTCAGATCGAAGGCCACCACCCCGAAGTCGGTCCAGATCAGGTCACCCCGCTCGATCACGCCGGGTCCCGGGCCGGACGAGCCACGCCCGGCTCGCTGGAGCGATACCGAGGGCTGAAACCATGTGGTCCAGCCCAGCTCCCGCGTCTTCTCCCGGAGCCACCAGACCACATCATCCGTGGTCGTCACGCCCGGCGTGATGACCGAGTTGGAGAACGCCTCGGAGATCATGGCATGGACCGTCTCCATGATCTGACGGTAGCGAGGCATCATTTCGGGGATCCGATGTCCGATGTAGTCCACCGCCAGACGGGGCTCCCGCTTCACCCGCTCACGGTAGGGGCCGAGCGCGCGCTCCAGCGCTTCCCGCTCGCCCGCGCCGAGTCCGTCCGCGAAGGCCCACTCCTCGTCGATGTTCAGTACGATATTGGCCGGGTCACGATCTGCGACCAGTTCCTGGAGGAGCGCCCACTGCTCGTTGCCCCAGAGTTCGGCTGTGGCCTGGGTGGGAGCGGGCCTGGACGACCGGAACGCCTGGAAGATCCCGCCCTGGTCGCTCCCGCCGAGCGCGAGCCGTTCGAACTCGCCCGAGGGAGCCCGGTGAAACACGTAGATCGTCCGGCGCCGCGCCGCAAACGTGGTGGGAGCGATGATCGACCAGAACACCGGATCTTCCCCATACTCGCGCATGGAGAGGATCCACATGTCCACGTCGTACTCCGCCATGAGCGCCGGTAGAACCTCCGTCACCCGCTTCTCGACCCATCGCTGCCGCTCCTCGGCCTCGACCCGGAGGGTGGGGAAGGTGTGGTACCGGGCGGGAGCGTCGGAGGGAACGGCCACGGGGGCCTGAGCCGCCACCGGAGAAAAGCCTCCCAGGGACGCAAGAACGAAGAGTGCGGGGACGGCCCGTGTCGCCCTCATTACGGGGTCCCCGCAGCTTTCACGGCATCGGAAACCTGTCCCTCGTACTTCCTGAAATTCTCCCTGAACATCCCGGCCAGCTTCTCGGCTGCGGCGTCGAAGGCCGCAGGATCGCTCCAGGTCTCCCGCGGACGCAGGGTCTCACCCGGAACTCCGGGGATCGAAACCGGGACTTCCAGCCCGAAGTTGGCATCAGTCCGGGTTTCCACCCCATCCAGCTCTCCCGCCAGCGCGGCGCGGACCATGGCCCGCGTGTGCGCCAGCTTCATGCGGCTCCCCACTCCGTATCCGCCTCCCGACCAGCCGGTATTCACGAGCCAGACCCGTGAGCCGTGCTCGCGCAGCTTCGCACCGAGCATCTCGGCATATATCCCGGGGTGCCGGGGGAGGAAAGGCGCCCCGAAACAGGCCGAGAAGGCCGCCTTCGGCTCCGTCACACCCCGCTCCGTGCCCGCCACCTTCGCGGTGTACCCGGAAAGGAAGTGGTACATCGCCTGTTCGGGGGTGAGCCGGGCGATCGGGGGAAGCACACCGAATGCGTCGCAGGTCAGGAAGACCACGTTCCCGGGGTGCCCACCCCGCCCGGGAAGCACCGCGTTCGGGATGTACTCGATGGGATACGAGGCCCGTGTGTTCTCGGTGATGTCCACATTCTCGAACTGTACCTCGCGCCGCTCGTCGCTCAGCACCACGTTTTCGAGGATCGTCCCGAACATCTGCGTGGCCTGGAATATCTCGGGCTCCTGCTCGGGAGAAAGGTTGATCACCTTCGCGTAGCAGCCCCCCTCGAAGTTGAAGATGCCGTCGTCGCCCCATCCATGCTCATCATCCCCGATGAGACCTCGCGCGGGATCGGCCGAGAGGGTGGTCTTCCCCGTGCCGGAGAGGCCGAAGAAGAGCGCGACGTCTCCGTCGGCTCCGATGTTCGCCGAGCAGTGCATCGGAAGGATTCCCTGCCCCGGGAGGAGAAAGTTCAGCACCGAGAACATGGATTTCTTGATTTCGCCGGCGTACCGCGTTCCCCCGATCAGCACCTCGCGCCTCGAGAAATTCGCGACGATGAAGGTGGACGATCCGGTGCCGTGACGCTCCGGATCGGCCTTCAGCTCGGGGGCATGCAGGATCGTGAAGTCCGGGACCATTCCTGGGAGACGGTCCGCGCCTGGACGAAGAAACATGTTGTACGCAAAGAGGTTGTGCCACGCCGAGGTGCTCACATGTCGCACATCGATGCCCGCGACGGGATCCTCGCCCACCCGCGCATCGCGCACGAAGAGCTCATGGTCGTTCAGGAATGCGATCACGTCGCTGCGAAGTGCGTCGTAGTGCGCCTCCGAGAGGGGGAGGTTGACCTTCCCCCAGTCGACCAGATCGGCCGTGGTGGCATCCTTTACCGTGAACTTGTCGTTCGGGGATCTCCCGGTGTGCGGGGCCGTCTCGGCGGTGAAGGCGCCCATGTGGGCGAGCCGCCCCTCCCCCCGCTGCAGCGCAGCCTCATAGAGGAGTGCCGGAGAGAGGTTCCAGTGCACCGGAAGCGTGGGGCTCAGGCCATGCTGATCGAGGCCGTGGCTGGAAGCGAGTCCCCGGGTGGCGGAAGCAACGGTGATCGGGTCTATGGTCATGAGTTCCGGTCCTGGTAATGAAGCCCTTCCGAAGTTGAAGTGAGTGGAAGGGGAACGCTGAAAAGTGCTAAGATCTGCCCGCGGCGTCCACCGATGCGATCGTCGCCAGGTTCAAGATATCCTGCGTCGTACTTCCACGCTGCAGGACATGGACCGGCCGATCCATCCCAAGGAGGATGGGACCGATCACCTCGGCCCCGCCGAGCTTCGACAGGAGTTTGTAGCTCGCGTTCGCCGAAGACAGGTTCGGGAAGATCAGTACGTTGGCGGCGGAGGTGAGCTCGCTGAACGGATAGTTCTCCGCCAGAATCCGTTCGTCGACCGCAGTATCCGCCTGCATTTCCCCATCGATCTCGAGCGTCGGATCCATTGTCTTCACGCGCTCTACCGCCTTGCGCACCCTCGATGAGGATGGATGACGGGCCGATCCGAAGTTGGAGAACGAGAGCATGGCGATCCGCGGCTTGACCCCCAGTTCGCGGACGAACTGCGCCGTGAGCAGTGCGATGTCGGCGAGGGTGTCCTCATCCGGGTCGATGTTCACGGTGGTATCCGCAAAGAAGAGGAGGTCCCGGTTGCGGAGGGCCACCATGTAGAGACCCGCGACCTTGCGCACCCCTTCAGCGGTTCCCACCACCTCGAGCGCGGGCCGGATGACCTCCGGGTAGTTGGAATCGATCCCGGCCACGAGGGCGTCGGCGTCGCCCCGCTTCACCATCATCGATGCGAAGTAGATGGGTCTGTAGACATTGGAGCGGGCCTCCGCGAGCGTCAGGCCCTTGCGCCGCCGCCGCTGATACAGGTCCTCCGCATAGGAGTAGCGCAGCGCATCCTCACCCGCCGGATGCACGAGCTCGACCCCCCGAAGGCTCACCCCCAGCTCCGCCGCCATGGCCTCGATCCTCGCGGGGGTCCCGACCAGGATCGGCTTTGCCACGCCCTCCTCCAGCATCTGGGCCGCCGCCCGGATCACCTTCTCGTTCTGCCCGTCGGCCAGCACGACCCGCTTGGGCGAACGGCGAGCCCGGCTGGTGAGCCAGCGGATGACTTCTCGCCCGGGACCCAGGGAAGCCATGAGCCGATCCCGGTATTCTTCCAGGTCGAGCTGGATCCGCGCCACCCCGCTCTCCATTGCGGCACGCGCGACGGCTGGCGCCACGAAGTAGAGCACGCGGGGATCGAAGGGCTTCGGGATGATGTACTCCGGCCCGAAGCTGAACTCCTCGCCCGCATAGGCCGAAGCCACGGACTCGGGCACCCCTGCCCTTGCCAGTTCGGCCAGCGCCTCCGTGGCGGCCATGGTCATGGTCGAGTTGATTCCGCGGGCACGCACGTCGAGCGCGCCTCGGAAGAGGAAGGGAAACCCGAGCACGTTGTTCACCTGGTTCGGGTAATCGGACCTCCCTGTCGCGATGATCGCGTCGGCGCGCACTTCGCGGACCTCCTCGGGAAGGATCTCCGGGTCCGGGTTCGCGAGAGCAAACACGATCGGCCTCGGCCCCATCCTCGCGAGCTGCGACGCCGACACCGCCCCCGGGGCGGAGAGCCCGATGAAGACATCCGCCCCATCGAGCACGTCGTCGAGCGTGCGAAAGGGAGTGTCATGCGCAAAGCGGGCCTTGTACTCGTTCATCCGCGCGGCGCGGCCAGCGTGGATCAGCCCCTCCTGGTCGCACTGGAAGATCTGATTCCGGGGCACACCCATCCGGACGAGGTGCTCTGCGGTGGCCAGGCTCGCGGCTCCGGCGCCGGTGAACACCACACGAATCTGGTCGATGCGCTTTTCGACGAGGCGAAGGGCGTTGATGATCCCGGCTCCGACGATGATGGCCGTCCCATGCTGGTCGTCGTGAAACACGGGGATCTGCATCGATTCCTTGAGCCGCTCCTCGATCACGAAGCAGTCGGGCGCCCGGATGTCTTCGAGGTTGATCCCCCCCACGGTGGGCTCGAGGATCTCGCAGAAGCGGATCACCTCCTCGGGATCCTCGGTGTCGAGCTCCAGATCGAAGACGTCGATCCCCGCAAACTTCTTGAAGAGCGCCGCCTTCCCTTCCATCACCGGTTTCGCGCCCTTCGGCCCCACATTCCCGAGTCCGAGCACGGCGGTCCCGTTGGAAACGACCGCAACCAGATTGCCCCGGGCGGTGTAGCGGAACACCTCGTCCGGATCCCGATGGATCTCGCGGCAGGGCTCCGCCACTCCCGGGGTATAGGCGAGCGCCAACTCACCCTGGGTGGCCATCGGCTTCGTCGGAACGACTTCGATTTTCCCCGGGGGGCCCTTGGAATGGTAGTCCAGCGCCTGCTGTCGTCGTGGCTCCATGGTACTCCTGCGAGAGGTTCGGGGCACCCGGCAACCAGGGTTGACCCCGCCGTGCATGAGTCGCTTCTTCCGACACGCGATCTGCCGGGGAAGTCGTGTGGCACGCTACCTGCGGGAGGCAGGGGTGTCAATCGGGAAGAATGGAGTGCACTCCCCGAAGGGGAACGACGTGCGCCCCCCCGACGTGGTAGATTTGCATGTTCACACCCCGACCTTTTGCGCCCGGTCGGGGGAATCCCATTCGTCTCTCACCCTTCTCCGCCCGGAGCATGCGTCCTTTCTTCCCTGCCCTTCTTCTGTTCCTGAGCCTGGCGCTGAACGCCGATCCCGCGGACGCACAGGAGCCGTGCCCCGAAGGGCGGATTTCCCATATCTTCGTCGACAACCACTCCATCTTTGACCCTGCCTCTCTGGCCCCGGAGCTGCGGTTTCGGTGGGCGTACGATGCGGCGAATGCACTCCACATCCGCACCCGCCCCAGCTTCATCCTGAGCGAGCTGCTCGTTCATGTCGGAGACTGCCTCGATCCGGAGAAAGTGCGGGAGAGCGCACGGATTCTGCGCGAATTCCGTTTCATCGCACACGCCGACGTCTTCTCGGTCGAGCAGCCGGATGGCTCGCATCACATCGTCGCGGTCACGCGGGATGAATGGAGCTCGAAGTTCGCACTCCACGTCCGGTACGACGAGCGGATTCGCTTCGATGGCGTGGGCTTCGTGGAAGAGAACGTCGCGGGTCGGGGGATCACCCTCGGAGCCTACACGATCGACCGCGACGAACAGAAGGACGCGGGCGTCGGGCTGGAGGTTCCCCGCATCGGCAAGACCGGTTGGGACGTGCGCCTGGGCTGGACCCACACGCGGAGCGGCGACTCCTGGGACCAGATGCTGGTACACCCCTTCCGCGGCGAGATCGGAACGCGGGCCATCCGGCAGCGCATCACCGTGCAGGACAACCTCTTCTCATACGTGCTCCCGGAGGAGTCAGAAGGTGGATCGCACCTGGTGCTCCCGGTCCGCACGGAGCGGGCCGAACTCTCCGCGGCATGGCGCACGGGCTCCCCGGGCCGCTGGCTCGTTCTCGGCGCAGGGATCACGCGCGAACGCGTGGAAACGGGCTCTCTGGACGATGTCGAACGGGTCCGGGACGGAGACTTCTCGGGGCGGGACGCGGCGCCAGCCGAGCTCGCGGAGCCCCTGTTATCTCAGATTTCGGCCCGGCAGGCCACGCGGATCAATGGTCTGATCGGAATCCGTCGGATCCGCTATCGCACCGCCCGTGGGCTGGATGCGCTGGCCGGGACGCAGGATATCCCGACCGGATTCGAGGCGCGACTGGCGGCCGGTCGGAGTGTCGGGAGAACCGGACCCGAACGCCCTCGCGATACTTTCCTCTCGGGGTCGGTGCAGGCCGGGACATCCACATCGCGACGCACAGTCTACACCCACGCCTCCATCGAAACCCGGATCGAGGAGCCGGAGGAGACACGGAGCCAGGGGTTCCGGGACATCCTGGCGGAAGCGCACCTGTTTGCCTACCTCCAGCCCGAGAAACTCGCACGGCACACCTTCCTCTTCCGCGCGTCCACGCTGGGAGGATGGCGGACGGGCACGCCGTTCCAGTTGACGCTCGGCGGCGCGGACGGAGTCCGGGGATATGGGGAGCTGGACCTCCCGGCGGGACGGCGCACGGTGTTCACCGTGGAGGATCGAGTACTCCTCCCGACCCCCTTCCCCGATCTTGCAGACATCGGGGTGACCCTCTTTGCGGACCTGGGGGCCGGCTGGGCGGGTGACACGCCGCACGCCATCGATTCGGGGTGGCGGAGCAGCCTCGGGGCGGGGCTCCGAATCGGATTTCCCGCCGGAAGCTCCTCCGTGGTGCGGGTGGACGTGGCATGGCCGGTCGGGGCGGGCGCGGCGGGACGGGGACCCGTTCTGAGAATCTCCGCGCACGAGTGGATCGGCCTGCTCGGCGGCTTCCAGAGCCTCCAGCTCTTCCGCAGTCGACGCAGCGGCCTGGGAGGGGATTACATCGGGGTGGCCCGGTGATCGAGGCCATCCCGCTTTCGGTGTGGAATGTCCTCATTCCGCTCGCGCTCGCGCTCGGGCTGGATTTCTTCCTGGTTGTCCTGGCCATCGGTCTCCTGCCCATGGTTCCGGGGATGGAAGACCTTCCAGGACATCTCGAACTCCTCTCGACTCCCCCCGTCTTCGCGGCCTCCGCGGCTCTCTACCTGTCCGGCTGGGGAATGGAGCGGCATCGCTTCACCCTTCTCTTCTGGCAGAGCGCGAACATGGTGGTTCGGGCGGTCGGCGCCTCTCTCCTGGCGACTCTCGTGGTGGCAGAGATGGGCATGCTGGCGCAGGCGCTGGCTGGCCTCACCGTCGGCGCTCTCGCCTGCGGGGTCCAGGCGCTGAGGATGGGGTGGGGAACCGTGCTGGATCACGGCGAAGGCCCGATCCCCCGCAGACCGGTTCGAGCTGCCGCCGAGGATGCCCTGGCGGCAGGGGCTCTCTGGGTCGCGGTGCTCTCACCCCCTCCGTGGGGGGTGGTCGCCGCGCTGGGGCTGCTCCTTCCTGCGTTCCTGACCGCGGGGCCGGCCTTCCGTGCGGCTGCGTTCTCCATTCCCCTCCTGCGCGGGGTCGCCCTGTCGACGGGAGGGGGGACGGGGTGGACTTCGCCCGACCGGTTCCCGCGCTGGCTCCGAGGGAGCCTGGCCCGGGACAACGACCCCATCTCCTTCGGGTTGAGAGGATGTCGGGCCGCACTCTCCGGAGGAGGCGCGATCGGTCGCTTCCGGACCGGGTGGCTGGTGATCTCCGGCTCCGGACCCACCTTCTCCTTCCGAACCCTGACGCGAGTCTGGGACGCCGATCTCTCCGATGCGAGCCTCCTCACTTCAGAACGCCGATCCGATCTGATTCTTCTCCGCTTTGCCGATGGAGACCGCCTTGTCGTTCCCAGAGGCGGCCCGGGGCTGAATGCCGTCCGCGCGGAGTTCGGGCACCGAGAACCTTTGACTCGGGAATCGGGTGTTTATACCTTTCACCCTTCAACTTGAGCGATTCCGACCCGCCGAAGCGCGGACTGGTTTCCAGGCTTATTCATCATGCCTGAATAGATTTTCACTCTCCTGAGACCATTTCCTCTCCCTCCTGTCCCCCCCTCAGCGAGGCAGCTCGGAACGGATGTTTTCTACCTCCCGCGGTCTGGACTCTTTCGATCAGTATCTACAGGACGTTGAAAAGTACCCTCTGATCCAGGATCCCGAGGAAGAGCGAGCCCTGGCTCGCCGCGCGCGCGCAGGTGACAAGGAGGCGGCCGAGCGGCTCGTCACCGCGAACCTGCGCTTCGTGATTTCCTATGTGAAGAAGTATCAGGGACGCGGTCTCGGCCTTGCGGAACTGGTATGCATCGGTAACGAGGGGCTGCTCAAGGCCGTGAAGAAGTTCGATCCCGACAAGGGGGTGAAATTCATCTCCTATGCGGTCTGGTGGATCCGGCAGACCGTGCTGCAGGCACTCGCCGAGCAGACCCGTTCCGTTCGGATCCCGCTCAACCAGAACTCCAACCTGGCCCGACTGGCACGGACTGACACAGCGCTCACTCAGTCGCTCGGTCGCTCTCCCACGGACCAGGAGATCTCGGACGAGATGGAGGAGCCCATCGAGACGATCCGGGCTCTCCGCCGCGTGGCCGCGAGCGAGCTCTCACTGGATGCTCCGATCGATCGGGGGGACCGCGACAGCTCCTCTTTCGGAGAACGTTTCGCTGGCCTCGATTCCGCCGATATCGAGGAAGATGTCGAGGCGGTGGCCCGGCGCGATTTCCTCGAGTCGATGTTCGAAAACTACCTCACCGAGCGTGAACGGAAGATCCTGTACCTGTACTACGGGCTCGACGACGGTGAGGAACGGACGCTGGAAGAGATCGGGTCTCTGCTCGGCGTGACCCGCGAGCGGATCCGCCAGATCCGGAACCGCGCCTTCGAGAAGCTGCGCGAAAGCCCCCACGGCGAGTCGCTCTCGGGGTTCTGGACCCCCAACTGATCCGGGCTTCGTGCGCGGGTCACCCCGTCGAACGCCGACCACCCCGAACCCCTCCGCGAAGCCACGAGCCTCGCGGAGGGGTTTTCGCATGGAGGCGGTGCCCTCTACTCCGGAGCCTCCGCCCCCTCGCCCCCCTCGCCCCGCGGCGGGGAAAGCAGCACGAGTTCCCGTACGTTCACTTCGGCCGTGGGGATGGTCACCCCGTCGCGCTCGTAGGAGTCGTACTCGAGGCGCCCCTCGATGTAGACCCGGTCCCCCTTCCGGACGTAGTCCTCGGCGAAGTGCGCGAGACGATTCCAGAGCGTGAGACGATGCCAGTCCGTCCGCTCCTGGGCCTCGCCCCCGTTTCCGTTCGAGGTGATGCGCTGGTTCGTTGCCAGCGAGAGGTTCGCGACCTTGGTTCCCCCCGTGGTCTGACGGACGTCGGGGTCACGCCCCACGTTCCCCACCAGAATGATCTTGTTCACCGACCGGCCCATGAGTTCCTCCTTGTCTCTCGGGTGATGCGACCGGATCGGATCGAGTGAGTCCGGTCACCAGGAGATCGGAAGGTGCGGGATTCGCCGGGGCGCCTACATGGGAAGGAGCGCCTACTTGCACTCGTACCAGGAGCGCCCCGTTCCCACATCCACGCGAAGGGGAACGTGGAGCTCCATGGCGCCCTCCATTTCCCGGACCGCGAACTCCCTCAGCCGGCCCAGCTCGTCTTCGGGTACCTCGAACACGAGTTCGTCGTGAACCTGGACCAGAAGTCGCGAGCGGAAGCCCTCCTCCCGGAGTCCCCGGTCGATCGAAATCATGGCGAGCTTGATCAGGTCGGCCGCGGTACCCTGGATCGGGGTGTTCTGCGCGACCCTCTCCCCGAACTGCCGTACGTTCCAGTTCTTCGCCCTGAGTTCGGGGATGTAGCGGCGACGTCCACTGAGCGTTTCGACATACCCGCGCTCCCGCGCGAGTTCGACCTGCTCGTCGAGGAAGCTCCGCACCCCCGAGAAGCGTCGGAAGTACTCTGCGATGAACTCTGCGGCCTCATCTCTCCCGATGCCGAGCTGCTGGGCCAGGGAGAACTCTCCCTGGCCGTAAAGGGTGGCGAAGTTGATGGTCTTTGCCCGCGCACGCTGGTCGGGGGACACCTCGTCCAGAGGTACCTCGAAGATCACGGAGGCGGTCTGCCGGTGAACGTCGATCCCCTGCCGGAACGCGGAGACGAAAGCCTCATCTTCCGAGAAGTGAGCCAGGATGCGAAGCTCGATCTGCGAGTAGTCTGCCGCCAGGAAGACCCATCCTTCCTCCGGAATGAATCCCTTCCTCACCTCCCGCCCCAGCTCCGTGCGTATGGGGATATTCTGAAGATTGGGATCGGACGACGAGAGCCGACCGGTCTGCGCCACCGTCTGGTTGAAGCTCGCGTGGATCCGACCGGTGCGCCGGTTCACGAGTCGCGGGAGCGCATCCACATAGGTCGAACGGAGCTTTTCGAGCTGGCGGTATTCGAGCAGACGAATCGGAAGCGAGTGCCCCTGGGCTGCGAGCTCCTCCAGGACCGATGCATCGGTAGAGGGCCCCGTCTTCGTTTTCCGGATCACGGGGAGCTTCAACTTCTCGAAGAGGATTTCCCGAAGCTGGGGGTTGGAGTTGATGTTGAATTCCTCCCCCGCCTCCTTCCAGATATCCCCGCTCAGGAGCTCCAGTTCGCGTTCCAGCCGCCGGTTCATCTCTCCAAAGAAGAGCGAATCGATCCGGATGCCGTGGGCTTCCATGCGGGCCAGCACGGGCACGAGCGGCATCTCCATTTCCCGGAAAAGCCGGTCCAGCCCATGCTCTTCGAGGTGAGGCACGAACCGGTTCCGGAGCCGGAGCGCGAGGTCGGTGTCCTCGCTCGCGTACTGCACGGCCTTCTCCAGCGGGACCTCGGCGAAGGAAATCTGGCTCTTCCCCGTTCCGGTCACCTCCTTGTAGGCAATGGGAGTGATCCCGAGGAAATCCGTTGAGAGAACGTCGAGAGAGTGCTGCCTTCTCCCCGGATCCAGGACGTACGAGGCCACCATCGTATCGAAGTCGACGCCCCTGAGCCGAACCCCCGCCTGTTCCAGCACGAGGAGATCGTACTTCAGATTCTGGCCGATCTTGGGGAAGTCGGCGTCTTCGAGGAGCTCGACGAGGGGCCGAAGCCGGGGATCATCGAGGCCGGGCAGATTCGGCACCTCCCCCTCGTCCGGGATATCGAGAAGGGAGGCCTGCGGCGCGCGGTGACCGAAGGGAAGGTAGACCCCCTCCGCCTCTTCCCAGGAAAGGGAGATTCCGACCAGCTCCGCCTCCATCGGGAAGAGCGACGTCGTCTCCGTATCGACTGCGACGGCGCCCTTCGCCCGAATCGTACGGATGAGCTCCGGCAGCTCCGCGGGATCCGTGACGGCGCGGTATCGGACGTCGGGGAGGTCCGCCACGCCCGGAGCATCGACCGCGTCCGAAAAGCGCTCGATCAGGGTGCGAAATTCGAGCTCCACGAAGAGCTTGCGAAGGCGCTCGCGATCGGGCTCCTGCACCCGGAGCCGATCCAGGTCGAGGGGGACGGGAAGGTCATCCAGGATCGTGACGAGCCGCTTCGACAGGCGGATCTGGTCCGCGTGCTCCTCGAGTGCCTCGCGTGCGCGCTTGCCGCTGACCTCCCCGGCCCTCTCGATGAGCGCCTCCACGGATCCGAACTCCTCCAGGAGCTTGATCGCCGTTTTGGGGCCCACCCCCGGAGCGCCCGGCACGTTGTCCGAAGAGTCTCCGATGAGCGCCAGATAGTCCACCACCTGAGAGGGAGGAACGCCGAGTCGCTCCGTCGCGTTCGTCTCGTCCACCCATTCCGCCGCCACACCCTGCGGCCCGCCCCGCCCGGGGTTCAGAAGGTGCACGCCCTTCCCCACGAGCTGATGAAAATCCTTGTCACCGGACACGATGACGGACTCGATCCCGGCCGCACTCGCCTTGCGCGCGAGCGTCCCGATCACATCGTCCGCCTCGTATCCCTCGAGCTCCACAACCTCGTCGTTGAATCCCGCAACCATTTCCCGGATGCGGGGAAGCGAGTCCCGGAGTTCATCCGGCATCTTCTCCCGGGTCGCCTTGTATTCAGGGTATTCCTTCTCCCGATGGCTCATTCCGGCATCGAACACGATGGCCATGTAGTCGGGCTTGTAGCTCTCGCGGATCTGCAGGAGGAAGTTCGCAAATCCCCAGGAAGCCGAGGTGTTCTCGCCACGGGAGTTCGTGAGAGGACGATGAATGAAGGCGAAGAAGGCACGGTAGATCAGCGCGTACGCATCAATGAGGAAGAGGCGGGGCGCGTTCTTCGGGGGAGCCTCGACCATGGGTGGACTCGAGATGTGGAGGGAGGGAAGGAAACAGGAAAGGGAAAGGGGCCGTCCCTGTCGGAACGGCCCCCCTCAACCTTCGACGAGAATCAGGTGCCTCAGCGCAGGGCGCGGCACCCGTTCCTTCGAGCCTTCATCAGGCCCGGCCGCCCATCGCGTGAAGGGTGTCGATCATCTTCTGAGCCGACTCTTCCATGTCGATCACGAGCGAGTCGATCCGGGAGACGAAGTAGTTGTGTGCGATGCTCACCGGAATGGCGATGGTCAGACCGGCCGCCGTGGTGAGAAGCGCCACCTTGATCCCTCCGGCCACCAGGGTGGCCTCCACTTCACCGGCGACCTCGATCGCCTGGAACGCGATGATCATCCCGATCACCGTCCCGAGGAAGCCGAGGAGCGGTGCCACGTTCGTGAGCGTGGCGAGCACCACGAGACCCCTCTCGAGCTTGCTCATTTCGAGCAGGCCCTGGTTTTCGATCGCCTTCATTACGCGATCGGTACCTTCGCTCCGACGATCCAGCCCGGCGAAGAGGATCTTGCCCGCAGGGGAGTCGGACTCGCGGCAGACCTCGAGGGCCTGATCGACCTTCCGCTCCGCGAGGAGTTCGTTGACCTGATTCAGAACCTTTCTCGTCTTCGCGCCCTTGGCGAGGAGATCAAAGAACTTCCAGATGATCATGATGATCCCCAGAAGCAGACAGAGCCCGAGAGGCCAGCGCATGAACCCCATTTCATCCCAGATGAACTGCAACTGCTCGGACAGGGTCATGTCGACCGAATCCATTCCGGGAATCTGGAGCAGCGCGCCGTAGAGCTGAGTGAGACCGACCAAAAGGACCTCCCGCCAAAGTGGTGTCTGAGCGAATCTGCCGCGTGGTGAACGAATCAGCTCCCCGGTGCTTCCACCGTGGTCACTGCCCCTGCTGTCAGGAAGGTGGCATAATGGACGCGCCTGAACAACCTGTCAAGGGTGATCGGGCCGGACTTTGATGCACGCCACGCCATGCCCGGGTGTTACCGGATCCAGCGTCGGCACCACCTCCCGACAGCGCGCATCCTTCGCCGGGTGAGGGCACCGGGGATGGAAGGCGCAGCCAGTCGGGGGATTCACCGCCGAGGGGACGTCACCCGCCAGCACGATCCGCTTCCGATCGCCCCGCCCCACCGGATCCGGACGGGGGATCGCCGAGAGCAGAGCCTGCGTGTAGGGATGCCTCGGGCTCCGGAAGAGCTCACCTACCGGGGCCTCTTCCACGATCCGCCCCAGGTACATGACCGAGACCCGGTCCGAGACGTGCTCCACGAGCGCCAGATCGTGCGCGATGAAGAGATAGGTGAGTCCCAGCTCCTCCTGCAGCTCGTCCAGAAGGTTCACGACCTGAGCCTGGACTGAAACGTCCAGGGCGGATACCGGCTCGTCGCAGATGATCAGGTCGGGCTCCACCGAGAGGGCCCGTGCGATGCCGATCCTCTGCCGCTGCCCTCCGCTGAACTCGTGCGGGTAGCGGTCCGCATGCTCGCGCAGCAGCCCCACCCGGTCCAGGAGCTCGCCGATCCTGCGGCGGCGACCCTCCCTTCCCCCCCCAGCCCGATGCACGCGAAGGACCTCATCCAGCATCCCCCCTACGGTCATCCGGGGATTGAGCGAGGAGTAGGGATCCTGGAAGATGATCTGGACACGACGCCTCAGCGTCCGCAGCTCCTCGGGGCCGAGGGCAAGCACATCCATTCCGTCGAAGGTGATGGCCCCCGCGGTGGGCTCCACGAGTCGCAGGATCGAGCGCCCGGTCGTGGACTTCCCGCACCCCGATTCTCCCACCAGCCCGAGGGTCTCGCCCCGACGCAGGTCGAAGGAGAGATCTTCCACCGCTCGCACCCAGCGTCGGCCCCGCCCCAGGAACCCTCCCCCCAACGGGAAGCGGACCGTGAGCCCACGCACGGAAAGGAGCGGCTCAGTCATCCGCCCCCCGCTCCGGCTCTTCCTCGAGCCAGCACCGCGCGGCCCTGGTGGCATGGTTGAAGGGCGGCGCCTCCTGCTCACACCGCTCCCATGCATGGGGGCAGCGAGGGTGGAACCGACACCCCTCCGGCCATCGGGTGGGCGAGGGGACGGTGCCCCCGATCGGGTGCAGCCTTCCCCCCGATCCCGCCCCCGGGATCGAGTCCAGGAGCCCGCGCGTGTAGGGGTGCCTCGGACTCTGAAACAGCTCGTCCACCGTTCCGGCCTCGACCACCTGACCGGCGTACATCACGAGCACACGGTCGCAGACCTCGGCCACCACCCCCAGATCATGGGTGATGAGGAGGAGAGCCATCCCCCGCTCGCTCCGAAGGCGCGCCAGAAGATCCAGGATCTGTGCCTGGATCGTGACGTCGAGCGCGGTCGTGGGCTCATCGGCAATGAGAAGATCCGGCTCGCAGGCCAGCGCCATGGCGATCATCACGCGCTGGCGCATCCCCCCGGAGAGCCGGTGAGGGTACTCGTCGAAGCGCCTCTCCGGCTCCGAGATTCCCACCTCTGCCAGAAGTCCGATCGCAACACCTCGCGCCTCGCGCCGCCCCATGTTCCGATGGAGCACGAGCGACTCCGCGATCTGCCGCCCCACGGTGTGAACGGGATTCAGCGAGGTCATCGGCTCCTGGAAGATCATCGCCATCCGGTTCCCCCGAAGCCGCCGGAGAACCCCTTCGGGAGCCCCCACGACCTCGGTGCCGTCGAACTGGATCGAGCTCCCGGGCTGGACCACCCCGGGCGGGTCCGGAACCAGGCCCATGATGGAGAGCGAAGTCACGGTTTTTCCGCATCCCGACTCCCCCACGATTCCAACGGATTCTCCCCTCGCCACCGCAAACGACACCCCATCCACGGCCCGCGCGATTCCCCCTTCCACGGAGAACCAGGTGCGCAGATCGCGAACTTCGAGGAGCGAATCGGGAGAGGCCATGCGGTCAGCGTCTCAGCCGGGGGTCCAGGGCATCCCGCAGCCCATCGCCCGCCAGGTTGAAGGAGAGCACGGTCACCACAATGGCAAGCCCGGAGAAAGTCGAGATCCACCACGCCCCGAGGAGGTAGTTCCGGCCATCGGCCACGAGAGTTCCCCACGAAGGGGTGGGGGGCTGCACACCCAGCCCGAGGAACGAGAGCCCGGCCTCCAGGATGATCGTCTCACCGATCCCGAGCGTGGCGGCCACGATCACCGGAGCCAGCGTGTTCGGGACGACATGACGCAGGATGAGCCGCGTCCGGGAGAAGCCCAGCGCCCGACCTGCTTCGATGAATTCCCGCTCTCTCAGGCTCAGTGCCTCACCCCTCACCAGCCGTGTCACGGTCGGCCACTGGGTGAGCCCCAGTATCACGACGATGACGAAAATGGAGGGCTGGAAGACGGCAATGATAGTGATCAGGAGGATCAGCCGGGGGAAGGCGAGTACCATATCGACCACCCGCATCACCGCGCTGTCGACCCACCCCCCCATGAACCCCGCCACCGCACCCAGTACCGTCCCGATCGTGATCGCGATGGAGACCGCGATGAACCCGATCGAGAGCGACACGCGCGCGCCGTAGAGAAGCCGCGAAAGGAGGTCCCGCGCGAACTGGTCGGTGCCGAGGGGGTGCGCGAGGGACGGGGCGAGCAGCCGCTCGGTGAGGAGATCTCCCTGGAAGGTCGGATCGAAGGGGGCAATCAGGGGAGTGAGCAGAGCCAGAAGGTAGAGGGTCGCGATCGTGATGAGCCCCCCCACCGCCACGCGATTCCTCCCGAACGCTCGAAGGCCCTCCGCCCAGAGGCTGCGCGGAACCGCACCTGCGCTCCCTCCGCCGGAAGCCCCCTTCCCACTCGCTCGCCGACTCCACTCCCACACCCCCGCCCCCGCTGCGATGAGCACCAGGAGCGCAAGCTGATGATCGACGGGACCGGAAACCGCCGCCGTCACCCGCTCCCAGCGGACCCCCACAATCGCCAGGAGCCCGCACCAGAGCGCGAACGCGCTTCCTCCCGCCCCCAACCGCCCCGCCACCATCTGCGGAAGCCCCGGAGCCAGCATTCCGAGCAGCCGGAGACCGCGCGAAAGCCGCCGCTCACTCATACCGGATCCTCGGATCGACCACGGCATAGAGGAGGTCCGCCACGAGGTTCCCCAGCACCACCATCGTCGCGAAGAGCACCGAGCAGGCCATCACCACCGGATAGTCACGCTGCCCGATCGCATCCACGATCAGCTTTCCCATCCCGGGCCAGGCGAAGACCGTCTCGATGAACACGGTTCCGCTGAAGAGAACGGGAAGGAGGAGCCCGAGCAGGGTGACGATCGGGAGAAGCGCGTTCCGGAGCGCATGCCGGAAGATCACGGTCCGCTCCGGAAGACCCTTCGCGCGCGCGGTCCGCACATAGTCCTGACGGATCACCTCCAGCATGCTCCCCCTCATGTAGCGCGCAACCCCCGCGGCGAGCACGAGGCTCAGCGAGAGGGTCGGGAGAACCAGGTGCATGAACCGGTCCCGGAGCTGGCCCGCCGGGCTCAGGAAAGGGTGGTCGATCGAGGTCATCCCCGAAGCCGGAAAGTAGATCGGCCAGTCCCAGAGATTCCGGGCCCCCAGGCTGAAGATCAGGATCAGCATCAGCGCCAGCCAGAACGACGGCATCGAGTAGAAGAAGAGCCCCACCACACTCGATGCGTTGTCCCAGATCGAATTCTGGCGAACCGCCTGGAACACGCCGACGAGCACCCCCCCCACGAACGCGATGAGGAGCGCGGAAAACGAGAGAATGAGGGTGTTCGGGAGAAGTTGACGGATGACGTCGATGACCGGCTCGTTCCGGGCGAACGACACCCCGAAATCCCCGGTCAGCATTGCCCCCATCCAGCGCAGATAGCGGATGTGAACGGGCTGGTCGAGCCCCATGTTCCGCCGCATCTGGTCGAGTACTTCCGGCGGGACGTTGGGAGACGTGAAGAGGGAAACGGGGTCACCCGGTGCCATGTTCAGGACGAAGAAGACTATCGTCCCGATCCCGAGCACGAGGGGGATCGCGCCCAGGAGACGTCGGATGGCGTAGCCGATCATCTCCGGGCCATCCGCCCGGCCTTTTCGATCACCGCTCCCCGGCTCGGCGGTGTTCGGCGGGGATCCACCATTCCTTCAGGCTCACCCATTCCCCACGCACATCCATCGTGAGGTTCTCGATACGGTGGCTGGCCCCCACGATCCGGTCCGTGAAGTAGAAATAGGTATAGGGCTGAAGGCGCACGAGCTCATTCTGGAACTCATGCCAGAGCGGGCGTGCGTCGTCACGGTCGACCACGAGCTGCAGGGTATCGAGGAGCCGGTCCAGACGGGGATCATTGGTGCCCGACCACCCGTAGGGAGTTTCGGCGGCCGAGGAATGATGGAGATCCCGGTCATCCACCTTGAACTCCGTGATCCACCCCATCACCACGCCGTCGAAGTCGCGGTTCTCCACGTCCGTGATCTGGGCCTGAAGGGTGGTCCACTCCAGCACTTCGGGGCGGGCCGCGATGCCGACCTCCCGGAGCTGCGACTGCATGATTTCAGCTATGTCCTGCCTCTGCTGGTTCCCGCGGTTGTACTTGATGGAGAACTCCAGTCGGAGGCCCGCATCGTTCTCTCTCACTCCGTCGCCGTCCCGGTCGATCCACCCCGCTTCGTCGAGGAGCCTCTGCGCCTCGGCGGGGTCATACCGGAGCGAGTCGCGGATCTCCACGCTGTAGGCCCAGTGCATCGGGGGAACCCCCGCATTCGCCACCTGACCGTACCCCCCGAGGAGCGCCTCCACGATCTCTTCCCGGTTCGTCCCGAAGGCGATCGCGCGCCGGACCCTGGCATCGGCGAGCTGCGGCCTCCGTGTGTTCCACCCGACGAAGACGTACTGGCGGAAGGGGAAGCTGATCAGCTCGATGTTTTCCGCATCCATGATCCGGGGGGCCTGGTCCGGGGCCGCCGCAACGTAGACATCGACCCCCCCGGTCAGAAGCTCCGTGAGCAGGGTCGTCTGCTCGGGGATCACCCGGTACACGTAGCGCTGGAGAAAGGGCGGCCCCCCGAGCCCCTCCGGGAAGGCCGGGTTCCGCGTGAAGGACCAGTACGCGTCGGGCTGATGCTCGTCGAAGACGAAGGGGCCGTTTCCGACCGGGCACCGGGTCCCGATGGGGTGGTCGCGCAGCTCTGCGGGGGGCACATCCTCCAGGAGATGCCGGGGCATGATCGCAACGGCTCTCCAGGGGTCCAGGAGTTCCGCATGGGGCTCGAGTCGGACCCGCACCGTGAACGAGTCCACGACCTCGACCCCCTCGGGGCCGCGCACATACGACTCCCAGAAGGCGGCGTTGGGGAAGGCGGTTTCGGGGTCGGTGGCGCGAAGGTAGGTGAATTCGACGTCGTGAGCCGTCGTCCGCTCCCCATCGTGCCAGAAGACGTCGTCCCGGAGGTGGAAGGTGATCTCCGTATTCTCCTCGTTGAGCTCCCAGCTTTCCGCCAGCCAGGGAGCCGGCTCATACTCCTCGTCGAAGCGGACGAGGGTCATCAGGTTCACGAAAAGCTGGTGCTGGCTGGCTCCGTGATCGGAGGTGATGAGGGCATTCATCCCTCCCGGTATCTCACCGATCGCGCCCACCGCCGCGGTCCCCCCGTAGCGGTCGCCGACAGGGTGCTCGAAGCCGGCCAGGAAGGCGTCGACCCGGGGCAGAACCTCCTGGCAGAACTCCGGCATCCCGGTGTAATCGCGTTCCCCCGACTCGCCGCAGGCCGAGGCAAGCGCGAGGAAGATCAGGGCTCCCAGTGTGCGAGATTGGCGACTGCTCATTTGTATCTCCGGGAAGTTGCGCACGAGCGGCAGCGTCAGCGCCGCCATGTCCAGTCGTGAGATTGATAGTGGGGAAGCAGCCGCTCCGCCACCACCCGCTCGTCCCCTGTGAGCTCGCCGCGCTGCCACACCCCTCCGAGCTCCGCCGCCAGCGCCGCCTCCACGGCAGCGGCCACGCGGGGAAAGCCGATCGCCCCGGTCAGACACTTGGAAAGCGTGATGGATCCTTCCTCCTGTCCAGGGCGGACGGCCGTGGACGCCGACCCGGGGGCAGGGCGTTCCAGAGCCTCCAGCGCCACGCTCGGCGGAGCCAGGAGGAGCGACCCATGCTGGAGGAGGGACTTCCCCATCCGGAGCTGCGCGCTTCCGGCGATCTTCCGGCCACTCACCTCCACCTCCCCCTCCACCGGAGTCCCGAAACAGGCTCCCGCATCGGGCCGGGGTGCAGGGCCGTCACGCTCGGCCTGTCGAGCGTCCACTCCGAGC
>JBGTMU010000329.1:0-9852 GCA_041743405.1 Longimicrobiales bacterium | reverse complement strand
CGGCCACTTCCCGTCGCGCGGTCATGAGTGCCCCGACGAGTCGTTCGCGCTCCGCCGGCGGGAGCGCGGGGTTGGAGCAGCGCCACAGCCGTCCGCGGACCACGAAGTAGCGTCCGTCAGGTGTCACGGGGTACTGCATCTGATTGCTACCGTTTTGGGCTTCAGTCTGGCCTCGGCGCCGGAGCGTTACAGGAGGCTCTCGATGCGGACGCGTGTCATTCGTGCTGCCCTTTCGTGTGGCGACCACCTACGCGTTTGCCAGCAGCGGCGTCCGCAATCAATTGCCCGAGGCGCCGCTCCCTCGTTTCCTCACGCTTGGCGCTCATCACCCAGTGAGCGGTCTGCCGCTGGTACGATGCGGTCTGCGCGCGGTACCAGTTCCACGCCGCTTTGTTCGCCCGGAACCGTCGCTGGTAGGCAGGTGACAACGCCGCGTCGCGGGCGGCCACGGAGTACCCTTCCTCATGTTCCGCACCGCGAGCGAGGAACGGCGCCATCCCCGCCGGGTGCATCAGCCCCGCTTCGGCAAGTGCCTTGACCTTGTTGACATTGACCTTGCTCCAGATGCTGTTGGGACGGCGTGGCGTGAAGCGCTGCACGTGGCGCGCGCCGTCCACGCGGTGCATGACGCTGTCGATCCAGCCGAAGCAGAGCGCCTGGTCCACCGCCTCCGACCAGCTCATCCCCTGCTTCCCGGTGTGCTTCTTGTAGAAGCCGACCCAGACCTCCGCGGCCAGCTCATGGTTCGCCTCGAGCCACACTCGAAACTCGGCAGGTGAGCGAAAGTACCGTGGATTGGTAGGAGTGAGGGGCAGATGGAGTCCAGGGGGGTTGAGTGATCGACTGATCACCTCACCGCACGTGCTTGTACATCATCTCTATGATCTCGTCATACATCTCCTCTGCGTCCTTGTCATTGTCGCCACGGATAGCCCTCGCGGCGCAGTGCTTCAGGTGGTTGCGCACGAGCTCTCGCCCGACGGCCCGGAGCGCCTCATGCACGGATGAGATCTGGGTCAGGATGTCTGCGCAGTACCGGTCCTCCTCCACCATCCGCTGGAGCCCGCGCACCTGACCTTCGGCCCGCCGCAGACGCTTCAGGTTCCTCTCCTTGATCTCCGGGTCCACGCCCGTGGCGTGCCGACCGCCCCCCCCGGGATTCCCCTCGGCGCAATGGCCCCCTGCGTCCGCGGGCTCCCCATTCGCATTCGGATCGGTTTTCATGTCACTCCTCCGTGATGATGTGCTGCTGGATCTTCCGCTCGAGCGCGGAGCGCGGCAGCGCACCCACGACCGCATCCACTAACGCTCCATCCTTGAAGAACATGATCGCCGGGATGGAACGTATGTCAAAGCGGCTGGCCGTCTCCGGATTGGCATCCACATCCACCTTGCCCACCCTCACCCGGCCCTCGTAGTCGACCGCAATCTGGTCAATGATCGGCCCGACCATGCGGCAGGGTCCGCACCATTCGGCCCAGAAGTCTACCACCCAGAGACCTTCGGATCGCTCGACTTCCTCGGCGAAGTTCTGGTCCGTCAGCGTCATCGTTGCCGAAGCATTCGTGTCTGTAGCCATATCAGATACTCCTCGTGTGGGTGGCGGCCGGCAGAACGCCTCCGCCATGGTTGTGTTTCAGGTGATCCGCGCCGCACGAAGCCGGAGACTGTTCATCACCACGCTGACCGAGCTGAAGGCCATCGCGGCGCTCGCCAGGATCGGTGAGAGCAGGATCCCGAAGGCGGGGTATAGCACCCCCGCGGCGATCGGGATCCCGACTACGTTGTAGATGAAGGCCCAGAACAGGTTCTGCTTCATCGTCCGCATGGTCTTGCGCGAGAGATCGATGGCGGATGCGACGCCCCGCAGGTCGCCTCGCATCAGGGTGATGTCGCTGGCCTCCATGGCGATATCCGACCCAGTGCCGATCGCTACCCCCACGTCCGCCTGGGCAAGCGCCGGTGCGTCGTTGATCCCATCACCGACCATGGCCACCACCCTCCCCTCCGCCTGCAGGCGCTTCACCTCGGCGACCTTGCCCTCGGGGAGAACGTCGGCCACCACCCGGTCAATCCCTACCTCGCGGGCGACGGCCTCCGCGGTCCGGCGGTTGTCGCCGGTCAGCATCACCACCTCCAGCCCCAGCCGTTGCATACGGCCGATCGCCGCACGCGAGCTCTCCTTGATCGGATCCGCCACCGCGATCACTCCGACGAGAGCGCCGTCGATGGCAGCGTACATCGGGGTGCGACTCTGGCCCGCGAGCCGCTCCGCAATCTCGCGCAGCGGTGCCACGTCGATCGCGTAGTCCTCCATCAGCCTCTCGTTTCCGACCGCCAGCGCATGTCCCTCCACAATGCCCGTAGCACCACGCCCCGTGACCGAGTCGAAGCTCTCCGCCTCGGCAAGCTCCAGCCCGCGGTCCCGCGTGTGCCGCACGATGGCGTCCGCAAGCGGGTGCTCGGAACTGGCCTCAAGCGAGCCGACTACCCGGAGAAGCGAGTCTTCGGACCAGGAAGAGGCGCCCTCAGCATTCAGTACCACGTCGGTAACGGTCGGCCGGCCCTCGGTCACGGTGCCGGTCTTGTCCAGCACCACCACGTCGACGTCGCGGGCACGCTGCAGCGCCTCGCCCCCCTTGATCAGCACACCGAGCTGCGCGCCCTTGCCCGTCGAGACCATCACCGCGGTCGGCACCGCGAGCCCCATGGCACACGGGCAGGCGATGATCAGGACAGCCACTGCGGCCGCGAAAGCCGGGATCAGCGGGGCGGTGCCCGCCGCGATGAACCACACCACGAAGGTGAGCACCGCCAGCGACATCACGATCGGCACGAAGATGCCGCTGATTCGATCCGCGAGCCGCTGAATCGGCGCCCGTGAGCCCTGCGCGTCCCGCATCAGTTTCACGATCTGCGACAGCACGCTGTCCGAGCCAAGGTTCGTGACCCGATAACGGAACGCGCCGGTGCGGTTGATGGTGCCGCCGATCACGTGGTCGCCCGTCGTCTTCTCGACTGGCAGGCTCTCACCCGTCAGCATCGACTCATCCACCGCCGAGCGGCCGGAGACGATCTCACCGTCCACAGGGATGCGCTCGCCTGGACGGACCAGGATCACGTCGTCGTGGACCACCTCCTCAATCGGAAGCTCGACCTCCCGGCCGTCCCGCAGAACCCGGGCGGTCTTCGGCCGCAGGTCGGCGAGAGCGCGGAGCGCGGACGAAGTCTGCCGTTTGGCGCGCGCCTCGAACATGTTGCCGACCAGGATCAGCCCAATGATGAAGAGCACCGCCTCGTAGTAGACGTCCGGCGCTAGCCCGCGCGAGGTGAAGACGCCGGGAAGGAAAGTAGCCACCAGCGAGAAGACGAACGCCGCCCCTGTCCCCACCGCGACGAGGGTATTCATGTCCGCGCTGTGATGCTGGAAGGACGCCCAGGCACGGGTATAGAAGTGCCGCCCCGCCCACCCCATCACTCCAACCGTCAAAGCCAGCAGGGTGTAGAGCAGGACCTGGTGATTCACCTGGTACAACCAGGGAAGCACCCCGGAGAGCCAGGGATCGATCACCCGCATGCTCCAGCGCATGAAGGGGTCGATGCCCCCCTCGTGCCCACCGTGCGCACCGCCCAATGCCGAGGACATCACGGGCATCGAGATTATCATTCCGAACGCCGCAGCCACGAGGCTGACGATGGCCTTCAGGCGCAGCTCCTTGAACTCCTCCTCCTGGGCTCGGTCCTGCGCCTCCTGCTCCTCGAACGCGGTGCGGTCGGGGCTCGCGAGCTCCGCTCCGTACCCCGCCTCCCGGATTTTCTCGACCAGCTGCTCGGGCGAGATCGTCGCGGGGTCGAACTGCACAACTGCGCTATTGAGCATCAGGTTCACGTTCGCTTCGGTCACGCCCGGAGTCTTGCTGAGCGTGCCCTGGATGCGAGACGAGCAGGACGCGCAGGTCATCCCGGAGACCGGAATGGTCACCTTCCCATCGGTGGAGCTTCGGGGGCCACTCCCGCTCGTAGCTACCGCGCTCGGCCGAGTGTCGTGGTCGTGTCGGGTTGCCATGGCCTTATCCCTCCCTCTCGTCAACGACGGTGAGCTGTCCGCGAAGCATGCCCATCCCGCAGGTGAACTCGTATGTGCCTGCCCTTTCGGGCGTGAACTCCACCGTCGTCTTCTGATGCGCGGGGAGGAACCGCTTGATGCCGAACTCCGGCAGCACCACCTCTTCGGAACATCCGGAGGTCTCCTGCCGGTCGAAGACCAGTCGGACGGGTGCCCCCCTCCTCACCCGCACAGCGGCCGGATCGTAGCCGCCCCGGACCGCGATCAAGACCTCCTGGACCCCGCCCACGCCCGTCACTGCGGTCGCGCTCGCCTGCTCGGCGAAAAAGAAGTACCAGTTGATCCACGCGATCACCAGGAGCCCACCCAGCGCGACCACCTATTCGAACTCCGTCATGATATCCTCCCACCGCTCAGGACCTCGTGGCCCTGCTCCGAAATCCCCTTCACGTGCTCCATACCGTGCATCGTCTCGGACATCGGATCCAGCACGCCATACGAACCCATCCGCATGGCGTCACCGCCCAGGAAGATCTTGAAGCCCGCACTCACGCTCCAGAATCGGTCGTTGCCGAAGTTGGCCACGGGGTCGAACTCTCCGCGCCCGTGGCTCACCTGGTTGAACTGCGCTTCCACGAAGGGCCGGGCGATCATCCCGCGAGTGCGCGCCTCGGTCTCGTATCCGATCGTATGGATTCGCCAACGCGAGGCCCCGAGCGCATGCGAGCCGTGGTCGTACCGGTAGAATTCATCACTGCCAGGGGGTCCCTGGCGGGGGTACTCCGGTCGGGTCGAGAACTCGGCCCGGTAGTAGGGGCGGTGCCGGCCCGACTCCAGACGCGCCTCGCCCAATAGAGACCAGAATCCTCCCCCGGTCTCGGGCTCGCTCTTCGAGACTTCCACCAGTCCGTAGATACGCCCGAAACCGTGGCTGCCGACACGACGGACCGCGGCGTTGTAGAGCTCAGTCACTTCCCTGGTGCCGTGATGCGACTCCGTCACATGCCCGAAGCTTGCACTGACCTCCCAGGGAGCCCCGGTGCCCGTGCCGCCGAAGCGCTGCGCCACGCGGGCAGACCAGGAGTCGCCAAAGCTCTCGATATTGCTCAGGTCGGACGGACTCTCCGGCTCGGCCCCACCGAACAGGCCGGCTTCCAGGCTGAGCCCAGAGCGGTGCAGGTAGATCCCGTTCAGCGTCCAGCGCTCGAGGATCTGTGAGAGGTGGTGATTGGTCGGGTATTTCACCACCGGCCGGCTCATCGGGTCGTCCGTCCCGTAAGGGGCGAAGCCCTTCCCTGCCGAAATCGAGAGCGCACCGCCCGGCGCGATCCAGACGTTCCAGCTGAGCATCATCTCGTGCAGGAACGTGTGCGGGTGGCGCTTGTCCAGGTACCCTTCCCCCCAACCTCCGAAGGTGTACTCGCCCTCCCGCTGCGTCTCTCCCTCGAAGTTCAGGGTCGTCCGCAGCACCAGGCGAGACCCCGGGCTCGCGAGGTTGATCATCACGGTCGGCTGGGTCAGGTAGAACTCCGAGGTGTTGAGCGGCGAATCACCGTCGAACGGCGCTCCCCAGGTGCCGATGGGGAACACCTGTGCCATCCCCATCAGCATCCAGCCGCTGCCTAGCGGGGCCATGAACATCTCGCCCGCGCCGTGGGCTGCGGGGTGAGTCCCCAGCTGCGCCGAGTGCGCGGCGGGTACCGTCTTCGTCGTATCGGTATGCGTCGCTGGGTCACGCCCATGGGGGGCGTGCTGTGCGGCTGCCTCGGGCACGGATGCCATGAGGAGGGCGGCTACGGCCAGGCTTGCAAGCTTCATCGTGTTCATTTCAAACCCTTTTCAGTAAGTGGTCTTGTGTATCGGATGCGCTGACCCTCAGGCATGACTGGTCGCGCAGCATCCGGGCGAATTCTGACCCTCCGACGGGACCTCCGCCGAAGCCTCGGCCACCTCGGCCGGATAGCCCGCCTTGATCACGGCGCCCTTCAGCTGCTCGGGCGTCGCGGCGCCAGGCTCGTAGGTCACCCGCACCTGTCCGCCGGCCAGATCGACCTGGGCGTCCCTGTATCCCTGCACCTGGTCAAGCTCCTTCCTGATGTGGCGCTCGCATGAGCCACAGGTCATTCCAGCCACGTTCAGCGTGACTGTCTCGATAGCCTTCGCAGTCGTCGACATTGTCCTATCCTCAGTTCTGAGAGCGTGATGGCCGGCTTTTGACGGCCTGATTCCATTGGATGTCCGATACCCCCCATCCCTATCCGTGCAGAGAATATGTTATACCCCCCTACCCTATGTCAAGCGAGCGCATCAGATCGGGCAACGCGGGGCCGTGGCCGGGGCTAACAGGCGGGACTAACAGGCGGGACCATGAAGGAGCGGCACAGCCTGGGGACGCCAAGCTCGGGAGGTGGCGAGCAAGAAGGAGGTTTCCATCAACCCGCTGGTGACCAGCGGCCTTGGTGAGAAGCGCTCGGCGCTGCTCAGGGAGCTCGCGTCACACGGCGAGTGGACGATCCTCGCGTATGCCACCGGGCTCGGCGCGGAATCATGAGTGCTGACTCACCTGCCCTGGCTCGTGCTCATGAATGGCCGGCCCGGTGAGTTGCATCGGGCCATCATGATGGGTGCGGGATGGCTCAGAAACGCAGTGGTCGCGGAGTGGATCATCCGGAGAAGGCGGTTCGACCAGGGACCGCCCGGCCCGCAGCGTCCCCGTCATTCTGTACCTATTCCTCCATCTGCACGAGCACCGCGTCCATTTCCTCCGCCCACTCCAGCCACGCTTCCTTCCCCCGGATCCCCAGCCGAAGCATCATGCAGGCGAGGCGGTGCACCGGAGGGAGTGTCCCCATTTCAGTCTCGGCGAAGTGTTCTTCCTCGATCCGGCGGTACTTCTCGAGCTTTCCCTGCCTCAGCTCCTGCTGGCTCGCGAGAAGCGATCGGAGTGCGACCGAGCCTACGAGCTCTCCAGCGAGAAGGCGCACGAGGAGTTCAACGGTCACCTTCTTCCCCCTATCCCATCGATGAATCCGAGGCACTACGCCACCCAGTCGGGACTCGGGAACTGGGGAACGAGCATCCCCTACTTCGGCTTCGCGACCACGACCAACCAGCGGTACGCCACCTTCACCTGGGGCGGCGGGGGAGGGGTGCGTTTCGCACTTCCCATCAAGAGCCGCCCAGTACAACTCGCCATGAGTGTCCGCTACCAGCGCTCGGGAGATGTGGACTATCTGCGGGAGGGTGATCTCGTTGATCTCCCGGACGGCAGCCACGGGAAGGAACTCCAGCGGGGGAGAACCGACTTCGTCGCCTTCACGATCGGAGGATCGGTCGGGTTCTCCTTCACCCGGATCTCGGAGAGCGACCGAGCTCTGGCTCGGCGGACCGCTCGCGGCGCCCAACATCTGGCACGGCGAGACTGCCTACTTCGTACTGCACGTGCTCGCCGCGAGCGATCGCAGTCAACCGTGGTAGCGACACGACGATCCATTCGAGCATCCGCTCCTCCTCGCCGATCGCCTCGAGGACCCGGTGTTGCGTGCCGCGTGGGTCGGCGAGATCGGGAGCGTAGGAACGCCGGCACTTCGACGTGGAGACCACAACGTGACTTCGCCGCTCTACGGGTGGCAGCGCGAAAGGGCAGTATCCTCGGCGGCCTCGCCGGGACGAACCACCGCGAAGTTTGCCATCATGCCGCCGTCGTGATGCTCGAGGATGTGACAGTGGTACATCCAGGTGCCGGGACGATCGTCAGGCATCCATGCAATGCGAACACTCCCTCGCGGCGGCACGTTGACCGTGTCCTCCCAGGATCGGAACGCCGGCGCGACACCGTTCACGGCGAGAACCTGGAAGAAGAACCCGTGCAGGTGAAACGGGTGATCCATATGCGACGCGTTCGTCACTTCCCAGACCTGTAAATCACCGACCGTCACCGGCGCATCGTTGTGATGCTGCTCGTCGTTGATCATGAAGTCCGTGCCGCGCAGGATGCTCAGGCGTTCCGACATTTTCACAGAGCGCGTGGGCGTCGTGTCCTGCTCGGCAAGAGCGTCGATCGTGCGTAACAGCTCGGGAACCACGGCGGTGGAGAGCTGCGGTGCGCCGACGCGAACCGTCGCGAATCGCTCGAGAATCTTCTTGCCGGTATGGCGATCGTAAGGACGGGAATCGACCGAGACAACATCACCCTCCTTGAAGGGGCCGACGGCGAGGTCAACGCGATCGCCGGGAACAAGGAGAACCTCCGTCGCCTGAACGGGTTTCTCGATGAAACCGCCGGCCGTGCCGAGTATGGAGAAGGGCGTTCCGCCGATTGAAAGACTGACATAACGCGCGCTTGAAGCATTGATCACGCGCCAGCGCTCGATCTGGCCGGCTGCAGCGTCCAGTTCCGGCTCAACGCGACCGTTGACGAGACGGACATCCCCTTCGCGACCCATGTGCTGTTCGACCCACCCGCCGAACTTCGCGAAGTCGCCCTTCCTGTTGAGCTTCACATCGTCGAGCACCAGGACGCGTTCGCGATCGAGGGTGAGTTCGTCGCGTTCACGCACGATGAGGGCGCCATACAATCCCTTCTCGAGCTGCACTGTCTCGTTGAAGTGCGAATGATACCAGAACGTGCCCGCATCCGGCGCTGCGAATCGGTATTCGAACGTCTCTCCCGGAGCCACGACAGGCTGCACCATCTGCGTGCCATCCATGAAGGAAGGCACACGCAGTCCATGCCAGTGAATCGTTGTGGGCTCGTCGAGGCTGTTCTTCAGGCGGACCACAATCGTGTCCCCGACGCGCGCCTCGATCGTCGGACCCGGCACCTGACCGTTGTATGTGAAGCCGCGGAGTACCCGACCGGGTTCGATCTCCCAGTCCGCGACACGCGCTTCGAGATCGATGATGTGTTCGACTGTCTGATGGTTGCTCATGTTGTCCTCGCCAGTTCGCGAAATGGTTGAGTGTTATCGCTTGATCAGACCGACACTTAGGCCGGCGTAGAAGCCGTCGAAAGCGTTCTGGCCGTCAGCTCCGAAATTCCATACCTGCTTTCCGACCAGTCGGACGTCGAGACGACGGAACTGCCGACCGACGCTGATCTGCGGCGCGAAGAACATTCCCGATTCCTTGTAGTGCACTCCCGTCCGCAATGCATCGCCTTCCGTGTCTGCATCAGAAGACTGGGTTGCGCTCACGATGATCCCGCCGGCCTGGACACTGACCGCCGCGAACCAGGTCCCGCTCGTCTGATACTCGGCGGTGACGCCGGATGCCTGGAACAGCATCTGTGTGTCGCTTTCGGGATACGCGTTGCCGACGAGTGTCTCGATGCCCAGACGTGCATGTTCGCCAAGCGACCAAAGCACGAAGATCGAAGACGAGTGGGGCAGCGGCTTGCCACCAGGCGAGAGATCTGCGAATCCGTTGCCCAGCCTGGAGAGAGGCATCTCCGACAGCATGCATGACGAACGCAATCCAACCGTGTACTGCCATTCCGTCGTGGACTGAGCTGACACGCGCTCCGCGAACGCGAGCGTTGCTACAGTGATGACGACCAGGTGCATCATGCGGGACAGTCTCATCTCGATTGCTCCGAAGGTTTGAGGAATTGTGCGACGAAGACAAAGATGGGTGTTCGGCCTTCCTGCGGATTCCGGAGCATGTCGACCACCCAGTCCGGGGGAAGCCGACCACCGATTCCGGGGGATGCCGTCCACCGGTTCCGGGGATGTCGTCCGGCCATTCCGGCAGATGCCGTCCACCCTGGAGTGAAGGAACGCGAACAC
>JBGTMU010000328.1:0-2277 GCA_041743405.1 Longimicrobiales bacterium | reverse complement strand
GCGCGGGGGCGCGGAGGGGGTGGAGGGGGGGCGTCGGCACCCGGCTTCGATTCGCCGGACTGCGCAACCATGGGAAGTTCGCGCGGGCTCATGCGGTCCTCCGGCTCGGGACCCCGAACACGCGGGGCTGGGTGGCCCGGTCGATGAACGGCACCATCGCGTTCATCAGGAGGATCGCATACATGATCCCCTCGGGGAGGCCTCCCCAGAGGCGGATGAGCACCGCGAGCAGGCCGATCCCCGCACCGAAGATCCAGGCTCCCCGGTGCGTCACCGGCGAAGTGACCATGTCGGTGGCCATGTAGACCGCGCCAAGCATGAGCCCCCCCGAGAAGAGCATGAATCCGGCATCCGGGTAGCGCCCCGGGTCGAGGACGTGCATCCCCTGCGAGAGGAGCGCCACGACGGCGAGGATGCTCACCGGAATCCGCCAGTTCAGATAGCCCTTCCAGGCGAGCCAGACGCCTCCCAGGAGGATGAGAAGGGCCGAGGTTTCGCCGAGCGATCCCCCAGTGGCTCCGAGGAACAGGTCGGGAAGCGCGGTCAGCTCCCCCTCGAACTTGAAGAGCCCGAGCGGTGTCGCCTCGGTGACGGCATCGATCCGCCCCCCGGTGAACGGGAGGGCGAGGCTGCGTCCCTGGAGTGCCCCCCACGACTCCCCCGGAGCGGTCCAGGTGGTCAGCGCGGCGGGAAAGGCAGCCATCAGGAAGGCTCGCCCAACGAGCGCGGGGTTGAAGATGTTCTGCCCGAGCCCCCCGAAGAGGAGCTTTCCGAAGCCGATCCCGAAGGCGCCTCCCGTGAAGGCCATCCAGAGCGGGAGCCCCGCCGGGAGCGTGAGGCCCAGCAGGAGGCCCGTGATCGCGCCCGAACCGTCGGCGAGCGCCCCGCCTTCCCCGAAGATCCGCTCGGTCACGAGTGCGCCCGCGGTGGCTGCCCCGATCACGAGCAGCGCGGCCACCCCGAAGTACCAGACGGAAGCGGCCACCACGGGGAGGAGGGTGGCCACTACCGTCCACATGATCCGGGGGGTGGAATCCGGGGCCTTCAGGTGGGGAGAAGCCGCTATCTCCAGGCGGGTTGCAGCCCCTTCGCCCGTGGGGGAGTTCCCGGGGACGGGGCTTCTCATGCCGCCCTCCCCGCATCGTCGACTTCCGCCGCCTTCGCCGCGGCCCGCTCCCGTTCCTGATTCCTCCGGATCGCCCCCTTCGCCAGCGCGAACATCTGCGAGAGCGGGATATTGGAGGGGCAGACGTAGGAGCAGGAGCCGCAAAGCATGCAGTCCATCAGGTGGTGATCGAGGAGTTCCTCGTATCGACCGGCCTGTGCATTCTTCCCGAGAAGCGCTGGATTCAGGAAGACCGGGCACGCGTCGAGGCAGTGCCCGCAGGAGATGCAGGGGTAGCTGCGGCGAGGGCTCGCCTCGGCTTCGGTCAGAACCACGATCCCGGAGGTCCCCTTGAGCACGGGAGCGCTCAGGTCCGTCTGAGGCGCTCCCATCATGGGTCCCCCCGCGAGCACCTCACGGGCGTCGGGCGTGAGCCCTCCGCAGAAGGCGAGGACGTCGCGGAAGCGCGTGCCCACGGGGATCACGAGATTCGACGGCCGCACCACCCCGGGGCCCGAGACGGTCACGATGCGCTCGATCAGCGGATAGCCGGTCTCGAAAACCTCGGCGATGGCGGCAATCGACCCGACATTCTGCACCACCGTCCCGACATGAACCGGGAGCTTTCCCGAGGGCACTTCCCGCCCGGTCACCGCCCGGATGAGCATCTTTTCGGCCCCCTGCGGATACTTGACCCGGAGCGGATGCACGGTGATATCGAGGTCGTCCGGGATCGTCTCCCGGAGCCGCCCCACCGCGTCGGGCTTGTTCAGCTCCACTCCGATCACGGCCCGCGAGACTTCGAGGCACTGCATCATGACGCGGATTCCGGCATGAACCCGGTCCGGGTGCTCGACCATGACCCGGTGATCCGAGGTCAGGTAGGGCTCGCATTCGGCTCCATTCACGAGGAGGAGCTCGATTCGCTCTCCCTCCGGTGCCTTCAGCTTTACATGGGTGGGAAAGGCCGCCCCGCCGAGCCCCACCACCCCGGCGTCCTGCACGGCCTGCCGCACCTGATCCGGGGTGAGCCCTTCCCACCTCGGTACCAGCCGGGGGCGTGGGATCTGCGCCGACGTGGGGTCCACCGCGATCACCACGGCTTCGCTGAGCGAGCCATCCGGATGGGGGTGGAGGCCCACGGAGCGCACGGTGCCGGAGGCTGATGCGTG
>JBGTMU010000327.1:0-8266 GCA_041743405.1 Longimicrobiales bacterium | reverse complement strand
GCTCGCGCTGGCCTCGCGGCGGCCGAGGGTGCGTCCGGGGCTGCACGTCGTGCGGCGCTCAACTCACTCGCGGGCGAACTCGAGGCCGGGGCCGGAGGCTCGTCTGACGCATCGAGGGTACGGATGCTCGTGGAGTCGGTGCGAGAGCTGGCGGGGCAGTAACGGGTGTCGATGCCGCATGTGACCCTCGGAGCGAGCGGGCTTCAGGTCTCTCGCCTCTGCCTCGGGATGATGAGCTACGGCAACCCGGCGTGGCGGTCGTGGGTGCTGTCGGAGGATGATGCCCGCCCTCTCGTGCAAAGAGCCGTAGAGGGCGGGATCAACTTCTTCGATACGGCGGACATGTACTCGCTCGGGGTGAGCGAGGAGGTGACAGGGAAGCTCCTGAAGGAATTTACCCGCCGCGATGAGGTTGTGATCGCGAGCAAGGTCTTCTTCCCGATGTCGGATGCACCGAACCGCGGGGGGCTCAGTCGAAAGCACATCTTCGACGGGGTTCGGGATTCGCTCCGGCGACTGGGGGTCGACTACATCGACCTGTATCAGATTCACCGCTGGGACTATGAGACCCCGATCGAAGAGACGATGGAGGCCCTTCACGATGTGGTGAAGGCGGGATACGTGCGCTACATCGGAGCAAGCAGCATGTTCGCCTGGCAGTTCGCGAAGGCGCAGCACACCGCGGATCTTCAGGGTGGAACGCGCTTCGTGAGCATGCAGAACCACTACAACCTGCTGTATCGGGAGGAAGAGCGCGAGATGCTTCCTCTCTGCGAAGCGGAGGGGATCGGGGTGCTTCCCTGGAGCCCGATCGCTCGGGGGTATCTTGCACGCCCGCCGCAGGAGAAAGAGGCGACCGCCAGAGGCGAGATCGACGACTACAGCCGGAAGCTGTACAACTATCCGGAGGCGGACCGCATCATAGAGGCCACAGGCGAGGTTGCCGAAGCGCGGGGCGTGTCCATGGCGCAGATCGCCCTCGCCTGGCTTCTCGCTTCACCCCGCGTGACCGCACCGATCATCGGTGCTACCCGGATCGAGCATCTGAACGATGCCCTGGGCGCGCTGAACGTCACACTGGATGAGAGCGAAATTGCACGGCTCGAGGCCTCATATGTGCCGCGTCCGGTACTCGGGCACCACTGACCTGAACGGAGAAACGATGATGACGACGAGAAAGTCCGGGGAATCCTCAGCCCTTGCCGCACTCCGATCGGTGAGTGCGGGGTTCCTGGCTGCCCTCACGATCCTGATCGCTCCCACTCTGGGTGCCCAGGAGACTCCCGACTCCGTTCCGGCGGACCCGTTCGCCGCCTTCAATCGGCTCGTGGGCGACGCCGAGCATGTTCCGGGGTTCCTCGATTTCTACCGAACGACGGACAAGCTTTACATGGCCGTGCCGAGGGAGATGATCGGTGAAGACTTTCTCATGGACTACCGCATCGCCCGCGGGATCGGTGCGGCTGGCCTCTTCGGAGGGACGACTCCGAACTTCTTCGAAATGGATCTGGTGGCGCTCGAGCGGCAGGGAAACCGGCTCTACCTCATGAAGCGCCCGCACCGCTTCACCGCCCACGATGATCCGCGGGCGGCCATGGCCGTGGATCTGACGATCGGGTCCTCCGTGGTCGAGACGGCGGAAATTGCGGCCCATCGCCCCGACTCGGCGGCCGTGATCGATGTCACGGGGTGGTTCGTGGGGGATCTCCTGGGGATCGCGAGGCAGGTCGGTCAGGCGGTGACGACGGGTACCGGTGGCACGGCGACCTTCGATGCCTCCCGCTCGTATCTCGAGGCCGTGAAGGGGTTCGAAGACAATGTGAGCGTGCGAGCGATGCTCACCTTCCGCCCCAACCAGCCGAGCAACCTCGTGTCGGTGCCCGACGGCCGGTACGTCCCCGTTTCGATGCACTACACGCTGGCCCGCCTCCCCGAGCGCCCGATGCAGCCGCGCTGGGGCGATGAGCGGGTCGGGAACTTCCTCACCGTACACAAGGACTTCAGCAGCACGGACTCCACCTTCTTCCGGCGGATGGTAAACCGCTGGAGGCTGGAACCGGGAGAGCGGGTCGGAGAGCGCACGCGCCCTGTGCAGCCCATCACCTATTACATCGACCACACCGTGCCGGATCGATATCGCGACTGGTTCAAGGAGGGTGTGGAAGCGTGGAACACGGCTTTCGAAGCCGCTGGATGGGAGGGGGCGATCCGCGCTCTCGACCTCCCGATGGGGGCCGATCCGGATGATATCCAGTACGCTACCCTTCGCTGGAATACCTCCAATCAACCCGGGTATGGGGCCATCGGACCCTCGACCGTGGATCCGAGAACCGGTGAGACCCTGGATGCGGACATCCTGTTCGAAGCCAACATGTTCATGGGTTTTCACAATACATGGAGGAACCTCGTGAACCCGGCGACCGCCGCGGAGGCCTTCGAAATGGCGCTCGGCGTGGGGGCCTATGAGCTGCCCGGGGGGCCGCAGACGAGTGTGGAGCTTCCCGGGTTCGAAACCGCGATGGCCGCGCAGGGGTCCCTGATCGGGGCACTCCTCGCCACACGGGGTGAGCTGGACCCCGACGCTCCCCTCCCGGACGAGATTCTCAGGCAGTACACCGTGTGGGTGGTGATGCACGAGGTGGGGCACACTCTGGGGCTGCAGCACAACTTCCGCTCGTCGGCAAGCACCCCGCTCGATCGCCTTCACGATACCGAATTCACGGGCCTGAACGGCATCTACAGCTCCGTGATGGAGTACCCGACGGTGAACCTGAACCCGGAGGGCGACGCGGGGCACTACTACACCGACCGGGCCGGATCGTACGATCGGTGGGCAATTTCCTTCGCCTATACTCACGAACAGGCGGACGCCGACCGGATCGCTCGGGAAGTGGCGGACCCCGCCCACATGTACGGGAACGAGTCCGGGGGGCCGTCGGCGCTCGACCCGACGATCAACACCTATGACCTCGGTGCAGACCCTCTGGGCTGGGGGATCGGGCGCACCGCGATGATCCGTGGGCTCATTGAGGAACTCCCGGCCTACATCCTCAAGGACAACGCGCGCTACTCCGACCTGGCCGGGGCCTACGGGCAGCTCATGAATGGTTATGCACAGGCTGTGGCCCCGGCGGTGAAGTACCTCGGGGGGCAGTATCTCAATCGGGACCGGGTCGGGGACGGGCGGATGCCGGTCGAGAATGTGCCCCGGGCCGAGCAGGAGAGGGCGCTCGACTTCATCATCGAATCGGTGTTCGCCGCCGATGCGCTGGCTCTCGATCCAGAGATCCTCCGGAGCTTCGGAAGGGACGGGTGGTCGCACTGGGGCACGACCGGGAACACCTTCAACGGGCGCCTCGACTTCCCCTATCACGAACGGGCTCTGGCATTCCAGTCCTCAGTGCTGAGTCAGCTCCTGAATCCCTGGCGTCTGGCCCGGATCCGCGACGGGGAAACCAAGTTCGGTCGGGGATCGGTGGTGACCATCCCCGAACTGATGTCTGCGCTCACGGATGCGATCTGGAGTGAGCTCGGGAGCGACATCCCCGCGGTCCGGCGGGACCTCCAGCGCGCCTACCTGGATCAGATGACCGAGCTTCTGGTGGATCCGCCCGATCGGACCCCTGCCGATGCGAGGGCCGTGGCCCGGTGGCAGTTGACGGAGCTCGCCGGCCGCGTGCAGCGGGGCGACAACGCCAGCTTAGACGCATACACCCGGGCGCACCTCATGGAGGCGGGGGCGCGGATCCGGATGGCGCTCGACGCGTCACTGGTGGAAGGGGGGGGCTGAGGGGAGGGCGAGGCGCCGACCGCAGTTCTCGGGCCACGGCTGCGAGCAATTCCAGGGGCTCGAACGGCTTCGTAATGAAGCTCGCGTCTCGGAGCAGTGCTCGATCGCCTTCGAAGTCATCAGGGGTGAATCCCGACATGAAGAGCACGCGCAGTGCGGGCTGTTCCTCGCGCAGTCGGGTGGCGAGCGCAAACCCGTTCATCCCCGGAAGGACGACGTCGCTCAGCAGGAGATCGATCTCCTGGTCCATCTCAGCAGCCCGCTCCAGACCTTCCTCCGCGGATTCGGCCGAAACCACCTTGTGATTCTGGCGGGCCAGAATCCGCTCGATGACCCGCCGCACTGCCGGTTTGTCCTCGACGACGAGGATCCGACACGGAGATGCCGGTTCGGCAGGCTCCCGGTCTACCGTGAGCGATCCGGCTCCGACCGCGTCGGCGGCTCGATGCCCCCGGAGCCTGGGGAGGTAGACCCGAATGGCCGTCCCCTCTCCCTCCTCGCTGTACACATGGATGAAGCCACCCATCTGCCGGACGATCCCCCAGCACGTGGAGAGTCCGAGTCCCGTCCCCTTTCCCGCGGGCTTGGTCGTGAAGAACGGGTCGAAGAGCCGCTCCTGGACTTCCTCCGACATCCCTGTCCCGGAATCACGGACGGACAGAACGACGTATTCTCCGGCGGGGATCTCTCCGTGACTCGCGATATGCCCGCCCTCGATGTCAACCGAACGAGTGCGGATCCGGAGGGTACCTCCGCCGGGCATCGCGTCGCGGGCGTTCACGGCGAGGTTCATGATCACCTGTGTCAGCCGGCTGCGGTCGGCACGCACGCGCAGCCCGGACTGGAACTCCGTCGTGATCCTGACATCCGCGCCGACCAGGCGCTCCACCAGGCGATTCACCTCAGCGAGAACGGTTGTCAGCTCGAGCACCTTCAGCTCGAGCGGCTCCTCCCGACTGAAGCTCAGGAGCTGACGGGTGAGGTCCGTGGCCTGGTCAGCGGTCAGAGAGATCTCCGTCACATCCTCTTGCACGCCCCGGGGGAGGTCCGTTCGCTCCAGCACGAACGAGGCATTCCCCTTGATGGCCGTGAGCATATTGTTGAAATCGTGCGCGATGCCCCCGACGAAGCGCCCGAGCGCCTCCATCTTCTGGGCCTGCCGGAATTCCTCTTCGATCTTCCGTTCGCGGGTCGCGTCGTGGAGGTTCACGACAATCCCGCGGACGGCTGATTCGTGAAGGAGGTTCACTCCCGTGCCTGTGACCGTTTTCCAGGAGCCGTCCCGGTGTTTCAGACGCCCCTCGTTCGTGATCGTCGCGAGCGAGGCTTCCTGCAACGCCAGAAAGCCTTCGGTCAGGCGGGTCCGGTCCCGGGGATGGAACAACGAGAGGAAGAGCTGCCCTTCAAGCTCCTCTCGAGGGTACCCGAGGATGCGCTCTACGGAGGGGCTCTGATATGTTATCCGACCCTCGGAGTCCAAGATGAGGATGAGGTCCACCTGGTGCTCGATCAGTGCCCGGAATCGGGCTTCGCCTTCCTCCTGGGCCAACTCGGCACTGGCTCGACGCCGGACCTCCATCGTCACGAAGGTGGCAAGCTCCGAGAGCGCGTCGAGCTCCTGGCGACTCCACTGCCGGGAAGTGAAGTCGACCACGCACAGGGTCGCGAGGGCCTCGCCCGCGGCGTTTCGGACCGGGATTCCGATGTACGCGCGAATGCCTCCCTTCACAGTGGAAGGGTTTTCGCGAACCAGCGGGTGTTGCGTCGCGTCGTCGATGACGAGCGAGGTACCGCCATCGGCCACATGTCGGCAGAACGAGGATTCCACGGGCACGCTTCGCGGGCCATCGTACTCGACCCACCGGGGATCCCCATTCGTCACGGATGAGAGAGAGTGCTGCTCACCGGGGAGGATGACGTTCACCTGAGCCAATGGGACACCCAGGAGACGTCCGGCAAGCGTGGTCAGTCGGTCGAAGGACTCTCGCCACGCCGGATCGACTTCCACCAGCCGTTTGAGGGAAGCGGGGTCCAGTGGTTCACGGGAAACGCCGACGTCCAACTCCGTTCGCACTGGTACCCTCCTCAGCGAAGTATAGCGTAAGGGATAGTCGTAGGGAAACTAAGCGATTCACCTAGGGAGTGCAATCACAGCCCTGTAACGGAGGGGAGTACCTGACGCACGAACAGATTGCGTCTGAAACGCGGGTGAATCGACCCGACGTCACCAAATGCCCTCTGGGCAAACCGCGGGACGAAACGTCTCGGCGCTATAAGAGTAGAATCGACGAACGGGAGTTGTGCATTCCGCGACCTCTCCCTTCGTGGTCACTTGACCGGATTCCCGGCCTCAGGAGTCCTGAGCCCTGGAGTCGGATAGGTATTACCATTGATATCTGATCAGAGTACCCCCGATACCTTCCTGCCCAGCATCCTCCTATCCTTCTCGCGCCCGGCCCCGGAAGGGACCATTCGTCCCGCCCTGCGTCGGATCTCTCCTGGGCCAGCGCCGGAACCCGTTGCCGGAGAGAGATCGGAGCGAATGGGGAGGACTCAACCATGAAGAAGGAAGGCGACGCGGGACCCGTCCGAACGATGGTGGTGGACGAGCACGCGATCGTGCGTCATGGCCTGATCCACCTGCTCTCCTCGGAACCGGGGTTTCAGATCTGCGCTGAGGCTTCTTCCAGGGACGAGGCTTCCCGGATGCTGGAAGAAGAGCGTCCTGAGCTCGTCATTCTCGAGTTTGCGCACGAGGGTGAGTCAGGGATCGGGTTTGTGGAGCAGATCAGCAACGCCCACCCGGATGTTTCGATTCTCGTCCTCTCTTCGGAGGAGGAGACGGTATACGCCGAGCAGCTCCTGAAGGCGGGGGCTCGCGGGTACATCATGAAGCACGCTTCCACCGCCGCGCTCATGGAAGCGATCAACCGTGTGGCCCTGGGCGAGCTGGTGGTTGGCGATCGCGTGCGGGACCGTCTGGTGGAACGGGCGGCCGGGCGACCGGTGAGTCCCTCCGCAGATCCAATGCACCAGCTCACCGATCGAGAGGGAGAGGTTTTCAGGTTGCTTGGAGAAGGGAGAAGCAGCCGGGAAGTCGCCGAGAAGCTGGACATCAGCATCAAGACCGTCGAGACTCACCGGGCCAAGATCATGAAGAAGCTCGATCTGGACGGTGCGAGCCGTCTGATCCACCGTGCAGTCACCTGGGTGCGGTTCGGACGGCCGGGCGGAAGTGCGGATTGAAGCGGCCCGGCGTCGCACTGACGATCGCCGCAGGTGCCCCGGATTCACGAACCGCGCCTTCCCCCAGGATATCTCGAGGTTCACGAACAAGGCATAGCGCGAGGGGATCGGAACGACATTCTGTCAGTGCGAAAAACGGGACCGTACACGAGACGGGCACCGGGGTCCTGCCTCCTCCTCCGCCTCCATCCGATGGGGCGTCACCCTGCGCCCTCTCTCCTTGACAACTTAGGAGACGGCGGCTAATCTCTCCTAACCTGCATAGGAGAGAGAACCATGAACGATTCCGCCGCGCTGCTGCCCGGCACGCTGGACCTGCTGATCCTCAAGGCCGTCTCGCTCGGGAAGCTGCACGGGTACGGCGTACTGCTGCGGATCGAGCAGATCTCGGGCGGTGCGCTCCAGGTTCAGCAGGGCGCGCTCTACCCCGCGCTGTACCGGCTGGAGCACCAGGGGCTCATCGAGGGCGAGTGGGGGGTCTCCGAGAACAACCGCCGTGCCAAGTTCTACCGCCTCACCCCTCCCGGCCGCGCGCGCCTCGGCGAGGAAGTCGCGAGCTGGAACCGGCTTGCAGATGCCATCGCGCTGGCGCTCCGCACCGCACCACAGGAGACCTGAGAATGAATACTCTGTTCGCGCGGGTGCGGTCGTTCTGGCGCGGGCTGCGGAGACCCGACGAGCTCAGGGCGGAGATGGACGAGGAGATGCGCTTCCACGTGGACATGGAAGCCGAGCGGCTCCAGCGCGAGCGGGGTCTGGACCCTGCGGAGGCGCGCCGGCAGGCGGCGATCGCGTTCGGCGGGTTGGAAAAGTACAAGGAAGCGGGCCACGAAGCGCGGGGGTTGGCGTGGCTCGGCGGACTGACGCTCGACCTCAAGCTCGGTGGTCGCATGCTGGTCAAGTATCCGGGGCTGACGATCGTCGGCGGACTCGCGATGGCGTTCGCCATCTGTGTCGGTGCCGTCGTGTTCGAGATCCTGGCGCTGATGGTCAGTCCCACGCTGCCGCTTCCGGAAGGCGACCGCATCGTGCACCTGCGGAACTGGAACGTGGAGGAGAACGACCCGGAGCCGCGCGCGCTGCACGACTTCGTTCTCTGGCGTGAGTCGCTGCGGTCGGTGACCGATTTCGGGGCGTGGGAGGATGTCACGCGCAACCTCATTGCGCGTGACGGCGAGTCCCGCCCGGTGCAGGTTGCGGCGATCACCGCGTCGGGGTTCCGCATTGCCG
>JBGTMU010000326.1:0-3947 GCA_041743405.1 Longimicrobiales bacterium | reverse complement strand
GCCGCGCAGGCTGCCGACCTAGTGCAAGCCTGCCCACGGGGAGCGCCCCTCGGTTTCCCCTCCCGATTCCCGGGGCTATCTTTTCCCTCGTCCCCTCCTCCCCGAGCGGGACTCCCTGAACGATCTCATGGAGAACGGATGTCCAGTCAAGCCACAGAGGATCGCGCCGCTCCCGCAGAAAAGTGGGAAGGGCTTGCCGCCGCCGAGCTGATCGACATGTACCGGCTGATGCTGACCTCGCGTCGCATCGATGACCGGGAGATGAGCCTCAAACGCCAGAACAAGATCTTCTTCCAGATTTCCGGCGCAGGGCATGAGGCCATCCAGGTGGCGCTCGCAAAGCATCTGCGCTCCGGCTCCGACTGGTTCTACTTCTACTACCGGGACCGCGCGTTCGCGCTGGCGCTCGGGCAGACGCCGCTCGACCACCTGCTCCAGGCGGTCGGGGCCGAGGCGGATCCGGCCTCCGGCGGGCGGCAGATGCCCGCGCACTTCGGCGATCGCAGGTACCGCATCGTGAGCACCTCTTCCCCTACCGGGACCCAGTTTCTGCATGCCGTGGGAAGCGCGGAAACGGGGTGGCGGGCGAAGCAGCTTTCCGAGCTGCGGGAAACGATCGAGGAGTTCGCCGACGACGAGGTCGCCGTGGTCTGCACGGGCGACGGCACCACCTCCGAGGGAGAGTTCTGGGAGGCCATGAACACGGCCTGCAACCTGAAGCTCCCCGTGGTCTTTCTCGTGGAAGACAATGGCTACGCGATCTCCGTTCCCGTGGAGGTTCAGACGGCGGGGGGAAGCGTATCGAAGCTCCTCACCGGATTCCCGGATCTTCTCATCGTGGAATGCGACGGCACGGATGTCCTCGATTCCTATGTGAAATCGGCTGAGGCCGTGCGCTACGCCCGAGAGGGACGAGGGCCGGCGCTCATCCACGCCCATACCGTGCGTCCCTACTCGCACTCCATGTCGGATGATGAGCGGGCATACAGGACGGAGGCAGAGCGGGCCGTGCAGGACACGCGGGACCCTCTGAGCCGGACCCGTGCTCTGCTCCTGGAAGAAGGGATCGCGACCGAGGAAGAGCTGGACGATCTGGCGTCGGAGGTTGAGCGCGCCGTGGCCCAGGCGGCCGACGAGGCGCTGGAGTACCCGCAGCCGGACCCCTCCACCGCCATGAAGTGGCTCTTCTCGGAGGAGGTCGATCCGACCTCGTCCGACTTCGATTCGGAAGACTCCCCGGAGTACGAAGACGAGAAGGAATACACCGTCGTCGACCTCCTGAACGCCTGCATGCGGGACGAAATGGAGCGCGACCCCCGGATCCTGGTGTTCGGTGAGGATGTGGCCGACGCCTCCCGCGAGGCCGCGCTGGACGAGGTCTCCGGGAAGGGTGGCGTGTTCAAGGTCACGCACGGGCTCCAGCGGCGTTTCGGGGGGGTGCGGGTCTTCAACTCGCCGCTGGCCGAGGCAAATATCGTGGGGCGCGCGGTCGGGATGTCGGTGCGGGGGCTCAAGCCGGTCGTGGAGATCCAGTTCTTCGACTACATCTGGCCCGCCTTCCACCAGATCCGGAACGAAGTCGCCACCATGCGCTATCGCTCGGCGAACGCATGGTCTTCACCCATGGTGATCCGGGTCACCTATGGCGGCTACCTGAAGGGGGGCGCGATCTACCACTCCCAGACCGGGGAAACGCTCTTCACGCATACCCCGGGGATCCGGGTGATCCTGCCCTCAAATGCCGAGGACGCGAACGGGCTCCTGCGCACCGCCATCCGGTGCGAAGACCCCGTGCTCTTCCTCGAGCACAAGCACCTCTACCGCCAGGTCTACAACAAGGGGCGGTATCCGGGGAAGGACTTCATGATCCCCTTCGGGAAGGCGAAGGTCGTGAGGGAGGGCTCGGACATCACGGTCGTGACCTGCGGGGCGCTCGTGAAGCGCTCGCTCGACGCGGCGCGGGTGGCCGCCGACCGGCACGGAATCGAAACCGAGGTGATCGATCTCCGATCGCTCAACCCGCTCGACATGGAGCGGATCGCCGATTCCGTGAAGAAGACGAACAAGGTGATCGTGGCCCACGAGGATTCGCTCTCATGGGGGATCGGCTCCGAGATCGCCGCGCGCATTGCGGATGACCTCTTCCCATGGCTGGACGGACCGGTGAAGCGGGTGGCCTCGATGGATACCTGGGTGGCCTACGCCCCCGGGCTCGAGCAGGTGATTCTCCCGCAGACGGAGAACGTGCTCGACGCGATCGTGGAGCTGCACGGGTACTGAGGGTGCCCGCAGCGGGCCGCCCCTGCTTCCAACCGCAGCGGATGGACGGAAGTGTACAAGGTACCTCGAACCGCTATGGGACCGCCCCGCTGGATGGGTGAGCTTTTGACGCAGCCGGACGGGGGTGCCCTATAGGCCGGGCGTCTCACGCGTGATACATTCCCATGTATGGATGAGATCTCGGTGCGAGACCTGAGAAATGACGGAGGGCGGATCCTGGATCGGGTGGAACAGGGCGAGGCTCTCCTCATTACCCGGAGCAGGAGGCCGGTTGCTGAGCTGCGCCCGCTCGCGGCCAAGCCGTTAGCGGCGGCCGTTCTGCTGGAGCGGTGGAAGGGGCTTCCCCCCGTGGACGCGGACGCGTTGCGAGCAGATCTGGACGCCATTCTGGACACGGGGCTGTGACGGGCGAACTGCGGCGGCCGCGGGGGATCCTCGACACGAGCGTGCCCATTCGTCTGAGGGAGTTGACCGACGCTACCGGTCTCCCCGAAGAGCCGTCCATCACGGTCATAACCCTGGCCGAACTGAGCGTCGGCCCGCTGGTGGCCCAGAACGAGGGCGAGCGTGCCGCGCGCCAGCTTCACCTCCAGCAGGCGGAGGCGTCATTCGATCCCATCCCCTTTGATGCGCAGGCGGCCCGTCGTTTCGGAACTGTGGCTGCTTCACTCCGCCGGTCGGGGCGGAAGGTGACGGCGCGGTCCCTCGATGCCATGATCGCCGCCGTGGCCCTGGCCCACGAACTTCCCGTCTACACATGCAACCCTGCCGACTTCGAAGGGATCGAAGGGTTGGAGGTGGTGGCCGTGACGGTGGGTTAGTGAGGGCTGGGCACGGCGCGAGGATGGCCGATGGCATGCGCGGGATGGCCCAGGCGCGCGGGATGGCCGACGTCCCTCGCAGATCAGTGTCGGCCAGCGCGGGTGCACGAGGGGTGTCCGCGAGCCGGAAGTAAGCCTTCCGTCCCCGCAGGTACGCCCCCAGTGGTCGGATTCCTGACTCGGGCGTGGCCCGGGATGCCTGGCCTCCCGCAGGGGGGGAAACGGATCTGCGGGCTGATCGGGGCATCCAGGCCAACCAGGCGTTGATCCCGGTCCTGCATTGAGCCTCTCCTGTTCCTACTGGTGCCCCCACGGAGCCGGCGGCAGCTCGGGAAGGGGCTGGCTCAGGTCGAAGTCGATCCGCCATGTCCATTCCCCATCGCGGATCGTCCCGTAGGTGTAGCGGACGTTCGGCTCGATCTCGATCCGCCACCCCCGGCCGCCCCGCCCCGGGAACTCGGCCTCGTCGTACATGAACTCCTGGGTGGTCGCCGTTCCCTCGGCCAGCGTATATCCCCCGTACCAGGTCACCTCGTCCGGGCTTCCCTCCTCGGTGCGGTGATCGTGGCGGAGTTCGAGGCGACCGTCAGGCAGGCGTGTGAAGATCCACGTTCGCGAGCGGTTCCACGTTTCGCCGTTTTCCAGTTCGATGTGGAAGGGAAGCTGTAGCTCCTGCTCGGAGCAGAGGCGGAAGTGGACGACCAGGAGCTCTTCGCCGCTCAACATCGGATCCCCCGGAGGCTCGAGGGTGAGCCCTCCCGGGTAGGCCTGCCCACAGTGCGTGGCCATGTTCAGCCAGAAGTGATCGGCCGGGGTGTGCCCCTCGGTGGCCGGGCCTCCGGCGGC
>JBGTMU010000325.1:0-6765 GCA_041743405.1 Longimicrobiales bacterium | reverse complement strand
CGCCGCCCGCGCCTCTGCCGCCACCGGCGACTCCGACCTCCTCCGCATTCTCGCGGAGGATGCACATCCGAACGTGCGGGAGGCCGCGCTGCCCGGCGCGGTCGCGCTGCTCGGAGTGGAGGCGGACGCCCTGGTGCTGGCCGCATTCATCGAGAACGATCCCCAGCTTTTCCTTACCGCCACCGCGCTCATGGAAGGGTGGGAAGAACGGATGCCGCCGGGGAGCCCGGAGGGGGAGGAGGCGGTCGCCGCACTCGAAGCCGCCCTTGAACGGCAGACCGCACTCGCGTCCGCCACCAGCCGTGACGGGCGCGTGGCCCTCCTGACCCGGATCGGTGCCCTTGCAAGTCCGGCCGCATTGGAACGGCTCAAGGCCTACCGCCACGACCCCGACCCGGTGATTCGAGAACTCGTGGCGACCCTGCTCGGAGGCCCGTCGGAAGCTGCGCCCGGCTTCCCCCCGCTTCCCCTTCCTTCGTTCGAGGAACTCCGTGCCGCCGAGGCCGCGCGGGTGGAATTCGAGTTCGAAGGGCTCGGCACCATGACCTTCCGGTTGCTCCCCTTTGAAGCCCCCACGAATGCCGTCCGATTCTACCGGATGGCCATGGCCGGGGACTTCGATGGCCTCACCCTGCACCGCGTAGTCCCCAACTTCGTGCTCCAGGGGGGAAGCCCCGGAGCCAACGAGTACGCCGGCCACGGCGCCTACACCCGCGATGAGCGGGGATTGATCGGCCACTGGCGCGGGACCCTCGGGATTTCCACGCGGGGATGGGATACCGGTGACGGGCAGATCTTCGTGAACCTCATCGACAACCTCCGCCTGGACCACGACTACACGGTGTTCGGGGTCGTGACCGAGGGGATGGAGGTGGCAGACCGCATTCAGGAAGGTGCTCGCATCATTCGGGTCGAGGTGATCGACGAGGGTTGAAGTATCCTCCAACCTGACGTGCGTCCGGAACTTCGGGCACCCCCTCCGGTATCTCACGACCAGAATCCGCCCCCACCGCTACGGAGAAGAGAATGACGAACCGAAACTCGTCCTGGATTCTCGGGCTTGGCCTGCTTGCGGCCCTCCCCGGGGCCTCCTGCGCTCAGCCCGCCCCGATCGATCCGGGCCAGGTGCATGCGTCGGAACACTATTCCTATCGGATCGTCCCCGTGGTCGAGGGCTTCGAGAACCCCTGGGCCATCGCCTTTCTCCCGGGCGGCGAGATGCTTGTGACGGAGCGTGCGGGGCGTCTTCGCATCGTGCGCGACGGGGTGCTTCTTCCCGAGCCCGTGGCGGGGCTCCCCGAGATCCGCGTGGGAGGGCAGGGTGGGCTCCTCGACGTGATCCCGCACCCGGGCTTCTCCGAAAACCGCCTCCTCTACATCAGCTATGCGAAGCCGAACGCGGATGGGTCAGAGGGCACGACTGCCGTCATCCGCGGACGGTTCGAGAACGATCGTCTGACCCAGGTGGAAGAGGTGTTCGAGGCACAGGCCTGGACCTCCGGTCGGGGACATCACGGGTCCCGCCTTGCCTTCGATCGGGAAGGATACCTCTTCATCAGCGTGGGCGACCGGCAAGCGCCTCCCCGGGGAGACCTCGCGGCACATCCTGCCCAGGATCTCTCGAATCACTACGGCACGACCCTCCGACTGCACGACGATGGGCGCATACCCGAGGACAACCCCTTCGTGGGCGTGGAGGGTGCGCTTCCGGAGATCTGGAGCTACGGGCACCGGAATCCGCAGGGAATGGCCGTACACCCCGTCACAAACGATGTCTGGTCGAACGAGCATGGCCCGCAGGGCGGCGATGAACTGAACCTGATCGCCAGGGGGGCGAACTTCGGGTGGCCCGTGATCGGCTACGGAGTCAACTACGGAACGGGCGCCCCGATCCATGAGGCGGTGCAGGCCGAGGGGATGGAGCAGCCGGTTCACATCTGGGTCCCCTCGATTGCGACCTCGGGGCTCATGATCTATACCGGGGACCGCTTTCCGGCCTGGCAGGGAAACGTCTTCGTGGGAGGGCTGAACGGCCAGCAACTGGCGCGGCTCTCGATGGATGGGAACCGCGTGGTGGCCGAAGAGACGCTCGTGCGCGGAATGGGTCGCGTGCGGGACATCCGACAGGGGCCGGACGGCTACATCTACCTGGCGATGGATGACCGGGGTGGCGCGGCCACGGCGATTGTCCGCCTCGAGCCGGTGAACTGAAGCCGGATCCTGCCGTCTGAAAACAGTGCGCCCCCCGGAACCACTCGGTCCCGGGGGGCGCTTTTTCATCCCTCCGTCCGCGGGAAAGCGAACGGTCGGCGGGGCTTTCCCCGCGTCAGCTACTCGCTCGAATCCAGAATCCGGGCAATCTCGGACCGGATGTCGCGCAGGTGTACGCGGGTCTGCGCATCGCCAGCCCGACTGAGCGCCTGCTGGGCCAGACCATCGAGATCCTGCAACTCGGCCCTGAGCGCGCCCCGCACGTCGGACGCCCACGGCTGTGGGGCCGGGTTGTTGGCCCGCGAGAGTTCTTCCTCGGTGGGGTTGAGACGCGCGTTCGCAGCGGCCAGATACGCCCGCTGCAGGTTCCTGCGATAGGTGTTTATCCGGACACTGCCACCGCTCGTGATCTCTCCCCACACCCCGGCCCGAAGGTCGGTCATCAGGTCCGCGAGGGTATAGACATCCGAGGGCGAACTGGCCAGTGCCTCGAACTCGATCAACCGGTCCAGACGGTTCTGGTTGAAGAGGTTGTTGAGCACGCTCGCCTGTGCATTCCGGAACCGGTCCACCGCACCCTGGTTCTCCATCCGACGCAGAAGCTCCGGACGCAGGAACATCTCGGGAACCTGGAACGCGGTCTGGCCGAGGTACTGCAGAGCCGCACGCTGACGCGACTTCTCGAGCGGAGTGAAGCGCGGTCCGCGTCCGGCCGTCTCCTGCGTGTAGGCTCCGCCCACGATCGCGGCGACGTGGCCCATGTACCGACCCCACTGACCCACCGCCTGGCCATAGAGGATCTGGAGTTCCGAATAGCTGCGTCCGGGAACCTCGGCCACCGGGAGAAGCATATCCACCACCCGCTCCAGGTTGCGCATCCCGAGCTGAGTGGCATACACGGCGTCGGCGTCACCCACCGCCTCGGTCAGGTTCTCCGGATCGCCCGAAGCGTCCGGAGTCGAGAACCGGAGCCAGGGGAAGCGATCCTGCTCGAGCGCCCACTCGTCCAGCGTGGGGAGCTCCTCGTCCGGAGTCCGCGCACCGGGAATGGGGCGGTATCCCCAGCGAACCACGAAGTGGTCGTAGGGACCCACCTTGGGGATCAGGAGATCCGGCGGAATGGAGTCTTCCGGCTGTGCCACGTAGTTGAACCGCGAGTAGTCCATGAGCGTCGCGACGTGCCCGTTCATGCGCTCGAGGAACTCACGGCTCCGGATCGAGTCGACCGGATACTGCGCCGACGCCTTCATGTTGTGCGGCAGCCCGATCGAGTGTCCAATCTCATGGGTCACGACGTACTCCACCAGCCGCGCCATCAGCGAATCGGGCATGGGGAGCGACTGCGCACGCTCGTCGAGCGGCCCCACCTGGATGAAGTACCAGTTCTTCTGGAGCTCCATGATGTTGTGGTACATGTTCACCTCGCCCTTGATGATCTCACCCGAGCGAGGGTCCACGATCTGACCGCCTGTGGCGTTTGCAACCGTCGAGGGACGCCAGTAGATCACCGAATGGCGCGCGTCGAAGAGGGAAAAGTCCGGGTCCTCTTCCGGCGTCGGTGCCATCCGACCGAAGATCGCGTTCGAGAAGCCGGCCTCCTCGAAGGCGGACTGCCACTTGTCCACCCCTTCGATGATCCAGGGACGGATCCACTCGGGAGTGGCCGGGTCAATCCAGTAGATGATCGGCTCCACCGGATCGGATATCTCAGCGTTCGGGTTCTGCTTTTCGAGGCGGAACCGGTGGATGAAGCGCACCTGATGCGCGCGGTGCTCGGGGCGCGACATGTCATAGGAGCGGCTGGAGTTGAAGCCCACCCGCTCATCGTGCCATCGCGCCATCATCGGGGCTACAGGAAGGCGCACCATCGAGAAATGCACCTTCGCCGTCTGCGAGCGCATGGGGGGCTGCGCCGCCGCACCTCCGAACCCGCCGAATCCACCCGCTGCGGCGCGGGCCTGGCCGGACTGCGTGACCTCGACATTCACATTTTCCGGGAATGCCCAGGCGCCGTCGATCCAGCTCCGGCTCCGGTTGATCGCATCGACCGGGTTGAGTTCCGGGATGTTCGAGAAGAAGAGATCGGTCACGTCGATCACGGCCGCGCTGTCGGGACCGAACGAGCGGATTTCGAACGAGGCGAGCACCGCTCCGCGCCGGAAGGTCTGCACCTGGCGCCAGATCGCGGAATCGGGATCAGCGGTCAGCGTATAGTCCTGCCGACGGAGCACGATGCGGTTTCCGTACCGCTCCCACTGCACCACGTTGGACGACCCACCGCCGAAGAACCCCGCGGGGTTCTGGAGCGTCGACTCGACCGGCCGGGAGATGAGAAGCATCTCCGTGTCCAGTTCGGAGGTCGGGATCTCGAAGAGGATCGTGTCGTCGACCCGGTGGACCTTGAAGAGACCCTCCTGGGTGACGGCTTCCGAGGTGACCACATCGGAGTAGGCCCGGGGCCCGGACTGGGCGCCGCCAGGGCGAGCCGCGCCACCGGCAGCACCACCACCCGCTCCAGCGGGACGGGCGGTGTCATTGGCGGGGGGCGGTGTCGGAGTGGTGGCGGCCGGCGCCTGTGCGCATGCGTACGCGCTGAGGGCGGTGGCGGCCAGGACCGAGAAGGTCCGGAGCATTCGTTTCATTGTCTACCGGGGGTGGGAAGTGAGGTGTCGCATCGAATCATCGACCGAAAGTGGCCGCCACAGTGGACTGCGGCAACCAGCCTCCGGTAAGGAGACACCTTGGCCCGGCAGGATGTTGTCAGGAACTCATGCTTCCCAGGGGAGCCCGGGCCGTCCGAAGTGACCGTAGTTCGTGGTGGCCCTGTAGATCGGGCGCAGCAGGTCGAGCCGCTCGATGATCGCCGCCGGGCGGAAGTCGAACTCCTCCTTCACATACCGCGCCGCGCGTTCGGCGTCGCCCGTACCGAAGGTCTCGACCAGCACGGAGATGGGGGCGGCCTCGCCGATCGCGTAGCTCACCTGAATCTCGGCCTTCTTCGCGAGCCCTTCATTCACCACGTGACGGGCGACCCAGCGTCCGAAGTAGGCTCCGCTCCGATCGACCTTCGATGGGTCCTTGCCGCTGAATGCACCGCCTCCGTGGCGACCCATTCCCCCGTAGGTATCGACGATGATCTTCCTTCCCGTGACTCCGGCGTCGGCGGCCGGGCCGCCGTGCACGAAGGTGCCGGCCGGGTTCACGCGGAGCTTCAACCGCTCGTGGAACCACGTTCCGAGTGCTGCGGGGAGCAGCTCGGTCCGCACGAACTCCCGGATCTCATCGAGGGTGACTTCGGCAGCGTGCTGCGTCGACACGAGGACATCGGTCACCTCGACGGGGGTGTTCCCCTCGTACCGCACGGAGACCTGCGTCTTCGAGTCGGGGCGGAGCCAGTTCACCTTCTTCCCGTGCCGAAAGCCGGCGAGGGTCTCGGCCAGACGGTGCGAAAGAAGAATGGGAAGGGGCATGAGCTCGGGCGTTTCGTCCGAAGCGAATCCGAACATGATCCCCTGGTCGCCGGCCCCCTGCTCCTCGGGGGGGCGCTCGCCCGCATCGACCCCATGTGCGATCTCGCTGGACTGCTTCGTGATGAACTCGAGCAGCTCCAGCCGATCCGGATGAAAGATCTGGTCGTCATCGGTATAGCCGATCTTCTCGACCTGATCTCGCACGATCGTGTGGAAGTCGAGGTCGGTCTCGCTCGAGATTTCGCCCGCGAGCACCACCCGATGATCCTTGCAGAGTACTTCGCAGGCCACCCGCGACCCCCGATCTCCGGTGAGCGCCGCGTCGAGGACGGCGTCGGCGATGGCATCCGAAACCTTGTCGGGATGCCCTTCGGAAACCGACTCGGAGGTGAAGATATAAGAGGGTGCGGACATGTCTTTTCGTCTCGTCTGGTTCGAGTGGGGCCCATTTCGCGGCTCCCCCCGCAACGCGCGAAAGCGAAAAAGGGCTCCCGCAGCGTCGCCGCCGGGGAACCCTCCGCGCGGGTTTAGCGGTTGATCACCCGGCCGCAATCGCTACAAATCCCGGGGCATCGGCGGCTCCTCGGGAGGCTCCGATGCGGGAGAATCATCGACAATCGGCGGCGTAGGGGCAAGGGGAAGCACCGATCGGATCCAGCTTCGATCACTTCCCCCGTAGAGCGACAGCGTGAGCCCGGGGGGGCGACGGAACCACTCGGTTCCGATGAGTTCTCCGGGACGCAGGTGTTCTTCGAGGATTTCGAGGGCGACGCCGGATGGATCGACTCCCGGGGCCAGACGGACCATGAACTCGGTCTCTTCCCCGCTCTGGGCGAAGTGTCGGAGGCGGGTTACGGGCCCCGCAGAGTCCGCGGGAAAGCGGCGCCCCTCGACCGACACGATCTCGCCGGTTCCGGGGGGAAGACGCAGGTGCATGATCTCCGCTCCGTTCGCCGAGCGAAGGGTGAGCCGGAGCTCCGTCCCAAGATCGGACGCAGGCGAGGGCGCCGGCAGGAAATCGCCCTGGGCCGGTTCGACCGCCGCCACCACCTCAATCCGCGCCTCCGGCAACTCGAAATCCCGG
>JBGTMU010000324.1:0-2641 GCA_041743405.1 Longimicrobiales bacterium | reverse complement strand
GGCGCATCGCCGCGCTCTACGACGCCCTTGCCCAGCTTATGCCGTCTCCAGTCGTCGAGCTGAACCGGGCGGTCGCGGTCGGCCATGCGTTCGGTCCCGGGGCTGCGCTCGAACTCGTCGATGCGCTGGAGAAGGAGAAGGCGCTGGACAACTACCACCTTCTCCCGGCCGTGCGGGGGGACCTGCTGGAGCGGCTCGGGCGGCACGAGGAGGCTCGGCGCGCCTTCGCTCGCGCAGCGGCGATGACGGACAATGAGCGGGAGCGGGAGATGCTGCTCAGGCGGGCGGTGGGGTGACCTTCCGAGAGTCCAGATCAGCGTGGCTGAGTCGTGATCAACCCGCGCAGGTTCTGTCGCAGTCGCACGCGCCACATGAAGTAGAGCAGCACGACGAGTGGACCGGCGGACATGGCGAGGATCACCGGAACGCTGCGCGACCACGCGGGCAGGAAGTCCATCATGGCGAGCTGCGTGACGAACGACCCTGTCGCGATGAAGAGTCCGAAACACATGCGCCAGAGATGGCGCGCCAGTCGTCGTGCGCCCTCGATGCCGCCGGCCCGGATCACCCGGAGGTCGCCGATGGCGGCGAGCAGCACGATGGTGCCGAGGAAGAAGAACATGCCGGCGGGCACACCGTCGATGTGGTTCCCCGGCCTGCCGAGTGCGACGAATGCTCCTGCATACGTCCAGGTAGCGATGAGGGAGGCGAACGCCATCAGCGCCAGGTCGACCCGCTGGCCAGCACCGGGCAGCGGACGCACTGTAGTGTAGGCGGTGAAGACGAGGTAGGCCGTGAGTGCGCCGGCCGTGCTGCCCGCCTCTCCCTGCACGAGGTCGACGACGATCGCCGTGAGGCCCGTGGCGATCATGGTGACCGCGAACACGACGCCGCTGCGACGGTGCAGCGTGCCACCCTTGCGCACGGCGATGGCGAGGGAGCCGGCAGCAAGGGCGACGAGCCCCATCCCGACGTGGAAGACGAGGGCGAGGTACGGCAGCCCGGTGGATGTCGCAAGGGTCAGGCGGTCACTCATGGCTTCACCGTCCCGGGGGTCCTCGTGATCATCGCCAGATGGAACTCGCTGCAAGCGCGGCGCTCGCCCTCCACTTCACGTCATCCACCCCGCGAGTGAGGAGCCATCCGATCATCGCGAGTGACCCGACGAGCGCGACCAGCGCGACCCCATGAACCCCTGGTAACCGAGCGGCGGCCAGAGGAAGGTGAGCCAGCCGAGTCCGGCGATCATCGAGAACGCCGAGGAAGCGCGGGAGGAAACCCGACTCGAAGACCACCGCGAGGGTCCGACCGCGGGTACTTGGCGAGGACTCGGTGAGGGAGTTCGTCATATGGGATATCCATACGACGGTCGCCCCCGGGCGGTTTCACGGGATCGGCTGTCCGGGCGAAACCCACGCCGAGTTCGCGGCCGCGGACACTTCGACCCTTCCCCCCCCCTTCCTCCGGCGGGCTGCCTTCACCCTTTCGGATTTCCCCCGGATAGTGCGCCAGCTCCGGGACCGGGGGACCTGGCCACCTGGGAGGCTCGGGTTCCCGGGTGGTGGGGACGTCGAGTGTGTAGGATTTCCGAGTGTCTACTGGGGATCGAACTCCGAGCGAGGTTACTTCACTCCTGCCCCCCGCCCCGAATTCCCTTCTCCCCCTCCTCGGGGAGCATCGCCTCGATCGTGCGGAGCCGAAGGGACTCGGGGATGTCCCGGTCGCGGCGCCAGCGTGCGGAGGCGGTAAGGGGGCCGGGGGTGAGGGGACCGGGGGTGGAAGCCGGATCCACCGCCCCATGATTCGCCGCCTCCCCATGATTCGCCGCCTCCCCTCGATCCGGCCCCTCCGTTAGGTCCGCCGCTTCCCGTCGATCCGGCCCCCCGGTCCCGTTCTCCCATCCGGCACCATCCCCTCCTCCGGTGGCCGCCGCCGCTGACTCCGCCACGTCGTCCGCATCCCGCACCCGCGCGAACCTCCCATCGAAGTGCATTCCGCCCCTCGGGTCGTGGAACACCGGGCGTCCCCGCCCCCACCATTCAAGTCGCCATCCCCCTTCATGCACCAGTCGGTGATGATGCCGGCAGAGCAGCACGCAGTTGCCGAGGCTCGTTTCGCCCCCATCGGCCCAGTGACGCACATGGTGCGCGTCCGTAAACCGGAGCCCGCAGCCCGGGAACCGGCATCCGCGATCGCGGATGTCGAGTGCGCGCCGAAGCGCTGGCGAAATCGTCCGCGTGCGGCGCCCCACTGAGAGGAGGGACCCGTCAGGGGCATGCTCGGCGCGGACGATGGATGCATCGCAGCAGAGCCTCCGGGACGTTGGGCCGCGCCCGCGCGGCCGTCTCGCGCTCCGTGATCCCGGTCCGCTGCGCGGAAGATCGCGTCGGTCGCTCGGCTCAGCTGCAACGCGTACCCCGTCTTCCAACTCCGACTGACCCGGCTCACCTGCCTCGGAGAGCGTGGCCGGATCCACATGAATCACAACCTGATAGCGTTCGGCGCGGGTGCCGGAAATGGGGACCGCCCCGCCGGGAGCCTCGGCGCGGTTCAACGCAGAACCCTCCGCAGTGCAACCTTCCGTCGCGCCACCCCCCGGCGCCGACCCCGTCTCCGCAGCCCCCGTACCGAACCCCCCCCC
>JBGTMU010000323.1:0-26460 GCA_041743405.1 Longimicrobiales bacterium | reverse complement strand
CCGCACCCAGCGCCACCCGCACGCCCGCCTCGCGGGTGCGGGAAGCCGCCCGGGCCAGAAGGAGGTTCGCCACGTTCGCGCACGCGACCAGGAGCACGAGGAGCACGGCCACCATCATGGCCGTGAAGATCATCGTGATCTCAGGGCCGTTCTGTGACTGGGGAATCGTGACGATCCGCGTGGTCCGCGCTTCGTTCGTCTCCGGGAAGTCCTGCTGAAGCTGGGCCGAGACGCGGGCCAGTTCCAGGCCGGCCTGGTCCCACGAAACCCCATCGGCCAACCGGGCGATGACCTGGTAGTTGCGGCCTTCCCCTCGCGCTGTACCCCGGGGGTCGTCGTCCATCGTGACCCACACGTCGTGGTCGCTTGGCCATTGAAATCCCTCCGGCATGACGCCCACGATCGTCCCCTGCCGCCCGTTCACGCGCACCGTGCTCCCGATCACTCCGGGATCGCTTCCGTACCGGTCACGCCATACGTGGTGACCGATGATCACGGAGGGCGGCAGTCCGGCTGCATCCTCGCCTTCGGCGAAAGCCCGGCCCACGACCGGATACGCCCGCAGCACGTCGAAGGCATTGGCCGTGACCCACAGGCCCTGGAGGCGCTCCGGTCTGGCGTCGTCGGCCAGGTTGATGGTGCCGCCGTAATAGCCCGCGAGCGCCTCGAAACTCTGGAGGCGCTCTCGGTAATCGAGAAACTCGTGGCTGCTGATCGGCCTCTGGTTCTGGCCGGGGGGCTCCCTCGTATCGATGCTCTCGACCACGGCGAGCCGGTCGGAGGCGGGCACGTCGAGCCCTCGGAAGAACACCCCATATACAATGGAGAACATGAAAGTCGACAACCCGATCCCCAGCGCGAGGATGAGGACCGAGATGATGGTCGACCCGGGCTGACGCCTCAGGGCACGTGCGCTGTAGCGGAGGTCCTTCAGGAGGGTGGCCATCACGGGTTCCCTGATGCTGGGGCCCCGGAGCCGAAGGGGCGAAGACACTGTCTCAACGGGGACAGCGGACCGCCCCCGGCCCGGCAGCGGGGGAGCGGGATGATGTCAGCCCGTACGGAAGGGGTTCGACAGGGGTTTCAGCGGGGGTAGATATGCCGCAGCGGCGGCCAACGCCCGTCCCCGGATCAGGGGAAAATCCCGCGCTCCTGATAGGAAAGCGCGACCTTCCCGATCGAGACGGCGAAGGCTGCCGCCCGCAGGTCGCTCTTCCGTTCCATCGCCAGGTCCCGCATCGCGTGGTATGAGGTGATCATCGTCTCCTCGAGCCCCGAGTTGACCAGATCTTCCTCGCCCGCACCCACCGCCAGCCGGGTCACCTGAGCCGGATCGAGCTCCCGATCCGAGAGTGATTCCATGGCGCGGATCAGCCCCGCGTTCGAGGCCGCTTCGAATCGCCGGCCCATTCGCCCGAAACGCACATGCGAAAGGTTCTTGAGCCACTCGAAGTAGGAGACAGTGACCCCTCCGGCGTTCAGGAACATGTCCGGAAGCTGAAGCACGCCCTTCCGGTTCAGGATCTCGTCCGCGTCAGCGGTGGTCGGTCCATTCGCGCCCTCCGCGACAACCCTGGCCTGGATCCGCGGGGCGTTTTCGGCGTGGATCACGCTTTCGAGGGCGGCCGGAACGAGGATGTCACATTCCCATTCGAGCCCTCCTGCGCCCTGGGCCCCTTCCAGATGCTCGGTCGCCGGAAGGTCCAGAATCGACCCGCCTGCCTCCCGGTGGAGGTGGACCGCATCCACGTCAAAGCCGTCGGGGGAGTAGATGGAACCCTCCCTTTCCAGGATCCCCACGATCACCGCACCGGCTTCGGCGAGGAACTTGCCCGCATGATAGCCGACATTCCCGAGCCCCTGGATCACGACCCGCTTCCCTTCGATCCCCGTTGTGAGCCCCAGGCGGGCCATGTCCTCCTCGATCCCGACGGCTTCGCGGATGCCGAAGTAGACGCCCCGCCCGGTGGCTTCCACGCGTCCCCGGATCCCGCCCTGGGTGACGGGCTTCCCCGTGACCGCGCCCATCGCGTTCACATCCCCCGGCGAGAGGGAGACGAAGGTGTCGGCCATCCACGCGATCTCACGGGCTCCGACCCCCATGTCCGGCCCGGGTACATCGAAGCCCGGCCCGATGAAGTTGCGCTGGGCCAGCTCGAAGGTGTATCGGCGCATGATCCGCTCGAGTTCCCCGTCCGAATAGTTCCGCTTCTCGATCCGGATCGCTCCCTTCGCTCCTCCGAATGGCACATCGACGAGGGCGCACTTGTAGGTCATGAGCGCAGCCAGCGCCGTCACCTCGTCTTCCGATGCGTGGTCGGTGAGCCGGATCCCGCCCTTTACCGGAAGACGATGTGCGGAGTGATGCGCCCGCCAGCCGTGCACCACCTCGATCGTTCCATCGTCCCGTTTGAGGGGGAAGGCGATGTGGTAGACGGCGTTGCACGCCTTGATCTGTTCGAGCAGGCCCCTGGGAAGGTCCAGGAGCCGGGCTCCTCGATCGACGTGCCGGTTGACCTGCTGGAAGAATGGGGGGAGTTCGAGCACGAGGCGCTCCTGGGCGTGACGCGCGGAATTCAGCCGGAGAGAAGAGTCACAGTGATGGTAACTTCGGTGCCGTCGGGGGGGAGAAGGTCCCCCGGTTCGAACACGGTTTCCGCTCGCTGGTGGTCACGGATCGTGTAGGCCGCATTCGACATGACCCCTCCGGGACAGGAAAAGAGGCAGAGGATGCACCCGGAGTGCCAGTGGTCGTCATGCTCTTCGTTGCCCCCGAAGCGCCACTCCGCACCGTGCCCACCCGGATCGTGGAGCAGTTCCTCGAGAAGGTAGCTTCGCGGCGCCCCGTCCCAATGCACCGAAATCTCGAGGGGAGTCCCCCGGACCCTCGCATTCGGCTGGGGCACGAGGGGAACCCACCGGAGGTTCCATGCGGAAAGCGGCACGCCTCCGCCGTCCTGGGCATCCAGGTCCCGCAGCGCTCGGGCCACCTCGATATCCGGCGCGTTGGTCACCATGAGCGATTTCCCCGCGGCGCCTCCGTCCCGATGAACGATGGCGTGGTACTGATGGTCCGGGGGAAGCGACGAACGGAAGGCCCGGGCCTGCACCGTTGCTGTGAACGAGAGCGAGCGGCTCTCCCGGTCGACCCGGATTTCCCACTGGCCGTCGTGTCCCCCCGCATGGGGAGAGCGCTCAGCACCTGCGCCGATCCACAGGACCGCCGCGGCCACGAGCACTCCCCCCACGGAGGCGGGGGAACGGAGCATCAGCCCTCGCGCCCCTCCATATCGCCGCACGCGACGGGAGATCCGCCTGCCCCATGCACCTGAACGAAGTGAGACTGCTCAGCCGGGAGCGCTGAAAGTTCGAGCGTGGTGGTGCTCGAGCCCGTCCCGTCGGCCAGACCGATGACCGGGTTCAACGCGGCCGCGACGCCGCCGCCGGTCGCGCAGGTACCGATGTGAACATGGGCCGCATATTCCCCAGCCGCCGGAAGTCCCGCGATCTCGAGAACGACAACCACCGACTCATCGGTGTGCATGGCCATGGCTTCGCCGAATACGCCCGACTCGTTGCTGGACGCGAGGGCGATCGTAACATGCTCCGTCGCCGGTTCCGCCGCCGGTGCGGCCTCTTCAGCCACGGGCGCAGGCGCTGCATCAGGCTCCGGGACGTCTTCCCCCCCACAAGCGAAGAGGAAGAGCGGTAAGGCAGCCAGCGAGAGTCGAGAGTTCCAGGTGCGTGCGAACATGAGAAACCTCATCCTTGGGGATAATCCAGTACATGGAATCGAAGCAGGGAGGTTCAAGATGGCCTATGAGCCGCCATATCGCCAGTTTTTTTCTCGTGCCAGGCGGCCCCTCCACTCTCCTGCGCTTCCATTCCTCGCCCTTGGATCCCCCCCGGGGCTCTGGTAGATTCGGGGTCGTTCGGCGATCTCCAAGCCGATGAAATCCAGAATGCCCACTTCCGCCGAAGCACCTGTTGTTCCAGGTGAGAGTGCGGAGGGAAGCCGATCCGGAGAACCCGTGAGCATGTGGCCACGCCGCAAGACGCTGGAAGTCGACATAGGTGGAGTGAAGGTGGGCGGGGGAAACCCGGTCGTCGTCCAGTCCATGACGAATACCGATACCGCCGATGCCGAATCCACGGCGACCCAGGTGGCCGAACTGGCGCTGGCGGGGAGCGAGCTCGTGCGGATCACCGTCAACAACGAGGCTGCCGCCGCCGCCGTCCCGGAAGTTGCACAGCGCCTGGCTGACGCCGGCATCGACGTTCCGCTCATCGGCGATTTCCATTACAACGGCCACCTCCTTCTCCACAAATTTCCGGAGTGCGCCCGGGCGCTTGCGAAGTATCGGATCAACCCGGGGAACGTGGGTGCCAAACGGCGGGATGAGAACTTTCGAACCATCGTCTCCATCGCGGTGGAGAACGGGAAGCCGGTGCGGATCGGAGTGAACTGGGGCTCGCTCGATCAGGACCTGCTCACGGAGCTGATGGATCGGAATGCCGCGCTCCCAGAGCCGAGAAGTGCCCCGGTGGTGATGCGGGACGCGATCTGCGAGAGCGCGATTCGATCTGCGGAAATGGCGGAGGAAACGGGGCTCGCTCCGGGGCAGATCATCCTGTCCGCGAAGGTCTCCGAAGTCCCCGAACTCATTGCCGTCTACCGCCAGCTCGCTCCTCTCTCCGACTACCCGCTGCACCTCGGACTGACCGAGGCGGGGATGGGTGCGAAGGGGATCGTGGCCACTGCGGCGGGGCTGGCTCCCCTCCTCATCGAAGGAATCGGAGACACGATCCGGGTTTCCCTCACCCCTCGTCCGGGGGGTGACCGCACCGAAGAGGTCAAGGTCGCACAGCAGGTGCTGCAGTCGCTGCAGATTCGGAGCTTCGAACCGCAGGTCACCTCCTGCCCCGGGTGTGGCCGGACCACATCGACCTTCTTCCAGGAAATGGCGGAAGACATCCAGAGCTTCATTCGCACCGAGATGCCGGAATGGAAACTCCAGTACCCCGGCGTCGAAGAACTCTCAGTGGCCGTGATGGGGTGTGTGGTGAATGGCCCCGGGGAGTCGAAGCATTCCAATATCGGCATCTCCCTTCCGGGCACCTTCGAGGAACCGAAGGCGCCGGTCTACGTAGACGGCGAGCACTTCACGACGCTGAAGGGTGAAGGGCTGGTCGGCGAGTTCAAGGAGATCCTCGTCCGCTACATCGACCGCAGGTACGGAGGCGCGGCGAAGGAAGGCTGAAGAATCGGTCCACACCCTGTTTGACGGGCGGAGGAGTTCCCGACTTCGCTCAGGATCCTATTCCCCTAAGATACTCCCAGATGGCCCGGGTCCTGAGTTCGTCCACTCCCTGATCGGGCATCGGCACGCGGTAGATCTCCAGCAGTTCCCGAGCCACCGGGTCGACCCTCAGCATGGAATCCGGGCGCATCACCATCCCCCGGAACCACGCGTAGTCTCTCCGTTCCGCGACTCCGCGGAGGCTCGGGCCGACCACGTTCCTCCCATCCACGGTGTGGCAGGCCAGGCAGCCGCGCATGCGGTACCACGCCTCTCCGGCCCTGGCCATCTCGAAATCGGTCGCGCTTCCCGGGGTGGGTGGCGCGAGTACCCGGGCGGCTTCGGGATGCTCCGGGTCCCATGGGCCATCGAGCGGGGACCACTCCACATCGTCTCCGCAGGCGGCAACGCCCCAGGCCAGGAGGAGAACCAGGCATGAGGATCGGAGGGTCTGCGGCGAGGGACGTAGCATGGGTTCCGGCAGGGGGGGGTGACGGGGATCCTGAGATGGAATTCGGATCCGGCATTCTTCCGAGGCTTCGAAAGAAAAAGTACCGAAACCGCGTAGGTTTGAGAACGCTACGAAGTCCATGCATTCGGTACCCTTCGATACGAAGCAGTACGTTGACAGGGAGGTTCCTTCCTCCATACTCTCACGTCGGTTGGGCCGAGCGGCCCATTCCACCATGGTCATTCCCGCCGCGCTGGCCAAGCTTCGGTTGAGCACTCCGGCGCCCCGTCCCGGGTGCGGCAACCCTGCGCCGGGTAGATCCGTCGAAGGGATGACCTGCCTTCCGAACCCATGATCGGGCACGCCCATGAAGCATTCGAGAACCGCGCTCAGCCTGCTGACCGTCGTCTTCATCTTCGTCGCTGTCGGCGTCGGGATCGCGTACAAGCTCCTGGCAGGAGGGGATGAGGAGGGCGGGACGGCGACCTCGAACCTCCCGGATACGGAGGGCGTCACGGTCGAGTCGGCCGCAGCCTTCGGAGCCGCTCAGGCCCAGCCGGTCTCCGGCGTCGAAGTGGTGCGCGACACCCTCTGGGTGACCGTCGTGGCTTCGGGGGAGGCCGAGGGGTACCGGCGCTCCAATGTGAGTTCGCGAGCCTCCGGAGTGGTGCAGGAGATCGCCGTGCGCGAGAACCAGCTCGTCCGGGCGGGACAGGTCCTGGTCCAGCTCGACACCACGGAAGCGGCGATGTCGCTCGCCCAGGCACGGGCCGCGCTGGTCGGCGCCGAGGTGGAGTTCCAGGAACGAATGCTCTACGCCGGGGAGATTCTCGATCCCGAGGTGCGCGCCGAGCGCGAGCGGATTCTCCGGGCGACGACGGGGCTCGATCGGGAGGAGCTGAACGTGCGGCGGGCCGAGATGGAGCTGGAATGGACCCGGATCCGGGCTCCCTTCACCGGGAGGGTGGCCGACCTGACGGCGGTCGAAGGGAGCTTCCTCGGGGCCGGCACGGAAGCCCTCACCCTGGTCCAGATCGACCCGATCAAGGTCGAGGTGAACGTTCTGGAAGCCGAGGTGGCCTATCTCAGGGAGGGGCGGCGGGTGACGCTCAACTTCGCGGCCTTCCCCGGAGAGCAGCTCCAAGGACGTATCGAAACGGTGAACCCGATCGTGGATCCGACGACCCGCACCGCCCGCGTGACCGTCGTGCTCCCCAACGCCAGTGGCCGGATCATCCCGGGGATGTACTCCCGGGTCTCGATCGAGGCCCAGAGCTACCCGGATCGGATCCTCATTCCGCGGGAAGCGGTGGTGGAGAGGAATCGCCGGGATGTGGTGTTCATGCTCCGCAATGCGGAAGCCGATGGCTCGGGAATCGCGGAGTGGCGCTATGTGACCACGGGTTTCAGAAACGACCGCTTCATCGAGATCATCCCTCATGAAGAGACGTCGATGCTCGAGCCGGGCGAGATCGTGCTGGTCGACGGGCATCACTATCTCGCCCATGATACCCGCGTCACTCTGGTCGAGAATGTGACGGCGGCAGGCGGGAGGCCGGGCCGATGATGGGTCCGATTCGACGTCGTCTGATTCCGGTGGCCGCTACGGTGGTTGCGCTGGCGCTTCTCGCCCCCTCGACCGGCTCGGCTCAGGAGGTCGAACGCGTGGAGGTGCTCACCCTGGCGGAGGCGATGGAGCGGGCCGCCCGGCACAATCCGGCGTTCAGAAGGACGACGAACGATCTCGGGCTCAACCGGACCGAAACTCGATCAGCCTGGCTCGAGCTTCTCCCCACCCTGAACGTGAACCTGCTCAACACGAACACGAACTGGAATCGGACGCCGGTCGCTTCCGACATCTTCGGCAACCCCGTCAACAACCCGGAAACGGGGATGATCCGCAGTTCCCAGACCTCACAGGGCGGCGCGCTCTTCTTCACCTTCGATCTCACGAACCTGCTCCGGCTTCGCCAGCAGGAGATCCTGTCGGAACGGCGCGAACTCACTGTGAGCACGGAGGGGCATGCGCTGCGTACCGAGGTGGCCGCGCTCTACCTGACGGCGCAGGAGACCCTCGTTTCGCTGGAGCTGGAACAGGACCTTCTCGATCGGGCCCGCACGAACCTCGATGCAGTGGACCGCCTCTTTGCCCTGGCTCGCCGGGACCGGACCGACCTCCTGGGGGCCGAACTGGAGGTGGCCGAACAGGAGGGATCGTTCGAACGGGCGGAGGCCGATCATGAGAGCGCCCTGCTTGAACTGCGGACCCTGATCGGGGATTCCACCCTGACCAGGTTCACCATCGATCCCGTCCCGCTCACTCAGTTCGATCCCTCGCGGCTGGACGAGGAACGCATGGTGGCCGAGGCCACGACTCAGGGTCCCCGGGTCCGGCAGGCGGAAGCCTCGGTGGAGGTGGAGGAGAGGAATCGAACGATCCAGCGGGCCCAGTGGCTCCCGACGCTTTCACTGAGCTACACGACCTCGCGCACGAGCGCGGCCCGCCAGCGGGTGGTTCGCGATCAGGAGGGAAACGAGATCGGACGGATCGAGGGGGGAGAGGCCTTCTTCGATCTCAACCCGGACGCGGACTGGGGGCGGAACTTCGGGTTGACCGTGAGCTTTCCGAATCTGGGGACCTGGTTCAACCGGAGCAACGCCGCCGAACAGACCGGAATCGCGGTACGGAACCAGAGGGAGTCGCTCCGCGAAGCACGACTCGACGTCGAGCGGGAAATACGGACCCAGCTCGTGACGCTGCGGTCCAGCCATCGGGATCTGCTGCTGCAGGAGCGCCGGGCCGCGCTGGCCGAGGAACGGCTCAATCTCACTTCCGAAGCCTACCGTATCGGACAGCGGACGTTCCTTGAGCTTCAGGCCGTTTCGCGGGAACTGGCCCAGGCCCGCCGCGCTGCCCTTCAGGCCCGCTTCAACCTCGAACGGGCGAGGGTGACGCTCGAGCGTTCGCTGGGGATGTCGCTGGACGGGTTCCTCCGCGCCGGTGAGGAGCGCTGACGGTGTCCATTTCCCGACTCAGTACGCGCCGCCCCGTGGCGGTCGCAATGCTCTTCCTGGCGGTGATCCTCCTCGGCGCGATTTCGTTCTCGCGCCTTCCGATCGACCTTCTCCCCGAGGTGAGTTATCCCCGGCTGGTGGTCTATACGGGATACTCGGAGGTCGCTCCAGTGGAGGTCGAGCGGCTCATCACCGAGCGGATCGAAGCCGCGACCGCAGCCGTCCCCGGGGTGGAGCGGGTCACCTCGGTATCCCGCGAGGGGGTCAGTCTCGTGACGCTCCGGTTCGCCTGGGGAACGAACATGGACTTCGCCATGCTCAATGTCCGGGAGCGCCTCGACAACATCCGGGGGACGCTCCCGGAGACCGCCGAGCGCCCACGGATCCTCCGGGTCGACCCCGAGTCCGAACCGATCATGACCCTCTCGGTGGCTGGCGACGACCTGTGGGAAACGAAGGAACTCGCGGAGAATGTGATCCGACGGCGACTCGAACAGCTCGACGGGGTCGCGCAGGCGGCCGTGGCCGGGGGACTGGACCGGGAGATCCAGGTCGAGCTGGACCCCGCACTTCTCGAGTCGTACAACCTGTCGATCCAGGAGGTCGCGAACGCGATCGATCGCGCGAACTACGCGGCCCCGGGGGGAACGATTCTCCAGGGTCGGTACCGCTATCCGCTCCGCACTCTCGGCGAATTCCGCATGGTTTCGGAGATTGCGGATGTGGTGGTGGCCCGGCAGCAGGTGGGAGCGGAAGCCGGCGGCGCATCCCGACTGGTCCGGGTAGCCGATGTGGGAGGGGTCGTGGACGGGTTCGCCGAGAGAGAGGCGATCGCCCGGTACAACGGTCGGGAGGCCGTCGGTCTCATGATCTACAAGGAGTCCGGGGCGAACACCGTGGAGGTCGCCCGTCTCGTGGACGAAGTCCTGGCCCTGCTCCGCCTCGAATTTCCCGATGTCACGATCGACATCGCCAGTTCCCAGGCGGGCTTCATCGCGGAATCGATCGACAACGTGGTATCGGCGCTCCTCCTCGGAGGGATGCTCGCGTTCCTCGTCCTCTTTCTGTTCCTGCGGGAGCCACGGTATCCCGTAGCCGTCGCCCTCGCGATTCCGATCTCGGTGGTGGGCACCTTCGCGCTCATGGAAGCGTTCGACGTGTCACTCAACATCATGTCGCTCGGCGGGCTGGCCCTCGGGGTGGGGATGCTCGTGGACAACTCGATCATCGTGCTCGAGAACATCTTCCGGCACCGTGAAGACGGAGTCGAGGCGGTCGAGGGAGCGACCCGCGGCGCGGACGAGGTGGCGGGGGCAATCACCGCTTCGACGCTCACGACGATCTCGGTGTTCGGTCCCATCATCTATGTGGAGGGAGTCGCTGGGGAGCTCTTCCGTGATCTTTCCCTCGCGGTGGCCTTCTCCCTTCTGGCGTCCCTCCTCGTGGCGCTTACGCTTCTTCCTTCCGTGGCCGCACGATTCCGCATCGGGGCGGCTCCGGAAATCCCGGGACCGGGTGCACTTCGGCCCGGACCCCGCCCGCGAGGGTTCCGGGGGTCGATGGGGTGGGGGTTTCGCGTGGCTGGCCGGTTTCCCGGCTGGGCTCTGCGCGGGAGCTGGGGACTGCTGAGGGAGCTCTTCCGCTTCTGGGGGGACACTCTGGCGCGGGTTGCGTCAAGGATATTCCGGCGCCCGCTCGGTGCCTTCGACCGGGGTTTCGAAGGGTTCGCGGGCCGGTATCACAACGCGCTGGAGTGGTCGCTGGACAATCGTGCGATGGTTCTCGGGCTGTCCGGGCTGCTCTTCGCGGGCTCCTTTGGTCTCGCGGTGGCGCTGGATCGGGACCTCCTTCCGCGCGTCGATCAGGGAGCCTTCGAGGTCGATCTGGAACTCCCGGAAGGGACCGCCCTCGTCCGTACCGACGAGGTGGCCCAGGCGGTGGAACGCCTCCTCCTCGCGGACCCCGACGTGGACGCCGTTTTCGGGCATGTGGGGCGTGATGTACGGAGCTTCGCCACCTCGGACGAGGCTTCGGGCCTGCATACGGCCCGGTTCCAGGTACGGGTAAGGGAGGGGGCGTCGACGGCGGACGTGGTAGAGCGACTGCGCGATCCGGTGGCCGCAGCCGTTCCCGAGGGGACGGCCGCGGTCCAGGCCGGACAGGCCACCGCCCTCGGTCAGATTCTGGGCGGGTCAGACGCCGATATCGCGGTGCGCGTGCGCGGTGCAGACCTCGATCTGGCCTTCGAACATGCGGCCACCGTTCTGACCCGGCTGGAAGGTGTCGAGGAGATCGGGAATCTGCGACTCGGCTCCGAACGGGGACAGCCACAGTTCGAGGTCGAGATTCTGCGGGAGGAAGCGAGTCGATACGGGCTCGAGCCGCTGGCGGTGGCGAACGCGGTGGAGCAGGGAATGAGGGGTACGCGCGCCACCGAGTTCCCGGACTTCGACCGCAAGATCCCGGTCATGGTTCGCCTTCCCGATTCCCTTCGATACGATGTGAGTACGCTCCAGCGGCTGCGAGTGGAAGGGGTGCCCCTGCGCGAGTTGATTCGCGTGGAGGAGGCGCTCGGCCCGGCGGAGATCCGTCGCGAAGATCAGGCTCGGGTGATCACCGTCCTCGCCGATGTCCGGTCCGGGGGGCTGGATCAGGCGATCACCGAGGTGGAGAGCGCCCTCTCGGGTCTCGCCGTTCCGCGGGACCTCCGGAGCGAAGTGGGGGGGGAGAACGAGGAAATGCGACGATCGTTCCGTGACCTCGCCTTCGCCTTCGCGCTCGCTCTCGCGCTGGTTTACATGATTCTTGCGGCCCAGTTCGAGTCCTTCATACACCCCTTCTCGATCCTCACGGCGGTCCCCCTGGCGCTGATCGGAGCCGTTCTGGCCCTGGCGCTCGCAGGAGAGGGGCTCAACACCATGTCGCTCATCGGGATCGTGATTCTGGTGGGGATCGTCGTGAACGACGCCATCGTGAAGGTGGACTTCATCGTGCAGGCGAGGGAGCGCGGGGCGGAGCTTCGCGCGGCCATCATGGAGGCGGGTCGAGTCCGCCTTCGTCCGATCGTCATGACCACGGTCACCACGGTGCTCGGGCTCACTCCCATGGCGCTCGGGATCGGACGGGGAGCGGACCTTCGTGCCCCGCTGGCCATCGCCGTGATCGGAGGGTTGATCGTGGCGACGCTCCTCACCCTTATCGTGGTGCCCGTGCTCTTCTCGCTCGTGGAGTCGGCCCGGATGAGGGTCGTGGGGGAGGGAGCCGGTGAGGTTCAGGGCAGGGGAACGGGTCGCGCCGGGTTCACCGTTGAACAGCCTCAGACAGAGGGGTCCGCGTGATACGGCTCAGCATCCGCCGTCCGGTCGCCGTGGCGATGACCTACCTGGCCGTCGCGCTGCTGGGCGTCGCTGCATGGCGGAACCTTCCCGTGGAGCTCTACCCGGACACGAGCTTCCCGCGGCTTACCGTCCAGTTGACCTGGCCCGGTGCCTCTCCCGAGACCATGGAGGCATTCGCGACCGCCCCCGTGGAGTCCGCGATCCAGCAGATCCGCGACGTCGAGAAGATCACCTCCACCTCGGAGGAGCGCACCGCCCGGATCGAGGTCGAGTTTTCCCGCGATGCGGACATGGACTTCGTTCGGATGGAGCTCTCCGAGCGGCTCGCGATCGTCGAGGAGGAGCTCCCGGACGGGGTTCAGCCAATTGCGGTTCAGCCCTGGATCCCGAGGGAGTTCGCAGAGGACCAGCAGCGGCCGCTGCTCCGGTACACTCTGACCGGGCCCCTCCTCCTGGAGGCGCTCGCGCTCCACCTGGAGGAGGTCGTCCAGCCCGAGATCATGCAGGTGGACGGGGTCTCCTTCGTGAGCATCCAGGGGGGGCGGAACCGGATCCTGGAAATCGAACTCGAACCGGATCGGATCAACGCCCTCGGGCTCACTCCCGGTCAGGTTGCTCAGGCGATATCCCGGCTGGACCTCGTGCGCGAAGCCGGAGCCATCCGTGAGGGTGAGCGTGAATGGACGCTCACGATCCGGAATCGGCCGGTCTCGGCGCAGGACCTTCGCGAAGCCATTCTCATGACGGTCGGCGGGACCCCCGTCCGGGTGGATGACGTTGGCCTGATCCGGGACACCTACGCCGAGGCGACGGGCTATTACAGGATCAACGGATCTCCCGCCGTGAGCTTCTCGGTAGTGAAGGAGCGAGGGGTGAACGCGGTGCGACTGGCCGACGGCGTGAAGGCCAGGATGGCCGAGATCGAGGGGCTGCATCCGCCGGGTTCCGAAGTCATCCTGGACGACGATCAGTCGGAAGACATCCAGCGGCAGCTCACGGATCTTCGCAACCGTGCCCTGATCGCCTCCTTCGTGATCTTCGCGGTGCTCCTCCTCTTCCTCCGTTCCTTCCGGACCGCGGGGATCGTCTTCGTGACGATCGCCTTCTCGATCCTGATCGCCCTGAACCTGATCTACTTCGGGGGGCTGACCCTCAACCTTCTCACCCTGATGGGTCTGGCCCTCGGCTTCGGACTCATCGTCGACAACTCGATCGTAGTGCTGGAGAACATCTACAGGAAGTGGCAGGAGGGCGGAGATCCGCGGGTCGCGGCCGAGAAGGGTGCGCTCGATGTTGTGCTCCCGATCGTGGCGTCCACGGCCACTACCCTGATCGTGTTCGTCCCCTTCGTCTATTTCCAGGGGGAGCTTGCGATCTACTATGTGCCTCTGGCGATCGTGGTGGCGCTGACGCTTCTGGCTTCCATCTTCGTCGCGTTCACCTTCATCCCGGCGCTCACGGCCCGGATACTTCGTCGGGGCGGGGGAGCGCTCGCGGGGATCCAGGGGGGGACGGGGGCCGACGAGCCTCCCGGAGCCGCCGGTTCCGACAGGGGTGCGGAGGAGATCCCGACGTTCGCGCAGCGCGGCCCCCCGATCTACGTCCGCTTCTACTCCTCGCTCCTGGGGCTCTCGCTCCGCCTCCCGTGGGCCGCAGTCCTGATCGCCGCGGTCACCTTCGGGGGGACCTACTACCTCTTCGACACCCATGTCACGAAGGGGACGATCTGGAACTTCGGAGGAAACCAGCGCAGCTTCATTCTGATCAACATCACCCTCCCGAGGGGCTCGGATCTGGACAGGGTCGACGAATTGACCCGGTTCTTCGAGAATCGCCTGGTCGCGATCCCCGAGATCGAACAGTTCACGACGAGTGTTCAGGGTACTCGTTCCTCGACCCGTGTGAGCTTCCCGGACTCTCTCGAATTCACCGCAGTTCCGCTCGTGATCGAGGAGCAGCTCAAGGCGTATTCACTCGGATTCACCGGAGCCGAGGTTCGGGTCTACGGGCAGGGTCCGTCGTTCTACGGGGGGGGCGCCGGGTCGGCACCCAACTACCGGGTCACTCTGCTGGGGTACAACTACGAGCGGCTCGCAGAGATCGCAGAAGACCTGGGCGGGCGCCTCAGCCGGAACTCCCGCGTGCACGACGTGGACACGAATGCCTCGGCGGGCTTCATGCGGGACCGCGCAACCGAGTTTGCGGTGGAGATCGACCGGGATGCGGCGTCCCGCTACGACCTGAGCGCCGAGGAGGTGGCGCAGCTCATTCTCGCGACCGTGGAGGGAGCGGGGGGAGGAGCGTGGGTCAAGATCGGAGGGGAAGATGTTCGCTACGAGGTGAAGCTCGAAGGGTTCCGGCGCCTCGACGTTCGCGGCCTCGAAGATCAGGTCGTGACGACCCCTCGGGGGATCCCCATTCCGCTTGGTGACCTCATCGAGGTCCGGGAACGCACCGTCCTCTCATCCATTCGCCGTGAAAATCAGCAGTACGAGCGCACCGTGGCCTACGAGTTCCGGGGGCCGCGCCGCCTGGGAGACGTGATCAATCAAGCCGCGATCGACGCCACCGTGCTCCCTCCCGGCTACACGGTTCGGGAGACCTCGGGGTGGCGGATTTCCGCGGAGGATGAGCGCCAGTTCATCTTCGTGCTCCTGATCGCGATCGGGCTCGTCTTCATGGTGACCGCGGCGCTCTTCGAGTCTGTCCGGCAGCCGCTGGTGGTGCTCCTTTCGGTACCCATGGCGCTGATCGGGGTGTTCCTGATCTTCTTCTTCGTGGGGGCGAGCTTCACCCGAGAGGCGTACATCGGCGTGATCATGATGGGAGGGATCGTCGTGAACAATGCGATCCTTCTCGTGGACCACATCAATCGGGTGCGCGCGGAAACCGACCTGAGTCTTCACGATGCGATCATCCGGGGCACCCTCGAGCGGATCCGGCCCATCCTGATGACCACCTCCACCACGGTGTTTGGCCTGCTTCCTCTCGTGCTCTTCAGCGCTTCGGCCGACTCCACCATCTGGAATGCGCTCACCTACGCGCTCATCGGCGGGCTCCTCTCCTCCACGCTTTTCGTGCTCGTGACGACGCCCTCGCTCTATCTCATCTTCGAGCGGATGGGGCGCCGTGAGGTGGTATCTGCTGCGGAAGAGCCCGCGTCCGTCGCCAGGCGCGGGGACCCGCAACCGCACTCGGTCTGAGGGGGAAGGGGCGTTAGCTTTACAGCCGGGGTCACGATGGATGGGCCAGTCATGATCCCCACAGGGAGTTCCTGTTGCAGGAGTTCCCATTTCGTAGAGCCCGCCTGAGCCTCCGACCCCTCAATCCATGTCCCTTCGTGTTCGATTTGCGCCTTCTCCAACGGGATTCCTCCATGTGGGGGGAGCCCGCACGGCCCTGTTCAACTGGCTTCTCGCTCGCAGGGAGGGAGGGACGTTCGTGCTTCGGATCGAGGATACCGATCGGGAGCGGTCATCGGACGACATGGTCGAGGCGATCCTGGACGGGATACGATGGCTGGGGCTGGACTGGGATGAGGGCCCCTACTTCCAGGGAGAAGGGGCGGAGCGGCACCGGTCGGATGCGCTCCGGCTCCTTTTCGAAGGGAAGGCCTTTCGCGACTTCGTTTCCGCCGATGAACTGGCGGCGATCCGGGCCGAAGATCCTGATCGAGCCCTTCGCTACCCGCGGGAACGGGCCGAGCTGCTCGGCTCGACCGAGTCCGATGCGCGGGCGGCCAATGGCGAGCCCTTCGCGATCCGGTTCCTCGTGCCCCCTGGGGAAACCGCCTGGGAGGATCGGGTCTACGGATCCGTCCGCTTCCGGAACGAGGAGATCGAAGACCTCGTGATCCTCCGATCGGATGGTACCCCGACGTACAACCTCGCGGTGGTGTCCGACGACGCGGCGATGCAGATCACTCACGTTCTCCGCGGAGAGGACCACGTCTCGAATACTCCCAAGCAGATCCTCCTGCATGAGGCGCTGGGGAACCAGGTTCCCGATTTTGGCCATCTCCCGATGATCCTGGGCCCGGATGGAAAGCGTCTCTCGAAGCGGCACGGGGCAACCGCATTGGGCGAGTACCAGGGAAAGGGGATTCTTCCCGTGGCGATGGTGAATTTCCTCGCGCTCCTGGGATGGTCGCCCGGAACCGACGAAGAGGTTCTCACCGTGCCCGGTCTCGTCGAGCGCTTCTCGCTCGAGCGGGTTCTCCGCAAGAGCTCGGTGTTCGATTCAACGAAGCTGGAGTGGCTGAATGGGCGCCATCTGGCCGTGATGCCCGCCGACGAGCTTATGTTACTGGTCATGGAGCAGCTCCCGGCGGAGCTACGTGACGAGGCCGAACACCGCGATCGATCGGACCCCGGATGGGTTGTGCGACTGATCGACCTTCTCAAGGTGAGGGCGCGCACCGTCGGCGAGATCGGAGAACAGGCCACGCCCTTCCTTCGCGACGCTCTGTCGTATGACCCGGCGGCGGTTGCGAAGCACTGGGGGAAGGATCCGACTGGCGCGATCGCACATCTGCGGGCGCTCCGTGAGGCCCTGGCTCCCACGGAGTGGACGGAAGAATCGCTCGAAACCGGGCTCCGGGGCCTCGCCGAGTCGCTCGGAGTCGGTGCCGGGAAGCTGATTCATCCACTGCGAGTGGCACTCACGGGGCAGGCCGCGAGCCCGGGAATCTTCGAGGTGATGGTGCTCCTCGGAGCGGATGCCACCCTTTCGCGAATCGACCTCGCAATCCAGATTGTGAAGGGGTTGGAAACAAATGTTCTTGACACCCCTCTCCAGAGGGGTTTACCCTGAAGCTTCAACAAGGCCCGCGCCGCGTTTCGGAGACCCTGGATGCCCGCTGTTCTCAGCGATCTCGAACGGAATATTCTGGACTACATGGTCCAGTACCTCCGCAGCAACACCTACCAGCCCTCGATCCGTGAGATCGGCGAGGAGTTCGGCATCAAGAGCACCAAGACCGTCTCCGAACATCTGAGCGCACTGGCGTCGAAGGGGTATCTTGAGCGGGATCCGTCCAGATCGCGGGGAGTCCGGATCCTCGGGGTCGACCTGAATCCCCAGACGGTTTCGGTTCCGTGTTTCGCCTCGATTCCGGACGATTCCGTCGGGTTCGCTTCTGATGGGATCGAGGCCTACTACTCGATCGATCGGAGAATGGCCGGAGCCAAGGGGTGCTACTTCCTGCGCGTCCGGGATTCCGCCCTGGCGCCACTTGATGCGCATCAGGGGGACTTCCTGCTGGTGGAACCGGCCGATGCGAGGGCGCTGCGCGACGGGGATCTGGCCGTAGTCCGGATGGAGAGCCGCCCGGAGATTTTCCGGTTCCTCATGAACGGTCGAACCGCTCTGATCCGGGGCGCCTCCGAGAGCGCACCTTCCTTCACGGTCGAGGATCCCGCCCGGCTCCCTGTAACCGGTCGCGTGGCCGCCATCTTCAGGCGGTTCGACGAAGCCGAGGTTCCCATCAGCGCCACCGCGCACTGATCCCGGAACTGGCTCCTCCCCTCGAGTTCTCCCCACCGGAACCCGGCGACCGCGCGTGGATGGCGCGCGCACTGGAGCGCGCTGGGGAAGCGTGGATCCGAGGGGAAGTGCCCGTCGGAGCCGTGCTCGTGACCGGAGGTCGCATGCTGGCCGAGGGGCACAACCGAACGATCGAGTGGGCCGATCCGACCGCGCATGCGGAGGTGGTTGCGATTCGGAAGGCGGCCGGACGGGTGGGAGATTTCCGCCTTTCCGACGCCACTCTCTACGTCACCCTCGAGCCCTGTGCCCAGTGCTGCGGGGCCATCGTCCTCGCCCGGATACCGAGGGTGGTCTTCGGCGCCCGGGATCCCAAGTCAGGGATGGCGGTCTCACTTGGCAATCTCCTGCAGGACCCGAGACTCAATCACCGGGCCAGGGTGACTGAAGGGGTGCTGGCCGACTCGTCCGGAGAGCTTCTCCGGAGCTTTTTCAGGGAGCGTCGACGGTGAAGGTCCGGGAAGGTCGGGAGGTGGTGGCCCTTTTCTTTCTGATTTCGACCTTCCTCGTGGGGTGTGCCCGAGTGGGCGTGGATCCCCCACCCCCTCCCGTCGACCTGCCCCCACCGGGAGTCGGGCCGGTCGAAATCCCCAGCGCAGAGGACGAGCCCCGGGATCGAGCTCCGGTCGCGGACACGGGCGCCGCCCCGGAAGCCTCACTCCAGAGAGGAGGCACCCGCCTGCCGCTTCCTCCCTCCCTTCCCACGGAGACCGGGAATGTCCGGGCTCTCTGGGTGGTCCGCACCGCCCTCCTTCATCCGGACTCCGCGCGAGCGGCGGTACGAAGAGCCGCCGACGCCGGGTTCAATACCCTCCTCGTACAGGTGCGCGGTCGAGGCGATGCGTACTATCGATCCGCGTACGAACCTCCCCCGGATGCCATGGATCGAGGCTGGATCGGGGTTTATGACCCCCTGGAGGTCGTGCTCGAGGAGGCCCGTCTGCGGGGACTTCGCGTTCATGCGTGGATCAACCTCAACCTGGTTGCGAGTGCGGTTCTTCCTCCGCGGGACCTGGGCCATCTGTTCCACCGGGCGCCTGAAACGCTGGCCATCCCGCGTGCCTTGGCGCCTCGCCTTCTGGGGATGAGCCCATCGAGCCCCGGGTACCGTGCGGCTCTGCTCGAGTGGACCCGTGGGGCGTCGGATCGGGTGGAGGGGATCTACACGAATCCCTCGCACCCCGAGGTCCGGATGCACCAGGCCGCCCTCGTGCGCGACCTGATTGAGCGATATCCACTGGACGGAATCCACTTCGATTACGTTCGGTACCCCGGGCCGGAGTTCGACTATTCCCGGCACTCCCTCGACGCTTTCCGGGGGTGGATCCAGGGGGAGCAGGGCCAGTTCCCGGCCGGAAGGGGTCCCGGTGGAGCGGAGCGGGGACCGGTCCGCGGAGGGGTGGACCCGGCCCGCCTGATCCAGATCGAGGCGGCGTGGAGGAGTGATCCCTTCGCATACGTAGACGGGCTTCCAGCGGAGTGGGATGCCTTCCGCACGGCGCAGGTGCGTGCGACCCTCGAGACCCTCTACTGGGTGGTGAAGGACCATCGTCCGGAAATGCTGGTGAGCGCAGCCGTCTTCGCGAATGCCGACGATGCCCGGAGCGCACGGTATCAGGACTGGGAGGAATGGCTGAGAGCGGGAATCGTCGAAGTTGTGGCGCCCATGGCCTATACGGAGTCGGACGATACCTTCCGGCGCCAGATCGACCGGGCGGCGCGTGCCGTGGGACCGGAGCGAGTCTGGGCCGGGGTCGGGATCTATCGGAACAGCTTCGAGTCGGCGGTGAGAAAGGGGCGGATCAGCCGCGAGCTCGGAGCGGGCGGAGTGGTCCTCTTCTCGTATGACTGGGCTGTGGGTCCGGAAGGAAGGCGGGCCGCAGGCGGGGAGTACCTGCCCCGGTTTGTGAGCGCGGTGTGGGGCGGACGCTGACCGACAGGCTCAGCCGCCCCTGCAGGATCCGGACACTTTCCTGACCGAAAGCTTCGTACACGCCAGATCAGGCCCGAAATCTGTACCCGTACTTCCAGACTGTCAGGATATGGTGAGGATTGGCAGGCTCGTCTTCCAGCTTCTTCCTCAGCTCGGCCACATGGGTGTCCACCGTGCGGCTGGGGACCGGCGCCTGGTGGTTCCAGACCTCGTGCAGCAGCTCTTCGCGCGAACAGACCGCCCCGTTCCGCTCAAGAAGTGCCAGCAGCAGACCGAACTCCTTTGGGGTGAGCGCTACCTCCTCGCCAGCCTTGGTCACGCGCCGACTCGCGACTTCGATTTCGACGTCGCCGAAGGCGATGTGGCCTCCGACATCAGCGCCCCCGCTCCCGTTGGATGACGCGTGGCCAGCCTCCTGTGACCGACGGAGAAGCGCGTTCACCCTTGCGATCAACTCCATCAGCCCGAACGGCTTCGTGACATAGTCATCGGCGCCGGTTCTGAAGCCCAGGACCTTGTCGGTTTCCTCTCCCCTGGCGGTCAGGATCAGAACAGGCATCCTCGATCCCTCCTTGCGCAGGGTCGACAGCACCTTCATCCCGTCCACTTCGGGAAGCATGAGGTCGAGGATCATCAGGTCGGGTTCGGAGTCCCTTCCCATCTCGATCGCTTCGGTCCCGGTCTCCGCCACCTGAACGTCGTACCCTTCGTATTCCAGATTGGACTTCAGTCCGTATGCGAGGTCGTGATTGTCCTCCACGATCAGTATCCGAGAAGTCATGTCGATCCTTTATTCTGGAGAATGAATGCTCCAGCGGGGGCTGGCAGCTTCGCGTTTGGGCTTTCAAGTCCTCTGGATGCCTCGCTTCCGCGGTCGGTTCCTTCCTCGGATGGAAAGGTCAGGATGGCTCGGCACCCCCCGCCGGGACCGGATTCGATCGTGCCGTCACCGGAGTGCGCGCGCATGATGTCACGGATGAGGGCGAGCCCGATCCCCGCGCCAGCTACGTGCGTAGAGCGCTGCCGTTCCGCGCGCACAAACGGCTCCCAGACCCTCTCGCGGTCCGGCCCGGCGACCCCGGACCCCTCGTCTTCAACCGCGAGGACGACCTCGCCCTCCGCGGTGGCGATGCTCACCCGGATGGTCTGTCCCCGCGGCCCGTACTTCAGCGCGTTGTCAAGGAGGTTGAGGACGGCCTGGCGGACAAGATCACTGTCCATCCGCAGAGGTACGTGGTCCGGGGCCTCCAGCACGAGGGCGGCGTCCCGCGCGCGCGCGATCGGCTCGAAGGCCTCGATCGCTTCGCGGACGAGCGATGATAGGTCCGCCTCTTCCAGCTCCGGGGTCATGCCTCCGTTCCGCTGGTTCCGCGAGAAGAGAAGAACCGAATCCACGAGGTTGTTGAGCCGACCTGCTTCCTGCACGATGATCTCGGCTGCGCGGGTCCGCTCCCGCTCGTTACGGGTGCGATTCAGCAGGAGGGTCTCTCCGAACATCCGGATCTGTGCGATCGGTGTGCGAAGCTCGTGCGACACCCCTGCCACGAAGTCGGCGCGAAGTCGGATGAAGCTGTATTCCTGCCGCAGCTTGAACGCGGTGAGCCCGAGGAGCCCCAGATTCATGGAGAGGAGCAGGATGAGCGCCCCCGGGCGAACGCCGGTGGGCGCACCCTCGAGGAGCTGGGCTCGGGCCTGGTCGGAGAGCGCCAACTGCAGGCGCATGCCCGGAAAGAGCTCGGAGAGCGCGATGTCGGACGTCTCCGTGGCCCCGTCGATCAGCGGGGAGGCCAGAAGCGTGACGCCGCTGGGCTCGTGCCAGAGCTTGGCTTCGAGTAGCTCTCGATTGTTGAGGCCCCGGGTCACCGACGGTGGAAGGACCGGCACCTCATCGAATATCCGATCGAAGACCGGCTGTATCTGCACCGGGTCGAACAGGATCCCGAACAGAATGTCCGGGTCAGGGGCCAGGGCCACAGGCGGGGCGAGCGTCGCGAGCCGGACCGGGGCCTCATCCGGGAGAAGGAACATGCCGCCCGCGGAGCTTCCACTCCCAAGAAAATTTGAACCCCACCTGGCCCAGACTTCCCGATGGTAGATCCGAAGGGTCGACTCGAGTGCTGAGCGGAGGACCGCGTCGTCTTCGTACCGTCCCCGGAGCTCCAGAACCTCGCTCCTGGGGAAATACCGGAAATAGGTTTCAAATGCCCCGATCTCCCGGTGTCGCGAGCCGGTGCCATAGAGGAGGGGGGGAAACTGGACTTTGTAGACCTCCTCGACCTGGTCGAGAGAAGGAAGGGGTTGCGTGGGGTCGTCGGCTCCGAGCCGGGCGAGTACGACTGACGCACGCCGCGATACCCCCGAAGAAAGGTCCCACCAGATGGTCCGCCCCATCTGCCATGCAGCGAACTCCGTGTACTCGTTCAGGGTGCGCTCCGCCATGGCCCGGTGAGATCGCGCTGCCTCGAGACCATGCCAGGCGAGAGCACATGAGACGAGGAAGACGCTTCCCATCAGCGCGGAAGCAATCACACCTCCCGATGAAACCCGGGGCTTTCCAATCGGCATGGCGGTAGCGGACTCAGGGAGCAGGGTAGGGACGGCCCATCCTCGATATACCGGAACCTAGAGGAATGGGATCCGTCGGAGGAGGGCCCGAGTTGCCGGCGCGGTCAGCTCCTGCCCCCACCTGCTAATCTCCCCGGATGTTTTCCGGAGATTTCCCGGTCACTTCCCGGACATCCCGTCTCCTCGCTTCACTCTGTCAGATTTGTGGGATACCTGTCCGGATCTCGTAAAGACTTGATATATATAGATTTACAGCATTGCTACCACCCAAGGGATCCGTGAGCTTCAGATTGCCCGCGTCAGATGGGTCGGTGAATCCGTTGGCGCGGAAGCGATGTCTCTCTAAGCGAGGAGGAGAATCATGGACTTGACACGACGTCTGGTTCGAGGGGCGGCCATATTGGCCGCAGGCACCCTGTTTCTGGGTGCGCCCGTGGCTGCGGCGGCGCAGCAGGGGACAATTCAGGGGCGGGTGGTTGACGCCCGCAGCGGGACTCCGATCGCATCGGCGCAGGTGTCGGTGGTCGGAACGCAGCGCGGAACGCTGACCGACGCGCAGGGTGAGTTCCGGCTTCCGGGGATTCCTGCGGGCTCGCAGCAGGTGCAGGTGAGCTTCATCGGATTCCGTGCGTCGACCCAGACGGTGAACGTCGTGGCGGCGCAGTCGGCGACGGTGAACTTCCAGCTCGCGCAGTCAGCCGTCGCGCTGGATGAGTTGATCGTGACGGGAACGGCAGGACGTCAGGAGCGTCGCGCGCAGGCGGCGTCGGTGTCGACGCTGGACGCGGCCTCGATCACGGAGATCGCTCCGGTGACGAGTGTGGCGAATCTGCTTCAGGCGCGTTCCGCAGGCGTGTCCATCACGACCTCTTCGGGGTCGTCCGGTGGCGCTCAGCGGATCCGACTCCGCGGTTCAGCCTCGATCAATCTGTCCAATGAGCCTCTCGTGATCATCGACGGGATCCGGATGAACTCCGGGAACACCCAGGTTTTCGGGGTGGGCGGACAGACGCGGAGCCGTCTGAACGACATCAACCCGGAAGACATCGAGTCGATCGAGATCGTGAAGGGTCCGGCGGCGGCGACGCTGTACGGCGCTGACGCATCGGCGGGCGTGATCCAGATCCGGACTAAGCGCGGACGCGCGGGCTCCGGGTTTACGCAGACCTTCTCCTACGAGTACGCGGACATCGATCCGGACTTCACGCCTCCGGCAAACTTCGGGGTGTGTTCGGCCTCGCATGTGGCGGACAGCCGCAGGGAGCTCTGCTTTGGACAGGCCGCAGGAACGATCGTCTCGGACAACCCGTTGGTTCGCTACAACGCGTTCAGCAACGGAAACGCCAACAAGTATGGTTACACGGCGCGGGGCGGGGGTGAGCAGTACGGCTACTTCTTCTCGCTGAACGTGGACGAAGAGCAGGGAACGCTTCCGAGCAACGAATTCAACCGGTATAACGGGCGCGTGAACTTCGACTTCACACCGACCTCGAACCTGCGGTTCGACATGTCGCTCGGCCTCTCGCGTGTGGACACGCAGCTTCCGAACAACGACAACAACATCTATGGGTTCCTGGGCGGCGGCTTGCTCGGCTCGCCCCTCTCAGTGGGGGGTTTCGCGAACGACGGTTGGTATGCCGGGAATCGACAGGTCGAAGCGATCACCAACATCTACAACGCGGACATGGCGGTCCGCACGACGCCGGTGTTCACGGTGAACTACAACCCGCTTCCCTGGTTCTCGCACCGCCTGAACGTGGGTGTGGACATGACGCGGACGGAGGCGACCTCATTCTGGCCAAAGAACGACATCGGCTGGTACGGGACGGCCACGCTGAACTCGGGGCAGATCAGCCACGGGCGGCGGAACCGGGACGAGATCACGCTCGATTACCTGGGGAGCGCCCGGCGCCCGATCATGGACAACCTGGTGGCCGACGTTGCCTTCGGGCTTCAGGCGGTGGCGACTCGGTCGGATCTGACGAACGCGACCGGACAGGGGCTCACCACGAACACGGCGAACAGCATCAATGCTGCGGCCGTCACGACGGGTGGTCAGACGTACGGTGAGTCGCGGGAAGGCGGCGTGTTCGGTCAGCTTGACCTGGCCTGGCGCGACCGTGTGTACTTCCAGCTCGGGGGCCGACTGGACCGGAACTCGGCGTTCGGTGCGGACGTGGACACCTTCTTCAACCCGAAGCTGGGTGTGTCGTACGTGATCTCGGATGAAGATTTCTATCCGCTGGCCATGCAGAACCTGCTTTCGACGCTCCGTCTTCGCACGGTGTGGGGATCGACGGGTCGCTCGCCGGGCGGGACGGCCTCACTCACGACCTTCTCGTCGTCGGCCTACGCGATCACGAGCAGCAACGTGGCCTCGGGCGTGGTACCGAGAAACCCGGGTAACGCGGCGCTCAGGCCTGAGCGGGGCGTGGAGCTGGAGCTCGGGTTCGACGCAGGCCTCTTCAACGAGCGGATCGGGCTCGAGGTGACGTATTACAACAAGGCCTCGGAAGATCTGATCCTTGAGCGTCCGATCCCGAGCTCGATCGGGTTCATCGAGGATCCGCTCGTGAACATCGGGGAACTCGAGAACCGCGGATGGGAGGTTGGCCTGAACAGCCGGCTCCTCGAGGTCAACAACTTTGCCTGGGATGCCCGGCTGAACTTCAGCACGAACGAGAACGAGGTAACGGATCTGGGTGATGTGGAGCCCTTCGGTACCACGCTCCGGGTGCAGCCGGGATACCCGGCCTTCGGGTACTGGACCCACAAAATCCAGAGCTTCGATGTGGCAAACAACCGGGCCATCGTTTCGGACACCATGGAGTTCGTAGGGAACCCGAACCCCGGATTCGAGGGGAACTTTTCCTCGACTTTCACCCTGTTCAACAACCTCCGGGTCTATGGGCAAATCGATTGGATGTCCGACTATATCCTGTACAACAACACGGACCAGTTCCGTGAGCGCCAGTTCGGAACGGGTGAGCGGTGGGTTCGGCGGAACGAGATCCTGACGGACCAGGAGCGTCTCGAGCGGTTCGGCCCGCACTTCACGCAGTCGGGCGATGCCTTGAACTCTTCGGCGGTACGGACTGCCTACTATGAGGATGGCGACCATGTCCGATTCCGCGAGCTGACGCTGAGCTACACGCTCCCGGGTGAGTTCTCGGGGCGGTTCGGCGCACGGAGCGCGACGGTTTCGCTCGGGATGCGCAACGTGGCCCTCTGGACCGACTACAACGGGTTCGACCCGGAAGTGCTCGGTGCGAACACTGACTTCAGCCGCAACGACTTCCTCACCGTGCCCCAACCGAAGCGGCTTGTGGCCCGTGTGAACGTGACCTTCTGATGTCAACCCTGGAGACTACCATGACGACTGGAAAAACTAGCCGACGGGTCCGGTCCGGGGTTGGAGCCCTGATGGCAGGAGCGATGCTGCTCATTGCCACCGGGTGCGATGACTTCTTTGAGATCCGTACCCCCAACATCATCGACGCTTCGACCGTCGATCCCATTGCGGACGGGACGATGTTCTCCCGGTCCGCATTCCAGAACTTTGCCTCGGCCTATGGGAACTGGATCGTAACGACCGCCTGGTTCACTGCGGAGGCCTGGGTAGGAGACACGTTCCCTACCAGGAACGAATACGGACGTCGCCTGCTGGACGACCGGAACGGCACCTGGGACGGGACTTGGTCCCAGTTGGCTCGGGCCGTGGCCTCCACCGAGCAAGTGGCAGAGATCCTGTCCGGTGAACCCGGGACGGAGCTGGACGTCGCGCGAGTCTCGTTCGCGTCCGGATTCGGGATGATGCTTCAGGGTGAGGCGATGTGTTCGTCCACCTTCCGCCAGGAGGGCGGAGTGCCGGGGGGTGAATTCACTCCCGCTCAGATGCTCGAAGCCGCCATCACCCGGTTCGACAAGGCCATCACGCTGGGCGGACAGGCCTCCGGCACCGAGGCGAGCAACATCGTGACTGCCTCCCGGATCGGGAAGGGGCGTGCGCTCCTGCAGCTCGGGCGCAGAACCGAGGCCGCTGCGGCGGTGTCCGGCGTACCGACCAGCTTTGTTTACAACGTCGTGTACGTGGATGACGCGGGGAACCGGGGCCGCCTCGGAAACGGGGTGTTTGCCTTCTCCGCCGGTGGAGGGCGTGAGTCGCTCGTGGTGCCGGATCCGTACCGGGCGTTCAACGATCCGCGGATCAAGTTTATCGATGCGGGTCGCGATGCCCAGGACGGGGTTCTCCGGTTCTGGAGCCAGCGCAAGTATGACAACTGGGCGGCGCCGATCCCGGCAGGATCTGGGCTC
>JBGTMU010000322.1:0-16692 GCA_041743405.1 Longimicrobiales bacterium | reverse complement strand
CCAGCTCGTCGATGCCGCGAGGAGGAAGGAGGATGCAGCCATCAGGACCACCACGGCGACGGTAAACCGGGTCAGCCGCACCCGATCCACCCACCCCCCGGTCCATGGAAGCAGCGCCGCGCTCACGAGGGTAGCCCCCGCATAGAGAACCCCGAACCCCCCGTTCGACAGCGAAAACTCCGCCAGGAACGCGGGCACGAAGAGCGAGATCAGGAAGGTCTGCCCGAAGCTCGAAAAGAAGGTGAAGGCGAGCCCGAAGAGCAGGAGTGGATACTCTCCCCGCAGGAATCGCAGATAGGCCGTCATGCCGAACGCTGTGGGAGAGTGGCGTACAAGAGGCGTTCAAGATAACGTCTCGGGCTGTCGTCCACGGAGGTTCCCACGATCGAGAAGCTATTTCCTCGGAATGAACATTCGATTTCGGCATAGGCGGGGCGGGGCGTTCTTCGGGAGAGGGCCGATCGGCGCGGGGGCGCTGATCGGAGCGCGGTCGCTGATCGCGGCGATTGGCTTCCTCGCGGCTGCGATCCCGGCGGGCGCTCAGCCCCCCCACGGGACTGTTCTCGTCGAGGTCCGGAGCCATGACGCGCATGCTGGGGCTCCGTCCTCGATCCCCGGCGCGGAGCTCCACGCTGGCGGAGCACGGGCCGTGGCCGATGAGCGGGGGCAGGCCCGCTTCACCCTTCCAGCGGGTTCGTATCGGATCGAGGTCCGGGCCCCGGGCTTCGAGGCGCTCACGGTTCAGGTCGAGGTCGAGGCGGGCAGGGAGACGTCGGTGGTGGTCGAGCTCCACTCCGAAGTGATCGAGGTGGAGGAGCTCATCGCCACTTCCACCCGGATCGGGCGCCGCGTGCAGGACGAACCCCTCCGCGTCGAGATCCTCGGGGAGGAGGAAATCGCGGAGAAGATGCTGATGACCCCCGGCAACATCGCCATGCTCCTGAACGAGACAGGGGGGCTCCGGGTGCAGGTCACTTCACCCTCGCTCGGGGCGGCCAACATCCGCGTACAGGGGATGCGGGGGCGCTACACCCAGCTTCTCGCCGATGGTCTGCCGCTCTACGGCGGGCAGGCGGGCTCGATCGGGCTTCTCCAGATTCCGCCGATGGACCTCGGGCAGGTCGAGGTCATCAAGGGTGCCGCGTCCGCGCTGTACGGGGCGTCGGCTCTGGGCGGGGTCATCAATCTGATTTCCCGCCAGCCTTCATCCGAGACATCCGGCGAACTGCTCCTGAACGTCGGCTCCCAGAATGGACAGGACCTGATCGGCTACGTTTCCGGGCCGATGTCGGAGACGACCTCGGGCACCTGGGGCTACTCACTCCTCGGGGGGCTCCATCGTCAGGAGCCCGTGGATCTGGACGGGAGCGGGTGGATCGACGTCGCGGAGCACGAACGGTGGGTCGCGCGCCCCCGCGTGTCCTGGGGCGGAGAGGGCGGGCGTTCTCTCTTCATGACCGCCGGGGCGATGGCCGAGGATCGGCGGGGAGGAACGCGCCCGGGTCAGAGCGTTCCCAACGGGGCCCCCTTTCCCCAGACGCTCGCTACCGATCGGGTGGATTTCGGGGTACGGGTCCAGTGGCCCCTGGGCGGGCTCGCCTTCCTCCAGCTTCGCGCCTCCGCCATGAGCCAGGACCACCGTCACCGCTTCGGCGGCGCGACGGAGGTGGATGAGCACTCCACGGCCTTCGGAGAGGCCGTCGCAACCGGAGCAGCGGGTCGCCACACATGGCTTCTTGGGATGGCTCTCCAGCAGGACGCATACCGGTCGGAAACGTACTCAGGCTTCGACTATACCCATACTGTTCCCGGGCTCTTTGCTCAGAACGAGTTCCGCATTTCCCCGGCGCTGATCGCCTCCGCGAGCGCCCGATGGGATGCGCACAGCGAGTACGGATCCCATCTCAGCCCGCGCGTCTCGATCCTCTTCCGCCCGGATCCCTGGGTGATCCGCGGTTCAATGGGAGCAGGGTTCTTCGCCCCGACCCCATTCGTGGAGGAGATCGAGGAGGCAGGGCTCGCCTTCCTCCTGCCGTTCGATGGCGTGAGAGCGGAGAAAGCCCGCACCTTCTCAATCGACGCAGGGCGCACCCTCGGGCCGATCGAAGGGAATGTGGTGTTCTTCGGCTCCCGGGTGGAAGACGCGGTACGACTGGTGCGCGAGGGGTCGGGCGGGGCCGGGGGAGTTCGGGTGACGAATGTCGAAGGGGAGACCCTCACCGCCGGAGTCGAGCTCCTGGGGCGCTACCGCCGGGATCACCTGACCTTCACGGGAAGCTATGTTTTCGTGCGTGCAACGGAGCCCGAAGCCGGAACCTCAAACCGCCGCGCCGTGCCACTTACCCCCCGGCATACCGCCGGACTCGTGGGAATGTGGGAAGATCACGATCGAGGGCTGCTCGGGGTGGAGGCCTACTTCACCGGCCGGCAGCCGCTCGACGAGAACCCCTATCGCACTCAGTCCCGCCCGCAGCTCCACCTGGGCGTGCTTGGAGAGCTGCGCCGGGGGCGCTGGAGCGTTTTCATGAACGCCGAGAACCTCCTGAACGTGCGGCAGACCCGGCACGACCCCCTCGTCCTGCCATCCCGCGCGCCCGACGGAAGATGGACGGTGGATGTGTGGTCTCCGATCGAGGGATTCACGGTGAACGGAGGGGTGCGGTTGCGGGTTGGGGGGTGAGGGGGATTACAGGGCTCCCGCTTCGAAGTCGATACCCAGATGCTCGAGGAGTCGGTTTTCGAGATCGAGCTGAATCCCTTCGTCCTCGAGCACCCCCGCTCGCTCGAGAAGACGTCGTTTCGAGATTGTCCGGACCTGCTGAGGCATGAGAATGCTCCCGTGTCCGGTCCCCACGAGGTCCGGTGTCAGCACCTCGAAAGGGTAGACGCGACGCTTCTTGTTCTCCCGCTTCGTCATCGGAACGACCGTCACGACTTCAAAGTGCTGGTTGAAGCCGTCATTGGATATGATGACCGCTGGTCGGCGGTCACCCCCCTGCTCGCTTCCCACCGATGGATCGAGGTCCACCCAGTAGATCTCCCAGCGGCGGACAGGGCCGAGGTGCGCTATCACTTCACGCCCCGGGATCGAGGCCATCGCGAAGCGTCACATCGAAGGCGTCGTTGAGAGTTCGCATGTCCTCCATGAAGACAGGATCCGCGGCGGCCTGCGCGTAGGCGGCATACACCTGTTCCCGGCGAAGCTCCTTGAGGCGCAGGCGAAGGGATTCCTCCACGAAGGCGTTCTGGCTCTCTGCCGCGCCGCTCTCTACCGCTTCCTTCACGGCCCGCGCAACCGATTGGCTGACCTGCCAGCCCACTTTCCTTGGACGGTCCGCCGCCCCACCACCCTTCGTTCGATCGGAACGAGAGCCTGTTCGTGGTTTCGCAGTTGTCATGGGATTTGCTCGACCTCCGTGTGGGTTGAGTTTACCAAACTTCAGCTCGCAGCTTCGGTTCCGTCAAGTGGTAGTACAAATGGATATCGACTTTGCTACCCAATCAGGTGTACAAAAGATCAGTCTCGTGGGGGGATCGCAGCCTCATGGGGGTCGAGGCCGAGAGTAGCAGGGCTGATCTTGGCGAGCCCGCCGTCAGCTCCGCCCCGCGAACGCCGCCGAAAGCCCCCGATCGAATGTCTTGAGGCGCGGTACATCCCTTCGCAGACAGGTGGCAAGGTGGATCAGGTCGCGCGCGCTGAGCCCTGGATAACTCCCCGCCAGGTCGCGGGCGAATCGCACGTCTGCGGCCTCGACCGGCCAGATCTCTCGACAGAGCCCGCTCGCGAGCTGAAGTGCGGCATCCAGGGCCCCGGTGCGTCCGACCGGGAGATATACATGAAGGAGTTCCTGAAGGACTTCCGCCGAGCTGACGAGGGGCTGCCCGGAATCCAGCGCGCTTCGCAGGAAGGCGCGCGCTTCAGCACGGAGGGGGTGCGCGCCACCCACGGCATAGATGAACACGTTGCTGTCGATGAAGGTGAGGAGGGGGCTCACGGGAGGGCGCCGTCGACCTGAGAGCGCTTGATCACCACACGGTGTTCTTCCCAGTCAGGCTCGGGAGCCTGGTCCACTTCGTCGCGCTGTCGGAAGAACTCGTCGAGGGCTTCGGGCGAATTGAGTTTGTGCTCCTCGGCCGACCTTGCGAGGTAGGCTTCCGCAGCCTCCCGGATCCAGCCTCCAAGTGAGGTGCCGACACGCTCCGCCTCGCGGCGGTAGCGCTCCTTGTCTTCAGCGCTCACTAGGATGTGGAGGCGTTCGGTCATCGTCGGCTCGGTGTGTGCAGAGTATACATGTGTATCAGAGCTACACATGTATCCTATCCGTGTTCCAGTGAGGGCGGCAGGGCTCAAACCTCTCCCTCACCCCTCTTCTCCACCCCCGGAGCCGGCACCAGGACCCGCACTTCCCCGACGCCTCGCCCCTCCACCCGGAGGACCTCCACCTCCAGCCCGCGGAAAGTGACGCGATCTCCGGCCAGCGGAGGACGGCCCAGCAGATCGAGGACCAGACCGCTCAGGCTGTCCACTTCCTCGTGCTCCAGCTCCATCCCCAGCAGTTCACCGAGGGTCTCCAGCCGCACGCCGCCGAGAGCCCTGACCTCGCCCGTGGCGGAGCGGCTCATCTCGGGCAGTCCCTCCACCTCGCCCACCACCTCCTCGAAAATATCCTCCATGGTGACGAGGCCCGCCGTTCCCCCATGCTCGTCCATGACCACGGCCATGCGTGAACCGCCCCGGTGGAGGGCTTCCAGGACCCGGTCCAGTCCAAGGCTCTCGGGGATGAAGGGGATCGGCTGAATGACCTCCGGGCGTACGTGGGACAGGGTCCCATCGGGCGCGACCAGGTCGCGGACGTGTACCGAACCCACGATCTGGTCCAGGCTCTCCCGGTAGACCGGGTACCGGGTATGGGGCGCGTCGGTGAGCGTCTTCCGGAAGAATTCCGGTCCGGCCCCCTCGGGAATGCCCTGCACCCGGACCCGGGGCACCATGACCTCGCGAGCCGTGAGATCGCCGAAGTCCAGAAGTTCCTGAATGACCCGTGCCGACTCCTTCCGGAGAAGACCCCCGGCCTGGCTTTCCCGCACGATGTACTCCAGTTCCTCCGGAGTCCGGTAGATCTCTCCGCCGCCGTCGGAGCGACGAACGCCCAGCAGACGGAGGACCCCGTTTCCGATCCCGTTCAGGGCCAGGACGAAGGGATAGAGCACAAGCTGGATGCCCCGCATCAGCGGGGTCACCGCAAATACGGTGCGCTCCGCGTGCTGGAGCGCCAGCGCCTTGGGTACCATTTCCCCGACCACCACGTGCCAGTAGGTCAGGAAGGCGATCGCCACGATGCTGGCCAGTGCATGTGCACCGATCCAGCGCCCCTCCCCGTAGCCCCATCCCAGGAACTGCTCCGCCAGCCAGCGGGCCAGAAGGTGTTCGCCGTACATTCCGAGCCCCAGGCTCGAGAGGGTGATTCCCAACTGTGCGGTGGCGATGTACTGGTCCAGGCGCCGGGGATCATGGACCGTGGTCCGGAGGAAGAGAGCCCATCGCTCGCCCCGCAGGGCTCGGCGCTCCACGGAGGCCCGGGGAACCGTCACAACCGCGAACTCGGCCGCCACGAAGAGGCCATTCAGCAGGATGAGCACCACGACGATGAAGAAGGGGATGAGACTACTCATTCTCGTTCTCCACCGCGACGGCGTGGGGATTCACGAGAACGGTGTCGGCAACCATGTCCGTGACCGTCTCGACTGTCACCTCGGCGTCGTCCACCCTGACCGTGTCCCCCGGAAGGGGGAGTCGGCGCAGGAGGGCCGTCACGACTCCATTGACGGTGTCCGAATCGCCGTCGGCCCAGCGCAGACCGGTCCATGCCTCGGCCCGGTGGATGGGCAGCCATCCCGGTAGACGCACGCGCCCGTCCGGGAGCCGTTCGGGGCCGGCTTCCTCGGTCCAGGTCTCGTCCGCCAGCTCCCCCAGCAGCTCCGTGAGGAGGTCATGGACCGTGATGATCCCGGCAACTCCTCCGTATTCGTCCACTACGAGCGCCATGACTGCGCGGCTCTCCCGCATCCTTGCGAGGAGCCTGTCTGCGCTCAGTTCCTCGGGAATCCCGAGGATCGGCCGGGCGAGTGACTCTATCGCTCCCTGCCCCCGGCCTTCGATCCGCGCGATTACCAGGTCCCGCGAGTGTACATAGCCGATCACGCCGTCGGGGGTGTCCCGGTACAGCGGATACCGAGTATAGGGGAGCCCGGTGGTGCGCCGAAGGGCTTCCTCTACCGTGAGATCGGCCGGCAGCGCCACCATCTCCGTTCGGGGAACCATGAGTTGTCGAACGCGCCGTGCACCCATGGCCAGGGCCTGCTGCAGCCGGACCTGCTCCGCGGGCTCCAGCAGCCCTCCCTTTCGACTTTCCGCCACCAGGTACTGGATCTCCTCCGGAGAATGGATGTGGCGATGACCGTGGGGTTCCACCCCCAGGGCCCGCAGCAGAAGCCATCCACTCCCGTTCAGCACCCAGATGAAGGGAGTCAGGATGCGGATCGAGATCTGCATCGGAACCACCGTCGCCAACGAAACCGGCGTCGGGAACTGGAGGGCCAGGGACTTGGGGACGAGTTCGCCGATAACCATCTGCGAGACGGTGAGCCCCAGCAGGATGAACACCGCCGAGACGGATTCGGCCGCCAGCGTCTGAAGTCCTCCCATGTTCACAAAGAGGGGGACCAGCAGATCCGACAGGTGGGCCTGACCATACGCGCCCAGGATCAGGCTGAAGAGGGTGATTCCCACCTGGCAAGCCGCGATGTAGACATCCAGCCCCTTCGGATCATCCAGGATCGGAAGGAGTCGCCGGGCCATACCGCTCCCCCCCTCGGCGGCCGCGCGGATCCGACCCCGCCGGACGCTGACCGTGGCAAATTCGGCGGCCACATACAGCCCGTTCAGCGCGATCAGCAGGACACAGACTGCGAGGATCTGGACCAGGGTGGATTCGCGGGAAGGGGGGTGTGGAGGTGTGGGGGCCTTCAGACCGGGCCGTGCTGGTCTGTCAGCGGCGGAAGGCGTCTCTCGTGTGGGTCGATTCTAGATACAGGGGTGACCGGCGACAAGGGATGGGTGCCTCCGCTTCGGCAGGCAGCAGAGGTTCCACCGTGACATCCTTGCGGACCCCCGCGCGGAATTGCAGACTCGTGGCGCATCAGCGTGACTTCCACGCCCCGGACCTCCGCCGTGCAGTGCGCCGAGGGGGAGGCGAGAGCCCCGCGTGGTCGATTCGAACCTCCTGGAGTCCTCCCTGTATGAAGCTGCGTATGGGTGCGTGGATTGTGTTGTGCGGTCTCACCTTCTGTCCGTTTGCGGGCTCGACGGACACCCTTCTTGCCGCGTCCACGCCGGACGGGCAGTCGGTCGCGGCGCTCGCTCAGGATGCGGCGGCCCCGGATCAGGAACCTTCGTCGGCGATCGTGACGGGCGCCCAGGACGCGGCGCCAGTGATCGAGGCGCCTGAGGTCCCCCGGTGGCAGCTCGCGCTCGACGAGGCAATGGGCCGGGTCAACCGCTGGATCAGCTCCGTCTTCTTTTTCGACCTGCTCTTCTGGAGCTCCGACCTCACGTTCCCCCTGGTCGTGGCGTGGCTGGTGGTCGGTGCGATCTTCCTCACGCTCCGGATGCGGTTCATCAACATCCGTGCCTTCGGCCACGCGATCCGCGTCACTCGCGGGAAGTACACGAATCCGAACGAGCCGGGAGAGCTCTCGCATTTCCAGGCGCTCACCACGGCGCTCTCGGCGACGGTGGGCCTCGGCAACATCGCCGGGGTCGCGATCGCCATCAGCGTAGGTGGGCCTGGGGCGACGCTCTGGATGATCATCGCAGGCTTCCTGGGGATGAGCACGAAGTTCGCCGAATGCACCCTCGCCCTGTCGTATCGCGAGGTGGGGGAAGGAGGACGGGTGCTCGGAGGCCCCATGCAGTACCTTTCCCGGGGGTTCGCCGAGCGCGGGGCTCCGGGCTTCGGCCGCGTCCTCGCGGTGATCTTCGCGATCCTCTGCATCGGGGGTTCACTCGGCGGCGGCAACAGCTTCCAGGTGAACCAGTCAATGCTCGCTCTCCAGGAGACCGTGCCCTTCCTCGCGGGGAACGGCTGGATATACGGCCTCCTGATGACCTTCCTCGTCGGCATCGTGATCGTCGGAGGGATCCGGAGAATCGCGAAGGTAGCCGACAAGATCGTTCCCGCCATGGCGATCATCTACGTGCTCGCCGCGGTGGTCGTGATTCTGATGAATGCCGCTCAGGTCCCCGCGGCGCTCGCCGAGATCTTCCGGCAGGCCATCAGCCCCGACGCAGCCTACGGTGGCTTTATCGGCGTGCTCGTCGTCGGCTTCCAGCGAGCGGCCTTCTCAAACGAGGCCGGGGCCGGATCGGCGGCGATCGCCCACGCGGCGGCGAGAACGGACGAACCGGTCCGGGAGGGAATCGTGGCGCTCCTTGAACCCTTCATCGATACGGTGGTGATCTGCACGATGACGGCCCTCGTGATCGTGTTCAGCGGCGCGTACGACAATCCCGAATACGCTTCGCTCGTTGCCAGCAGCCAGGGTGCCGCGCTGACGTCCCGCGCATTCGGCGAGGCCCTCCCCTTTTTCCCGTACGTGCTCTCATTCGCAGTCTTCCTGTTCGCCTACTCGACCATGATCTCATGGTCGTACTACGGTGAGCGCTCGGCGGTATGGCTCTTCGGACCCCGGGCGTCACTCCCGTACAAGCTGCTCTTTCTGGCCTTCGTCTTCCTTGGATCGGTACTGACCGCGACGAACGTGCTCGCGTTCGGCGATCTGATGATCCTGGGGATGGCGTTTCCCAACCTCATCGGCGTGTACTTCCTGAGCGGGAAGCTGCGGCGGATGCTCGACGATTACTGGTCGCGGTTCAGGGCGGGGGAATTCCAGGTCTACCAGTGAGGGGGCCAAGAGCGATGTCCTCCTGACCGCGCACCCGTGTTCGGTTGCATGCGCCAGGGGCTCTTCCTACCATGGGAAAGCTACGGGATCGCCTCAATCCACTCACCCGTGAACACCTGATGAGGGACCAGCAGATCATGAATAACCACCCGGCAGGTTCGTGAGCGGCCAGGTCATCCTGCTCCTCGTCGCGGGTCTCGCGCTGCTGGTCGTGGGCGCGGAGGTTCTCGTGCGCGGGGCGGCCCGGCTTGCATCCGCGGCGGGCATCTCATCGCTTGTGATCGGGCTCACGGTGGTCGCCTACGGGACGAGCGCACCGGAGATGTCCGTCAGCCTTCTTGCCACACTGGGCGATCAGCCGGACATCGCAATCGGCAATGTCGTCGGCAGCAACATCTTCAACGTGCTCCTGATCCTTGGGGTCTCTGCGGTCGTCGCGCCGCTCACGGTCTCGAGGCAGCTCGTGCGGCTGGATGTCCCGGTCATGATCGGGGTGTCACTCCTCGCGTGGCTGATGGCGGCGAACGGCGTGATCGGGCGTGGCGAAGGGATGCTGCTGGTGGCGGGGAGCGTCGGATACACTCTGATGCTGCTCCGTGTGGGACGTACTGAACCCGCTGCGGCCGACTCCGCGCCTGCAGGCGGGCGCGCGACCTTCATCAGCATCGCACTCGTCGCGATCGGACTGGCGCTGCTCGTCCTCGGGTCAAGGTTGCTGGTCACCTCGGCCACGGCGATCGCTCGTGACTTCGGCATCAGCGAGCTCGTGATCGGGCTCACGATCGTCGCGGCGGGCACGTCGCTGCCAGAGCTCGCGACGTCGATCCTCGCCACGATCCGGGGCGAGCGCGACATCGCCGTGGGAAATGTCGTCGGCAGCAATATCTTCAACATCCTCGCGATCCTCGGCGTATCAGCCGTGGTCGGCGACGGAATCCCGATCAGCGAGGCGGCACAGCGTTTCGATCTGCCGATCATGACGGCGGTCGCGGTGGCGTGCCTGCCCATCTTCTTCACCGGCTGGACGATAGCCCGATGGGAAGGCGCCGTGTTCCTCATGTACTACGCTGCATACAGCATCTACCTGGCGCTGCACGCCTCGGATCACGCGCTGCTCGACGAGTTCGGCGTCGCGGTGCTCCTGTTCGTGCTGCCGATCACGGTCCTTGCACTGGTAGTCAGCGTCTATCGCTCCCGGCAGACGTCTCGCCCGAACTCCGGCTCGGCGGACCCGTGAATGCGTCTGACATCCTCTCCTCATCGGGGGGCGAAGGATCACTCCGGGCCATCTCGATCGCGGCCTCGGACCCACGCTCCCATCGATCCACGACGATGGAGGTCACCAGGTCACCGGTCACGTTGGGCACGGTGCGCGCCATGTCGAGAACGCGGTCGATCCCCAGTACCAGAGCGATGCCCTCGCCGGGCACGCCCACGGTCTCCAGCACGAGGATCAGGAGTGGAATCGAGCCGCTGGGGACTCCGGAGGCGCCAACCGCCGTCAGCACAACCATGGCGAGCACGACGGCCTGGGACATGAGCGAGAGGTCGACGCCGAATGCCTGGGCCAGGAAAAGGACGGTCACGCCCTCGAAGAGCGCCGTGCCGTTCATGTTCATGGTAGCGCCGAGCGGGAGCACGAATCCGCTCACCTCGGGGCTGACCCCGAAGTTCTCGCGGGCCGTGCGGATTGTCGTGGGAAGGGTCGCGTTGGAGCTCGAGGTGCCGAACGCGGTCAGCATGAGCGCCCGGCTCCTGCGAAAGAGATCCAGGGGCCGTACACCCCCGAGCACCCTCGCGACCAACCCCAGCGTAACGAACTGGTGGAGGACGAGGCCCACCAGCACCACGACCGCGTAGAGCGCGAGAGACCGGAGGAGGTCGAATCCGAAGCGGGCCGTCACGGAGAAGATCAGGGCGGCCACGCCGAGGGGCGCCAGCTTCATGGCGATGCCGATCATGACTTCCACGGCGCCCGCGATCCCGTCGATGACTCTCAGAAGCGGCTCGGATCGCTCGCGCCCGGCGAGGGCGATTCCGATCCCGAACACCAGGCTGAAAAAGATGAGGCCCAGCATGTCGCCGCGCGCGGCCGAGTCCACCGGGTTGCGAGGGACGATGTTCACGAAGGTCTGGATCCCGAAGCCGGTCTGCCCCGCGGCCTCGACGCGGTCGGCGGCCTGGACGGAGAACTCCTCCATGAGACCCGCACGGATGGCCGGGTCGAGAGCGTCACCAGGTCCGACCACGTTGACGAGCGTCATGCCGAGGATGCCCGCCGCAACGGTGGTTGCCAGGAAGAGCCCCAGCGTGCGGGCGCTGATGCGGCCCACCCGCGTGAGGTCCCCGAGGCCGGTCACGCCGAGCACGAGCGAGGTAAAGACGAGGGGCACGACGACCATGAACAGCATCCGCAGGAACACCTGCCCTGTGGGCTGCGCCACCGTGTCGACGATCCATGCGAGTGCGGGCGCGTCGCGCCACAGAAGGTTGGCGCCGACACACAGAACCGCACCGACCAGGAGGCCGAAGAGGATGCGGACATGCAGTGCGGGCCGGCGGTGTGAGGATTCGGACATGGGGGTAGCGTATCCGGATTTCTGAAGGGGGACGCCCAGGGAGAAGAGTCCCCGGGGCGGCGTGCACTGACGTGGACGCGCCGCCCCGGGGGGTGAAGGTCATCGAGCCGGATTCTCCTGGGCGAGGCTCGCCGGCCGTTCCTTCCCCAGAGGCTGTTCGTCCTCAAGGGAGATCGGGTTTCGGATGACGACCCAGACGCCGTACAGGGCCACCGCGGCCCCTGCAAGGAAGAGGATGGCGATAGGGTCGAGGAGTCCCATCGGTTGAAGCTGAAGCAGGGAGAAATGAATCATGTGAGTTCCCCGGGGGAGGACCTCCGCGCGCGGGGAAATGCCCCGTGGCGGGATCCTGGATGGATCGGGACCCGGCACGCGCCGCTGCGTGATTGGAGCGGACGACCGGGAAGGAGTTAGACCCGATCCGTCTGGGGAGGGGGGGTACCGGTCGTCCAGGCTGCGCGAAGCGCTCGCAGTCCCGACTCGGTTCCGAAGGGGGGGAAGGAAGGAGTATTCGCGGTTCCGACGTGAAGCGCGGAACCTTTCGTCGGAGGGACGATCCGGTCCCCCCTGAGGGGCCCTCGCGTCGGGGGGAGGTTGGGCGCGCGCGGGAGCAGGGACAGGGTCCCCGACGCCGCAGCCAACCCTGGGCTCGGTGCATCGAGGGCAGTGGCAACCCGCCCATCCTCCCACCCTGTCGTCCGCCCATTGACCGCGAGGGGGAGATCGTCGACCAAGGCTCCCGCAGTCGCCCCGAAAAGGGCGGTGAGGAGTGCGAGGGTCGTGATGAAGGGTCTGAGGTTCATGGAAGCCGGGTGGGGAGCCGGCCCCGGGGTGCCGGAGGGCGCCGTGATTGGCGACCCCGCGATCGAATATAGCTGTTCCCTGCGCGGGCGGTAGTCGGTTTTCACCACCCAGTTACCTCCCGCCCGGCTCCTCCGGGTTCGCGGCCGGACGCGCTGGGCGTCGATGGATTCGCGGCCGATACTCGTAGCGTGCCCGAGGGTGCTTCTGCTACGCTCCCCTCTCCCTCATCTCCCCTCTTCCGAGCTCTTCGTTTCTGGAGGCCCCCATGATGGCTCGTACAATGGCACCCATCCTCGTTCTCGCCGCGGGGATATTCCTCCTCCCTGTGCCGCCGATCCTTCCCGTCAGCGCGGCGTGGATGCCCTCCGCTGGCGCCGCACCCGTTGCTGCCCAATCGGTCGAGCTGCGCTGGAATTTCGAGCCGGGCTTGGTCCTCGTGTACCGTCAGACCCAGCACACCTCAAGCGCGACGCCGATGGGCTCTATGACGCAGACGCAGCGGATGATCCTGCGTCAGGAGGTGCTCAGTGTGGGACCCGGGGGCGAAGCCGAGGTCCGCGTCACACACGAGTCTCTCTCCATCGAAGAGAACGGCCCCATGGGGCGGCAGTCGTGGGATTCAGAAAGTGGTGAGGAACCCGCCAATCCGGGAATGGCGATGGCTGCCACGCTCGTCGGACGGAGCTTCGACATGACGATGACTGCGGACGCGCGCGTTCTGCGCATCGCGGGGATGGATGATATGCTGGACGAGATGCTGGCGGAGGTCTCCGTCGACCCCGCCGCGGCCGAACAGGCGCGGGGGATGATGGAGTCGATGTTCGGCGAGGAAAGCCTTGAAGGGATGATGCAGCAGTCGATACAGCCCCTCCCACATGGATCCGTCTCGCCGGGTCACGAGTGGGACAGTTCCCTCTCCATGAACATGCCCTTCGGGACGATGCAGTCGGAGTACCAGTACGTGCTCCGCGAAGTCACGACCGAAGGAGGGCGGCGGGTGGCAAAGGTCGACATGACCGGCTCGATGGGCCCGCTCGAACCCGATCCATCCAACCCGATGGCCGCGATGATGGCGATGTCCGGCGGTGAGATTTCCGGCGAGTTCACTTTTGACCTCGACCGGGGCCTCCTCCTCCGTTCCGCCTTCTCGTCCGCGATGACGATGACCATGATGCAGCAGTCGGTAGCGGTCACCTCCACGCATGAGATGGAGCTGGTGGAGGCCGAGCGCCAGCCGTAGTAGACCTCCGCCCGGCCCCGAAGTAGCTTTCCGCTGAAAGCTGGCGGCACTGGGCCAGCTCTCTCGAACAGCGGCCTGAGCCGCAGGGGATTGCTGGGCGCATGCGGGTGATCATTGTTGGGGCTGGCGCCGTTGGATACTACCTGGCGTCGCGTCTCAGTGAGGAGGCGCAGGAGGTCGTGCTCATTGATCCGGATCCCCAGCGGATCCAGCGCGCCGTCGACACACTCGACGTGCTGGCGGTGCGCGGGAATGGCGCAGACCTGAGAGTGCTGGAGGAAGCGGGCATCGCTCGAGCGGACCTGCTCATGGCCGTGTCGAGGGCTGACGAAGTGAACCTGCTGGCCTGCTTCGCCGCCTCGCGCATGGGCGTGAAGGTGCGGGTGGCTCGAGTGCGCGACCCTGAACAGTTCCGCGAGGGGAGCGCGGTCACCCCGGAGGCCCTGGGAGTCAATCTGCTCATCAGCCCGGAGCAGGAATGCGCCTGGGAGATCTTTCAGCTCCTCAGCACCCCGTCAGCCACCGATCTGGCGCGCTTCGCGGGGGGCCGGGTGCAACTCGTGGGGATGACCGTGCTTCCCGGAGCCCCGCTCCTGGGCCGACCCCTGGCCGAGCTCGACCGCGACCTGAGGGATCACCGCTTCGTACTGGCTGCGGTGGTCCGCAACGGCCGCACCGAGATGCCCCGTGGTACGACGGTGCTCGAGGCCGGAGACAAGATCTTCCTCCTCGCTCCGGCAGAGGACCTCCCCCTCCTCCCCCCGCTGGCTGGCTACCGGAGCTCGCGACTGCGCCGGGTCATGATCGCTGGAGGAAGCGACGAGGCGGTGCACCTGGCAGGGCACCTGGGACGGGCGGGCGTGAGCTGCACGATCCTCGAAGTGGATCGGGGCCGTGCGCGCGAGCTGGCGGAGCTCATTCCCGGGGCGCTGGTCCTGCACGGCGACGCCACCGACGTGAACCTCCTGGAGATGGAGGGGGTGGAGGGGGTGGACGGCTTCGTGGCCCTCACGAACCGCGACGAAATCAACATGCTGATTTCGCTGCTGGCTCGGAATCTGGGCGCCCACCGCGTGATCCCGCTCGTGCATCGGACGGAATACATGGCCCTCCTCGAGGGATTGGGGCTGGGCGCTGCGGTTTCTCCCCGCTTCTCGGCTGCGAACGCCATTCTCCGCTTCGTCCGGAAGGGGCCGGTCGCCTCCGTGGCCACCATGAAGGGAAGCCGCGCCGAGGCCCTGGAAGTGGTGATTGGTGAGGGGGCACGCCTCGCGGGCCGGGCCGTCCGCGACATCGATTTTCCGCCGGGGGCGATCCTGGGGGCTCTGGTCCGCGACGACCAGGTCATCATGCCCCGCGGTGGAACGATTGTTCACTCCGGGGATCGGGCAATCTTCTTCGTGCTCCCGGAGGCCACCGAGGCTGTGGGCCGGCTTATCCGATGAAATTCCGCCACCTGATCTTCACGGTGAGCGTGGCGCTCCTGGCCTTCAGCATGGCGCTGGCCGCCGCCACCCTGGTTTCGTGGGGGTACGGTGACGGCGACACCCGCGCGTTCCTCTTCACTACCCTGGCGGTGCTCGCAGTCGGCGCTTTGGGCGTGCGCACCACGAACCTCTCGGGCGGTCTCTCCATCCGCGAGGGGTACGCGGTGGTCTCGCTCACCTGGATCGCGGTGGGGGTGGCGGGGGCAGTTCCCTACCTCTTGACCGGGGTCATCGAATCGCCCGTTGCGGCCCTGTTCGAGTCGCTTTCGGGCTTCACGACGACCGGGGCCACCGTCTTCACCGAGATCGAGGCCCTCCCCCACGGCATCCTCTTCTGGCGATCGCTTTCCCAGTGGGTTGGAGGCATGGGAATCATCCTCCTGGGGGTGGCCATCCTCCCCTTCCTCGGAGTGGGGGGAATGCACCTCTTCCGCGCCGAAGTGCCCGGCCCGACCCCGGAGCGCCTGACCCCCCGCATCGCCGAGACGGCAAAGCTCCTTTGGTATGTCTACGCCGTGCTGACCCTGGCCCTTGCGGCCCTTCTCCTCCTGGGGGGCATGGGGCCCTTCGACGCGGTGAACCATGCCCTCACGACCCTCCCCACCGGTGGGTTCTCGCCGCGCAACGGGTCCGTGGCCGACTTCGATTCACCCTTCATCCAATACACGCTCATCATCTTCATGTACCTGGCGGGGGTGAACTTCGTACTCCACTTCCGGGCCTTCCAGGGGCGCTTCCGAGCCTATGTCGATAGCGTTGAGTGGCGGTTCTTCACGGCCGTCCTGATGGGCGCTACCCTGATGGTCTTCCTGCTGGTGGCAGGGAGCCGGGGGTGGGGAGGCGGGTGGAGCCAGCTCGAGTCCACCTTCCGCGCCGCCCTCTTCCAGGTCGTGTCGGTAGCCACCACAACCGGGTTCGTGACCGAGGACTATGGACTCTGGCCCCTCGCCGCGCAGCTCACCCTGGTGGGGGTCATGCTCATTGGAGGAATGGCAGGCTCCACTGCGGGAGGCATCAAGGCCATGCGAATCCACATCCTGCTGGCCCAGGGGGTGGCCGAGGTGCGCCGGAACATCCATCCGCGGGCCATGATCGTGACCCGTAGCGGCCGGAAGCCCCTGGAGGATCCGGTCATCCTCAACATCCTGGGGTTCGTTCTCCTTTTCCTGGCCATCTTCGCTGCTGGCGTGCTGGCCCTGGCCCTCCTGGGGCACGACCTCGAGACCGCCATCGGGGCGAGTGTGGCCACCCTGGCGAATATCGGCCCGGGGCTGGGGGCCGTCGGCGCGGTGGAGAACTACGGGTGGATGGACCCCGTCTCGCAGGGGATCCTGGCATTCCTCATGCTGGTCGGCCGCCTCGAGATCTTCACGGTGCTACTCCTGTTCCATCCGGAGCTCTGGCGGCGCTGACCCCGCCAGCTGCGGGGTGGCCGGCGGGACTCAGGTCTCCGGCGCCTTCCACCGCCCATCGAAGTGCTCGCCGCCGCGCGGATCCACGAAAAGGGGCCGCCCCTCACCCCGAGGCAGGACGGTCCACCCCCCTTCGTGCACCAGCCGATGATGATGCCGGCACAGGAGGATGCAGTTCCGGAGGCTCGTCTCCCCGCCATCGGCCC
>JBGTMU010000321.1:0-2221 GCA_041743405.1 Longimicrobiales bacterium | reverse complement strand
CGGACCCCTTCGAGGACCTCCGATGCCCGGGCCCGGTCTGGAAGCTCCGTTCCGGGGAGGGCGGGGAGAGCGGATGGGACTCCGACCTGGGCATCGAGCCAGCTCCGCGCGGCGACGGCGTCGGAAAGGGCGTCGCGCTCGCCGGGGCGGGCGCCGAGTCCGAATCGGTTGAGGGCGACGAAGGCGAGATCCATGCGCATTCTCCTCGAGGATCGGGGGCTGGGCCTGGCGCGTCGAAGGCCGTGGGCCTGGCCGTCTGGTCATGATAGACGCATGGGCGCGGGGAAGCGTTAGATCGGGTTCCTGACGGATTGCGGGCGTCGCCTCCCGCCCGGCAGGGGAGAGTCGGCCTCCCCGCGGCCGATGTGGACATGTCGGTGCCCTCTGGCGTCTGGTACAATGGTCAAGCCCGCGGTTGGAGGGCGTGCGACCCCATGTCGGGGAGGGGGGGTGGCGGTCGCGAGGCGGAGGAGTGAATTCACGACATACGCCACGCGCGGGCCGCAGCACCACGGTCCGCCATGTGGGGGGAGAGGAAGACTGATGTTCGGAGGGTTCTCGAAGCAAGGACTTGACCTGCTGGCTCAACTGCCTGGTATGGACACGACGGCGTTTGATGCTCGGCGCAAGGAGTACAGGACCGAGCTGGCCGAGCCGTTGAAGGCGTTCGTGAGTGCCCTGGGGCCGGTGCTGAGGGAAGAAGTGTCACCGGGGATCGAGTTTGCAGCGAAGACCCACGGGTCCATCGGCCCCATCAACAACGACGTCCGCTTCAATCCCGACGCGTCCACCTACAAGGACCACGTACTGCTCCGTTTCTGGGAAGGTGCCGACAGGAAGACGGCGCCCACCCTCTACGTGCGGCTGACCGCCACCGAGGTGGGATTCGCCTGCGGCGCGATGTTCGCCGACGTTGAGTCCTGGCGTCGCGCGGTGGACGCCGACGGCGAAGCGCTCGGAGCGGCCCTCTATGCGCTGGTTGCTGCCACGGGGGGCACCGTCGTCGGCCAGGAGCTGAAGCGGGTCCCGGCCGGATACGAGGCCAGTCACCCCTGCGCTGGCCTGCTCCGTCACAAGTGGATTCAGGTCCGCTGGCCCCGCTCACTCCCGGCTTCGATGGGTGGTGAGGATTTCGTCCGATACTGTGCTGGGGAACTGGCCCTGGCTGCGGGGGTGCATCGGTGGCTCGTGGAGCACGTGGGATGAGCCGCGCCAGCGGGCAGGGTCTCCGCGGGTGGTTGTGCGTGCCCGCGTTCGACGAACCTTGCTGGGCCGCCATGATTGTGGAAGCGGTGGAGGGATGACGGCTTTCGCCGCCGTCCTGTTCTGCTCCTGGGTGACGTGCAGGGGGTGAACGATGTCGAAGCGCTGGACGGCGCTGCTCTGTTCGGCTACTTCAACCTGCCTCTGGGTGGGGATCGCTGGTTGCTCCTTGGGTCGGACGGGCGTTCCCTCGGAGAGGTGAGCCTGCCGGGACGCTTCATGCCCTGGGCCAGTTCCGGCGAGCTCCTCTATGGGGTTGAGACAGATCCGCTGGGGATCGAGCGCATCGCGATCTACCGCCTGGAGATTCGGTGACCCACTCGCGAGCCGACTCCACCCTGGCCCAGCCTTGCTCCATGGCGTGTCAAGGAATCCGACCTTTCCCCTGGGGGATGTGGAAAAAGTAGTCCCATTTTGACATCCCCGGGGCCGATTTTTCCCTTGACGGGTTTTGGGGCGCGAAGTGAGCCTCCTCCGACCCTGGGTCCGGGCGTCTCATTCCGGGCCCCTGTGCGGGGTTCTCACGGCTCCGGCTGGCCGGGTTACCCATCGCACGACCCCTGACCCCTGTTTCGCGGCTTCAAGAGGGCATTCCGGAGGTCGTCGAACCCCCGCGTATATTTCATGCAAGTCTTTTGTCTACCCGTACTTGCATGAGGTGAAGAATGCGATACGCTACCGCACTGTCGTCTGAACTGCTCCCCGGGCTGGTGCTTCGGGAAAGCCCCGCCGAATACCGGAAAATCCCCGATCCCGAGAGCCAGAGTTCCGACCCCCCGGGCTCCGGTCCCCGATCCACCCATCCCGAGAGCCCGGGCTTCGACTCTCCGGACCCAGGCCCCCGAGCTCCCGACTCAGGCTCCGACCCGGACCGTGCCCCCGACGGGCCCGACCCTGCCGTCCTCCGCCCCGGGTCCGCCGACGTGGGCTCCGACTCCGGGCCCGACGCTGCCGCCCT
>JBGTMU010000320.1:0-14874 GCA_041743405.1 Longimicrobiales bacterium | reverse complement strand
GCGCCGCGGGAAGGTCCCCGCCGACCGACCCGAGGAGCGCACGGCTTCCCTGGTGCAGGCGATCGGCGACCGCGTCGTCTTCCCCGACTCCGAGCAGGCTCCCTTCCCCTTCACTCCGAGCAAGCACTCGGCCTTCGCGATCCACGAGCGCAAAGCGGGTCCGCGTGGCTCCGCCGTCGACCCCGATCGCGAGCTCGCTCTCAGCCCTCACATTGCCCCCCGTCAGCGCGGATCCCCACCAGCAGACCCCGGATGCAGCCCCCGGATCCGACTCGCTCCGGCGCCCACCCCCATCGTGATCACCGTCCCGATGAGCACGAACCAGGGCCATCCCACCGCTCCGCCCCCGAACCGCCAGAGCAGCGTCACCGAGAGGATCCCCACGGCGATCCCGATCATCACCCCGCGCTGCGTGGCCCGCTCATCGGCCATCCCCAGGAAGAAGGCGCCGAGGAGCCCGCCGTAGACGAGAGACGCGATGGTGAGCGCCACCTCCACGGCGGTGGAGTCCTGACTGAGCGGGATGTAGGCGATCGCCACCCCCACGAGGAGCATCGCCCAGATGACGGTAAACACCCGCCCGGCCCTGAAAATCCGGAAGTCGTCGTTCTCGCAGCCGGTGATGGGCGCCCAGAAGTCGTAGGCCGATGTCGACGCCAGCGAGTTGATCGAGGAAGAAAGCGAAGACATCGCCGCCGCGAACACCCCTGCAATCAGGAGCCCCGTGACCCCCACCGGAAGCTCCTGGATGATGAAGGTCGCAAAGATCGCATCGGGGATGTCGAAGGCGCGCCCTTCGTAGAAGGCCCAGAGCCCGATTCCCACGAGGAGAAAGATGGCGAACTGGACCATCACCACGATCCCGCTTCCCACGAGCGCCTTCCGCGCGGATCCGAGATCCCGGCACGTGAGGAGCCGCTGCACGATCAGCTGATCGGTTCCGTGCGACGCCATCGAGAGGAATCCTCCCCCGATGAGCCCAGCCCAGAAGGTGTACGGCACCGACGGATCGATGGAGAGATTCAGCCACTCCAGTTTCCCGGCCTCGCTGGCGCTGGAAAGAGCGGCACCCCATCCCCCCGGGATCACCGTGTGGAGCACCGCAATCGCCGCGAGCGCGCCGAGAAGGTAGAGCCCCATCTGAAGAGCATCGACCCAGACCACCGCCCGGATTCCCCCGAAGTACGTGTAGACAAGGGTCAGCGCACCGATCACGGCGATCGAGACGGAGTAGGGCCATCCTGTAATGAGCGCGAGGGGAATCGCGGTGGCGAAGAGCCGGACCGAGTCGGCCAGGAGCCGCGTGACCATGAAGATGCCGGAAGTGAGCCGCCGCGCTCCGGTCCCGAAACGGGTCTCCAGCAGCGCGTAGGCGGTGCTCAGATCGCCCCGATAGTAGGCGGGAAGGAGCACGGCCGAGACGACGATCCGCCCCGCCAGGTAGCCGAGGGTGAGCTGCAGGAACCCGAGGTTCCCGAGATAGGCCACACCCGGAATCGAGAGGAAGGTGAGGGTGCTCGTCTCCGTGGCCACGACCGAAAGCAGGACCGCGCCCCAGGGCAGGTCACGATTCCCGAGAAAGTAGCCGCTCGCGCCCTTCTGGTTTCTCCCGAGCCAGGCCCCCCAGGCCGTGACGCCGAGGAGGTAGACGAGCAGAACTCCGAGGTCGATCGCCGTGAAGGCGCCCACTATCCGTCCTCGTTCCTCTCACATCCTTCGGTGCGGCGCGTGTCCGCGATCGAGATGATCTTCCATCCCTCTCCGGTTCTGACGAGCTGGAAGGAGTCGTACCCGCAGTGGGAGAAGGTCTCGCCGGCGAAGAAGTGGTAGAAGACCCAGACGTGGGCGAGGTTGCCATCCACCCGCACCTCCGGATCGAAGAGGGGCTCGTTCCAGGGGTCGCCCCCCTGCCCCACGGCGTTCACGAAACCCTCGGTGCTCTGTACCCCGATCCGGGGCGATCCGTCTGGACCCGTTCCGGTACTGATCATCCGCGCTTCCGGGTGGAACACGGAGGCGGCCGCGGCCCCGTCGCGGGCACGCATCGCGTCGAAAAGCTGGTTCACTACCTCCATCACCGCCGCTTCATCCGGGGAAGTCTGGGCAGCGACACCGTGTGCTCCACCCCCGCCCAGGAGGAGGCCCGCCGAGAGCAGAGTCGCACCGAGGATCACCCGGGCCGAAGCGTTCTTCCGATATGCCTTCATATTCCCATTCCCCCATCCGCCTCTTCCCCACGGGAGGGCGGCATGCGTTGCAGGTTGCGCTGGATCCACGCGAATGACAGCACTGCGAGCGTGAGGAAGATGCCAGCCTGTCCCCACACTCCGAAAATCAGCTTCCCCACTCCGAAGAGTGCCGTATAGACGCAGGTGACGCCAGCCACCCAGTTCGTCCAGTTGAGAGACCCCCCATCCATTCCCTCCTTCCCGAAGCCCAGGCGATCCGAGACCATGTGCCACCCCCGCCCCCCCGGGCGAACCCGCCGGTAAAAGCGGTCCAGCACCGCTGGATCCTCCGGCGGAGTGAGCAGGGTGACCGCCACCCAGACCGCCGTCGATGCACCGACCGTGCCGAGCATGATCCAGGCCCAGTGCGTCGGGTCGTCCGGATCGAGCCCCACGCCGAACCAGAGCACGAGCGAGAACACGAGCGACGCGACCATCGCCGCGATCTCGGACCACGCGTTGATCCGCCACCAGTACCACCGGAGAATCAGGACGAGCCCGGTTCCCGCCCCGATCGCGAGCAGGAAGCGCCACGCCCCTTCGATCGAGGTGAGGAAGTAGGTCACTATGAGAGACGCCAGCATGAGAAGGCCGGTTGCCCAGCGCGAAACCGCAATCAGCTCCCGTTCGCCCGCATCCCGCCGCCAGAAGCGATGGTAGAGGTCGTTCACGAGGTAGCTGGCCCCCCAGTTGAGCTGCGTCGAGATGGTGGACATGTACGCCGCCGCAAAGCCGGCCAGGAGGAGCCCGGTGAGCCCTGGAGGGAGCAGGTCCATTATCGCCATGATGTAGCCCTGCCGCGGATTGTCGATATCCACGTAGAGGATGGTCGAGGCGAGCGCGACGAGGATCCAGGGCCAGGGTCGGACCGCGTAGTGCGCGATGTTGAACCAGAGGGTCGCGAGAACTCCGTCCTTCTCGCTTCGGGCCGAGAAGATCCGCTGCGCGATATAGCCGCCCCCACCGGGTTCGGCGCCGGGGTACCAGGAGGCCCACCAGTTCATCCCGAGGTACACGGCGAAGGTGATCGCCGGCATCCATGCGGCCCCTGACTGCGGGAGGAAGGAGAGCGCGGCCTCGCTCGACCCGTAGACCTCGGCGAGCCCCGCCTCCAGCCCCGAGATTCCCCCGACGGCACCGACGGCGTACACGGCCAGGACGACCGCGCCCCCGACCGCGAGTCCGAACTGGAAGAAGTCGGTCACCACGACGCCCCAGAGCCCGGCCAGGATGGAGTAGCTCGCAGCCAGGAAGAAGCAGAACAGAAGGGCCCAGAGTCGCGGGATGTCGAGTGCGACCGAGGCGATCTCGACCATCGCGAGGTTCACCCACCCCATGATGATCAGGTTGATCGGGATGGCGAGGTAGAGAGCCCGGAACCCCCGGAGGAACGCGGCCGGCCTTCCCCCGTATCGCAGCTCCGCAAACTCCACATCGGTCATCACCCCGGCCCGCCGCCAGAGTCGGGCGTAGAAGAACACGGTGAGCATCCCGCTCATCACCATGTTCCACCAGAGCCAGTTCCCCGAGACGCCGTGGCGGGCCACGAGCTCCGTCACTGCGAGCGGCGTGTCCGCGGCAAAGGTGGTCGCCACCATCGAAGTGCCGGCGAGCCACCAGGGGAGAGAACGACCCCCGATGAAGTAGTCGGAGAGAGAGCGTCCCCCGCGCTTCGACATGGCCATGCCGATCCCGGCCGCCAGGACGAAATAGAGGGCGATGATGAACCAGTCGAGTGGGGTCATGACGCCGAAGAGGTTATCCCGGGAGTGCGAGAATGGAAAGGGTCAGGAGCGTGTCCGGGAGGGACCCGCCCCCGTCACCACCCGAACGAGAGCGCATGGGAATACTTGATGAGGAAGGTCCTCCCCGAGCTGAAGGGGAGCTCCGGTTCGATGGCGAGTCGATCCGTGTTGACCCCGTCGTTGAACACGAGGTAGAGGTCCTGCCCCTCGCGCCGGTTGTAGCGGAGACGGGCATTGAGGGTGATGTGGTCGGAGCCGCTCGAATACTGGGCGAAGAACTGGGTCGAAAGGGCGTGGGTCATCGAGACGCGCGCCCTCAGACGGGACACCTGGATGGTCGTGCTCACCCGCCCTTCGGTTCGATCGGGGAAGGACAGGCGGGTCACCTGATAGAGCCCGTTGAGTTCCAGATACCGGGATTGGCTCCAGGTCGGCGAGACCGAGAAGCCCATCCGGCTCCCGTCATAGAACTCGCCGCCTTCCACGGATACGCTCCCCCGGAGCAGCGCTCCTGCCGGGCGGCTCACCGAGAACCTCCCCTCGGTCCACCGATAGTCTCCTGCGGAAACAACCGCGCCCGAGATCCCGAAAGCGCTCGGCACCTGTTCTTCCCGGATCTTGAACGAGGCATTCACCCGCGAGCCCGTCTTCATTTCGAGTCCGAAGGAGGGCCCCACATCGAGTGACTCGAGAACGAAACCCTCATTCCGGAAGAAGGCGAGGGCGTTCAGATCCAGCGTGGTCCGGAGGATCCGGGAGGCGGGAGAAGCGCGCCATCCCCACCCCACCCCATCGCCGAGGCGGGTGAAATCCCTCCGCCGGAGGTACCCGAGCTGGGGGTCGTACTGCTCTCCGACCCGGGAGGCCGCGAGGTCCAGGGAGAGCCCGTCCCTCCCGCGCCGTTCGAACTGCACCCGGGCGAGCCCACGGTCTGTGAGCCCCAACCCGGACTCGTCGTCGTCGGACCAGCTCTGTGCCCAGTTCAGCGTAAGGAAGTGCTGTCCCGACAGATGGAGGAGGAGGTCGAGGCCGCCCGCCACATTGTAGCGGCCATCTTCCCCGATCAGGGTGGTAAGCATCCCGCCCCCGTACGAGCTCGCGTTGTGGAGCCGACGGCGGAGGCGGAGCGTGCCCACATTCTGGTTCTCTTCCGCTCCCGCATCGGTGTGCATGTTCAGCATCCCGACGTCCCATTCGCCGATGCGCCCCACGATCCTCGCCCCGCCGTAGATCCGCGCAGGCTGCCCGTTCACGAGGCCGATACGGCGGCTGTAGAAGAGGCGGTCCGAGTCACCGGTGTCGAACGAGAAGATCCCGGCCCGTTCCTGGAAGAAGAGGCGGCGTTCCGGGAAGAAGAGCGAGAAGCGGGTGAGGTTCACCTCCTGGTCGTCGGCCTCGACCTGGGCGAAGTCCGTGTTCAGGGTGAGATCCATGGTGAGGTTGGCCGTCACCCCGACCTTCACGTCGACCCCGGTTTCCCTGACTCCGCTTTCCTCCCGGACCCACTCCGAGCCCCCCGGAGCGAGGGCGGGAATCGAACTTCCTCCCGCGAGCAGGTAGGGGGTCACGTGGAGCGCACGCCTGAGAGAGAGCCCGTGAAGTTCGACCGGGGCCGTGAGCGAGGCCTTCGAGGTCGCCTGAGCCCAGATGGGCTCGATCGGGGGCCACGCGATCCGCTCGTTCTTGCGCGCGATGTGGCGCCAGATCGTGAGCCCCATGACCACCCGCCCGTTCTCATCGGGCTGGTAGGGGATCGTGGTGAAGGGGATCCTCATCTCGGCGGACCAGCCGGTCTCGGTCCGGACCACCTCCGCATCCCAGAAGGCGTTCCACGCGAAGTTGGGGCCGCTCTGGGCATCGTTCGCGAAAGCCACGTCGGCGCGAGCGCCACCCGCCGTCACCCCGAAGAGGAGCCCGTTCTCACGGTCCAGGTATCCGTCGATCGTGACCGCGAACCAGTCGTTCGAAAGGCTCCCGTCGTCTCGCCGGAGTGAAGTGGCCCGGATTCCGTCGGAGTCGCTGTCGTGGAGCACTCCGGAGACGTACAGGTAGTCGTCATCGTAAGTGACCCTGAACTCGCTTCCTTCTGACGGTTCGGCGCCGAAGTTGGGCGAGCTCATCACGGCCGGAAGGGGGGGGATCGAAAGCCATGCCTCCTCGTCCACCTGGCCATCAAACTCGATGGGGCTCAGGGCCCTCTGTATGAGAAGAGGTGGATCCTGCGCCTGGAGTGCAGGCGCCCCGAGGGCGAGCCCGGTCCAGAAGAGGAGGGCGGCCGCGAAGCTGCAAGTGCCTGCGACCGCCCTCATTCCTCCCGGTCCCTCAGTTCTGCGCAGAGGCCAGGTCGGACAGCGCTTCCGCAAGGAGCCGGACCTTGGCCCCGTCCGAGGAACTCCCGGCCGCCGCCCCGACCGAGCCGGAGAGCGTGTTCAGCGCGGTTGCACGCTGGGAGCCGCCGAGCCCTTCGATGCGGACGAGTTCTACCCGGAGCTCCGCGATCCGGGCTGCGGAGAGGCCGCGCGAGCGCTCGAGCTGATCGAGATACGAACGCACGAGAGGGAAGCTCGGGGGCCACACCATCATGACCTGTTCCTGCGGGTTGAACTCGGGCCAGATCACCGTCCGCGCGGCCTCGATCTCATTCCTCGAGATGTGCGCGCTCGGAACGATCTCGAGCACATCCAGCCCGCGGGAAATCTCGGAGCTGTAGATGTACCCGTTGTACCAGTACGTCGACCAGGGCCCCGCGCTCTGCATCCGCTCGGGGTTGAATGGGCCGCGATCGAAGAAGGCGATCTCGAAGGGATTCGTCGGGTCGGTCCAGTCGAAGATCGAGACGCCGCCCTGATACCAGGCCTGCACCTTCACCTCACGTCCCGGGATCGGGATGAGGGAGCCGTTGTGCGCCACGCAGTTCTCGAGCTCGGTCTGTGCGGCCGGCATCTTGTAATAGGTGTGGAACACGAGCCTTTCGCCCTCGATCGAGAAGAGTGCATTCGCCCCCCACTCGTAGCGGTCGGTTTCACGGCAGCGGGGTGCGCCGCCGCCGCCCCACTCATCGGTGAAGAGGACGGCGCTTCCGTCGTTCGAGAAGGTGGCGGAGTGCCAGTACGACATGTTTGCATCGGCCGCCGCGTCGAGCCGCCGCGGGTTCTCCACGTCGGAGATGTCGAGCAGGAGGCCGTATCCGCCGCAGGCCCCGCCGGCCAGACCGACCGCCGGGTAGACGGTGATGTCATGGCACTGCGTCGGGCCGGGAGCGTCGACATCCTGGCTCACATTCCCTTCCGCATCCCGCCGGGGCGGGGCGGTGAGATCCTCGAAGATCCGGGGAGAGGTCACGATGTGGGCTGCTGCGGGGTTCGCGAGAGGAACCTTGATCACCTCGATACGGAACAGGGCCGAGTTGGGATCCTCATCCGGTGCCAGGTCGGAGCACCCCGGAAGCTCTTCCGGCGAGCGGACTCGGGACGACCCCGACACATAGATGTAGACGTTGTTCGGATCGTTCGGGGGGGTGACAACGGTGTGCGTGTGAGATCCACGGCAGGTCTGCACGTTCGCGATGTACTCGGGGTTCCTCACATCGGAGATGTCGAAGATCCGGATTCCGCGGAGCCGGTCGGGGCTGACCGGGTCCGGCACACCCTCCGAGCCGCAGTCCAGGCGTCCCCCGGTCCCCTCACCGGAAACGAAGGCCAGATCCCCGAAGACCGAGATGTCGCTCTGAGACGCCGGGCAGAGGTAGCGGGTCACGAGCGAGGGCTGGACCGGGTTCGCCACGTCCCAGACCATGAACCCGTTGTAGTTCCCCTGGAACACGAGGTTTCCGCTGAACGCGAGGTCCGAGTTCGTGACGCCCACGAACCCCTCGGGCTTCGGCGTGTTGGACAGCAGGCGCAGGTTCCAGATGGCCTCGCCAGCATCGGTGTCCCCGGGCGCGAGCCCCACGCGGGGGTCGGGGCTCGGCGGCGTCAGGCTCATGCCTGCGGCCGGGAGGGCGGAGGCGAGGCGCACGTCCTGGCCTCCGGACATCGTCGTGGGCGCAGGTCCTGCCGCGCAGCCAGCGATCAGGAAGAGAGCGCCCAGAAGCGCGACCGGCATGATCCGGGGAGGAATTCGATCCATCGTGGTTACTCCGCTGGGGGAATCGCGGCCAGCATCTGCCGCATGAAGTGGATTTCGGTGGTCTGATCGGCGTACATGTCGGACGCGAGCTTGAAGATGAAGTCTTCCTGTCCCGCGCCCGGAGAGGAGAAGAGTTCATCGATCATGAGAATGGCGCCTTCGTGGTGCCGGATCATGAAGGTGAGGAAGAGGCGGTCGAAGGCATCGCCCCGGGCGGCAGCGAGCTCGGCGAGCTCCTCTTCGGAGAGCATCCCGGGCATGAGCATGTCGTGCATCAACCCGTCGTGCTCCATTCGCATATGGGTCGCATCGGCCGGGGGTACGGGTTCGTCAACATCCGACAGCCACTGGCGCATGATCCCGATCTCGTCACCCTGCGCCACGATCATACGCTCCCCGAGGACCTGCATCTGGGGACGCTGGCTCCGTTCGGGGATGAGCCTCGCCATGCGGAGCGCCTGCGCATGGTGAGGGATCATTCCGGTCATGAAGTGGACGTCGCCCGCCGAGTGGCCGGGACGCTCGAACGATGCATCCGTGGCGCCCGTGAGGGGAGGAAGCTCGCCGTTCCCCGCGGAGGGGGCCGGGGTTCCGGGTGCGGCCGGGGCACCGCATGCGGTCACGATGAGGAGAAGAGCCAGCGAGAGGCCCTGACGAGCGCGGCCTGGGTGCGCAGTGCGGGAACCGGAGACGATCCGCGCCGAGAGCCCTGCGAAAAGGACTCCGTCGTGGTCAGGGTGCATCTGACGCTCCGTCGTTGTGAGTATCGGAAGTCTAAGGAATACCGGGTCCGCGACCGGATGGAAAGGTCGCGGGTGGGGAACAGCCCGTAGCACGAATCCGATGCGGGCCAGCGGCTTGGGGCGTATGTTGATCGCGTTCACTCTGCCCATGGCCCCGCTCACCCGAGGACTCACCGTGAATCCGACCCGCCCCACCCTCCTGCTCATCCTCCTCATGGTCGGCGCCTGCTCCGGGCCAGAGGCCGGATCCGAAGGCGGCTCGACCACCTACGACCTCGTGATCGAGAACGGACGGATCGTGGACGGCACGGGGAACGCGTGGTTCCTGGGTGATGTTGCGGTAGCGGGTGATCGGATCGTGGCGGTCGTGCCGGGCGGGGGGCTGGCCGGTGCGGAGGCCCGGGAGCGGGTCGACGCCTCCGGGCGGGTGGTGGCACCGGGGTTCATCGACATCCAGAGCCATTCTCGAGGCCCCCTTCTCACCGGCGATCCGCACGTTCTGAGCAAGGTCACCCAAGGAATCACGACCGAGATCATGGGGGAGGGTGCCACCGACGCACCTCTTCCCGGCCGGACGCTGGATCGACTGCGCGAGGAGGAGGGCGCTCCCACGGAGGACGGGGACGCCGAAGCCGCGGCTGCCCGACGGGCACGGCTTGCCTCTTTTGTTGGCCAGGGCGGCTTCGACGCATGGCTCAGCGCCATGGAGGCCCGCGAGCCCTCCGTGAACTTCGGCTCCTATGTGGGGGCGACGACCCTCCGGATGTACGGAATGGACGAGGCCATGGGCGCAAGTGGCCCTGCTGAGCTCGATTCGATGCGGGCGGCGGTGGGGTGGGCGATGGAGGAAGGGGCCTTCGGGATGGCTTCAGCGCTCATCTACCCCCCGGGCAACTACGCGTCGACGGAGGAACTCATCGAGCTCGCGCGCGTCGTGGGAGAGCATGGGGGCCACTACATCACGCACATGCGATCCGAAGCGGACCGGCTGCTTGAGGCGATCGATGAAGCGATCCGGATCGGGAGCGAAGCCGGCATTCCGGTGGAGATCTATCACCTGAAGGCGGCCGGGGTCCGGAACCACGGCCTCGGTCCGCTTGCAATCGACCGGATCAACTCGGCCCGGGCGAGCGGCCTCGACGTTCAGGCGAACATGTACCCCTACGTGGCCGGGGGCACCGGCCTCACCGCCTGCTTCCCTCCCTGGGCATCCGAGGGCGGGCGGCTCTTCGAGAACATGGAAGACCCCGCCATCTGGGCGCGCATCCGGAGCGAGGTCCTCGATCCCTCGCCGAAGGAATGGGAAGATCTCTGCGGACTTGCCACCCCCGAGAACGTGCTGATCCTGGGACTCGAGAGCCCCGAGTACGAAGGACTGGCCGGCCAAAGGCTCTCCGAGATCGCCGCCGGGATGGGGATGGACTGGACGGACGCCGCGCGGGCGCTGCTTCTGGCGGAGCGACAGCGGATCGGCACGATCTACTTCCTGATGTCGGAAGAGAATGTGCGCCTGAACATGCAGCAGCCCTGGATGAAGTTCGGAACCGACGCCCCGGGGCTCGATCCCGCCCAGGCCACGGGTGAGGCGCACCCGCGGGCGTACGGCACCTTCCCCCGTATTCTCGGGCACTACGTACGGGAGGAGGGGGTGATCTCACTCGAAGAGGCGGTCCGGAAGGCGACTTCCGCGGTGGCGATCCGGCTGGGAATCACGGACCGCGGGCTCCTGCGCCCCGGAATGTTCGCGGACATCGTGATCTTCGACCCCGAGACGATCGGGGACCGCGCCACCTTCGAGGACTCGCACCAGTTCTCGGTCGGGGTAGAGCAGCTCTGGGTGAACGGGGTGGCGGTGCTTCGCAACGGCGAACACACCGGGGCGGGGCCGGGGAGGGCGCTCAGGGGGCCGGGGTACCGGGGGGATCGGGATCGCTAGCACCCCCGCCCCCCTCCCGCCTCACAGCGGCCGGAAGACCGCCTCCAGCCTCGTGTAGAAGAGCCGGGTCGTGCCCTCGAAGCCCGAGTCGGTGCCAAGCAGGATCCAACCCGCGCCCGACGCGTCGGTCCGAAAATCGAAGGGTTCGCTCGACACGAGCGTCTTCACTCCCCACTTCCAGTCGAGGCAGTCGCTCGAAGCGATTCCGATATCGCCGAGCAGGTGGGCGTCGGGGCCCCCGTTCGCCTGATTGCCCTTGTCCACATTCATGAGCCAGAGCTCCTCCCCGCCCCCGGTAGCGAGGGCCGCTTCGGGCTCCACCTCGGCGACCCCGGCCTTCACCCAGACGGATTCCCCCGGTGCACCCCCAACGCCGACGCACTCCGCCGGGGCCTCGGTAGCGAACTCCACTTCGAAATCGACCTGATACCAGCGGTCGGGCTCAAGCCCAGTGACCCGCGAGGTCCAGAACATGAACACGTCGTCGGAGTGGTTGCGGGCGCTGATGAAGAGCCCCTTCTTCCCTTCCATTCCGAAGGATTCGGGAAGAAGCGCATGTCCGGACTGAAGATCCATCGCCTCTTCCATCTGCGGCGCGTAGTCGGAGAAGCCGGCAGTCCACTCCCCGGCATCGGCAGTGCGGTCCAAATCGAAGGAGAAGGTCACGGTGGGAGCGCGATCGGCTCCGGTGATCGAGTCACACCCCGTGCCTCCGGCCACGAGGAGGGCCAGGGTCGGAATCAGACAGAAGGCTCTATGGGAAAAGGCGCGCATTTTCGTCCTCATTCGTTCGGGTTCGGGTTCAGCACAAACTGTGTTGTGATCCGGAAAACGAATGAAGGGATGAGGGTGTGACAGCCTGAAGCGCTACCGGGGGGTAGAGGTCGGTGGGGGGCGAGCGACCACGCTGGCACTCCGTGCGCCGCACCACCACATTGTCATGCACCGTAGAGCCGATCGACCAGCCCAGGGGAGAGGTCCGTGCGTGAGAAGGAAGCGGGATCAGCGGAGGATGATCGGCCACGGGCCGAACGGTACCGCCGTCTCGTGGAGGGCATACCCGGGGTGGTCTTCTTCGAGCACGGACCCGACCACCGCTTCACCTACCTGTCCCCGGGCGCGAAGGAGGTGTACGGCTACGAGCCGGAGGAGCTGGTGGGGCGTCCGTTCGAGATCCTGCACCCGGGGGATCCTTCCGACGAGACGGTCCACGAGCTGACTCGACTCGCCTTCGAAGAGAGCCGGACCGCGAGCGGATATACCGCCGTCAACCGCCGCAAGGATGGCCGGATCATCTTCGTGGAGATCGTGGAGACGCCCGTCGTGGTGGACGGCGAAGTGGTGTCGGTCCAGGGAATCGCGCGGGACGTGACGGATCGGGTCGGTGCGCACCGTTCCCTTCGGGAGTCCGAGGTCCGCCTGCGCGACTCCACGAAGAACGAAGCGATCAGGAGGCTGGCCGGAGGCATCGCCCACGAGTACAACAACCTCCTCACCGCGATCACCGGAAACGTTGATTTCCTCGCCGAAGAGCTGCCCGGTGACGACCCCCGGCTCGCGTACCTCGACGCGATCCGGAAGGCCTCAGAGCGCGGCCGCGTCCTGACCCGACGCCTCCTGGAGCTTGGCCGCGGCCACATCTCGCTGCCCCAGACGCTGGACCTGAACGAGCTCGTGGGGGAAGCGGAGGACCTGCTGACGCAGGTGCTTGGAGAGGATATCCACCTCGTCAAGGATCTGGACCCCGACCTGGCGCCAGTTGAAGCCGATCCCGCGCGGATCGAACAGGTCCTCGTGGACCTGGCTCTGAACGCCCGGGACGCGATGCCCGAGGGCGGGACCCTCACGATCGAGACGCGGAACGTCACCTTCGGGGCCCGGGAGGGACCGGTGGAGATGGGTTCCGGTCACTACGCATGCATCACGGTGCGAGACACCGGCGAAGGCATCCCTCGGGAGATCCAGGACCGGGTCTTCGATCCCTTCTTTACCACCAAGGGACCCGCACTCGGCGGCGGCCTGGGTCTCGCGACCGTGTACGGGATCGCCCGGCAAGCCGGAGGGAGCGCGGACGTCGAGAGCCTCCCCGGACAGGGAGCCGCCATCTCGGTCTACCTTCCCGCCATGGAGAAGGGAACGGAACGGCACGATGGCTCAGGCCCCCTGCTCCCGGCCCCCTACGCTGCGGAGACCGGGGTCATACTCCTGGTGGACGGCAGCGGCGACCGCTCGGTCCGGACCCGGGTGCTGGAGGCGGGAGGACATACGGTCCTCGAGGCGCGCGACGCGGACGAGGCGAACCAGCGCTTCGAAGAGGAGGGCAGCCAGCTGGACCTCCTCATCTCCCGCACGGCAATCGCTGGCCGAAGCGGCCTGACGCTGGCGGCGACACTGCGCGCCCGGCGTCCCGACCTGGCGGTCCTCCTCCTCGCGGAGCCGACCGACCAAGGAATGGCGGTGGAGCACGCACTCCACCAGGGAATTCGTTTCCTCCCGCTACCCGTCATCCCCGGAGAACTGCTCCGGACGGTCGATCAGATGCTGGTCGCGAAGCGCGGAGCGTGAGATGGAAGTTCCCGTGCCGGAATGGGACGACGTCCCCTTCGGCCCTGCTCCCATCATGGCTATTCGGCCGCAGGGGGTCACCTGGGCTGGCGAGACGGATCCATACCAACTGGTGCGGAGAGATTCGACGGGGCGAGTAACCGGGGGACTGGCCCGTCCTCTGGTTGGCGACCCCCTCTCCCGCCGGCAGAGGAGGGAGGCGGTCGAGCAGAGCATGGCCCGCCAGGGGCAGGTGGCCGCCATGGCTGGGGTTGAGGCGCAGGCGGTAGCGACGATGGACTGGAGGGATCTCCCCCTCCCGAGCGGCCGTCCAGTGTCCGCTCTGGTGGGGATTGCTTGTCAGCATGGATCCCGCCTCGACGTCCCCAAGGACCCCCTCTCTCCGGTTGCTTGCACGGCCTGAAGCCGCGCCCTACCTTGCTTTTCCGCCCACGGAGGGCGTTTGACACTCCAGTCCCCGGACGGGCTCGATCTGTAACCATGAACGCCGGACCGGCCTCGCGAGAGAAGCAGGCCAGCCCGGCGGTACTACAGTCTCCTCACACCTGGCGTAGCAAGCGCCGACAGGGAGCGCGACCATGCAGGTGGACGGCAGCCGTGACGGTGTCGTGGGGCTGCCTGCGCGGCTCGGCGATGCGGTGAGCGAGTACCTCCCGAATCTGTTCGGCGGACTCCTGCTCCTGCTCGTGGGATGGCTGCTGGCGTGGCTGCTGCGGGCGGCGGTCGTGCGGTTGGCCACGCGTCTGGGACGCTGGCTGCCGCGCCTGCTCCCGAGCGGCGCACGCCGGTTCAGCCATCCCGGCCGTCTGTCCGCACTTCTGGGCGCGCTCACGTTCTGGATCGTGCTGCTCGCGTTCATCGGTGCGGCTGCCCAGGTCTGGGGTCTCACCCTGTTCGCCGACTGGTTCGACCGCATCCTTGCGCACCTGCCAGCGGCCGCGTTCGCGGCGCTCATCCTGATCGTCGGCTTCCTGCTCGGCCAGTTCGTGCGCGATGCCGTGCGCAACGCGACGGCCAGCCTCAGCTATCGGGCAACGCTCGCGGCCGGGTCGCAGATCGCCATCTGGGCGGTCACCACCGTCATCGCGCTCGACCTGCTCGGCCTCGACACTACGGTCCTTGTCGTGCTGGCCGGCATCGTCGTTGGTGCTGTGGCGGGCGGAGCGGCACTGGCGTTCGGCTTCGGTGCGCGCAGCCACGTGACGGACCTGCTGAGCGTTCGCGACATGCGTGAGCGGTACCGCAAGGGCGATGCGATCCGCATCGGCCCGATCGAAGGCCGCATCATCTCGCTTGGCGGCCGCGTCGTGATCCTCGAAACGGAAGATGGCCAGGTTTCCGTCCCGGGGAAGTGGTTCGGGGAGCAGCCGTGCACGCTGCTGATCCGCGAGGGATCGGGTGGCTGAGAAGACAGGAATCGAGCTGGCGCTCGGGCTGCTCCGCGCGCATCCCGCTTCCGCCGCGGCCGTGCTCGAGACGCTGTCGGCCGAGTCGGCCGCTGCTGTGCTTCAGGACGTCCCGCCCCGACT
>JBGTMU010000319.1:0-29931 GCA_041743405.1 Longimicrobiales bacterium | reverse complement strand
CGAGCGGCTCGCGGTCCCCGACCCCGGGGTCGCCCTCGACTGGGACCGCCTCGCGGCGCTCGGACCCTTCCCACGCCTCACCGTCGAGACGGAGCGCGGCGTTCTCCGGATCCGGCTCGCGGCCGAGGTGGCGCCGCTTTCGGTTCTGGCGCTCGACCGGCAGGTCGCGAGTCAGGCCCACGACGGTACGCGCTTCCACCGGGTCATTCCAAACTTCCTGGTCCAGGGAGGCGACATCGGAGTCGGCGACGGGACGGGTGGGCCGGGATATCGGATCCGGAGCGAGCTCACCGGAACCTCTTTCCTGAGGGGGACGGTGGGCATGGCCTCGACGGGGAAGGACACGGAAGGCTCGCAGTGGTTCGTCACCCATTCGATCCAGCCCCATCTGGACGGCGGCTTCTCCGCGGTCGGCTGGGTTGAGGACGGGGCCGGGGTCCTGGATTCGATTCTGGAAGGAGACCGGATCATCCGGATGACGCTCGAGCCGGACTCCTCTGCTTCGCCGTCTTGACAGGCTGTCAGCGCCCCGCATCTTCGTGAAGTTATTCACAATGTGACCACGGTTGTCCGCTCCCCATTGACGAAATGATGGTGTGGGTTTACAGTGTTCACCATGTCGGAATCACGAGATCGAATCCTGGGATGTGCCTGCGAACTCTATCTGAAAGATGGGTTCGAGGGTTTTTCGATGCGGAAGCTCGCTCGCTCGGTGGGGGTGACGGCCCCCGCTCTCTATCGCCATTTCCCGAGCAAGGAGGGGGTTCTCCTCGAGGTTCTGGACGAGGCATACAACGTGCTGGTCCAGTACCTCTACAGTGCGCTCAAGGGCCGGACCCCGCTCGAGCGGATGCAGATGGCGGGGCAGGCGTATCTGGATTTCGCACTCGAAAATCCGCGCTTCTTCCACATGTTCTCCGCCTTTACGGAGGTCATGGGGCTCGATGACCTCCCCTCGGAGCTGCAGGAGCTGGGGTGTTCCGTGCAGCAGTTCTGGCACGATCGTGTGAGGGAGTGCATCGAGTCCGGAATTCTCTGTCCCGACGAACCGCAGAGGATAGGGCTCGCACTCTGGGCACAGTCCTACGGGCTGATCTCTCTTCATCTGCGCGGGATGCTCCCGGTTCCCGAGGCAGAGTTCCGGCAGATGTACCGAGGCACGATGAACAAGCTTTTCATCGGGATCGCCACGCCCGAGTACCGCGAGATGCTGCAGACGGCTCACTGCGCCTCGATGTCCGCAGACCGATCCGGCGCCGAGCTCGATGCCGAGCAGCCTGAAGAATCCGGCCATGTGTCCCCGTAGGCAGGCGGGATCGGCAGCGGATCAGCCACTCTTCCCATCCAGACCCCCGGAACCCGCGGAGAACTCCCGTTGAGTTACATGGAACCCCCTCCGTCTCTTCACCGCGCGCTCCGCGCCCTGACGGGACTCACCCTCGGCGTGATCGCACTGACCCTCCCGGACTGGGTCTTCCCCATCGGGTCGGAGCGGCTCGAGGCCCAGGCCCCTCGGGGGGCCGAGGCGGCGGAAGTGCGCACTCTCACCCTGGCCGAGGCCCTCTCCCTCACTCTCGAACACAGCCGACCCATTGCACAGGCACGCATGGGACTCGCGGAGGCCGAAGGCCAGGTGGCCGAGGCCTGGGGGAGCGTCTGGCCGAAGCTTGATCTTTCCGGAAGTTACACGCGCAATCTGGAGCCCCCATCGACCTTCCTCCCGGCCATCATCTTCAACCCCGACGCCGGACCGGACGATCTGATCCGGGTGCAGTTCGGTGCCGACAACGTCTGGAGCAACACGATTTCGCTCGATCAGCCGCTCTTCCAGGCGCAGGCCTTCATCGGCGTGGGCGCCGCAGGCCGATTCCGCGCCCTGCAGGAAGAGGCGGTCCGGGGGACGACGCATCAGGTGCTGACCCGCGTTCGTGTGCTCTACTATGACCTCCTCCTTGTGCAGGAGCAGGCCCGCCTGATCGAGCGGAGTGTCGAGCGGGTGGTCCAGTCGCTCGAAGAGACGCGGGCTTTGAACCGGGCGGGCCTCGTCTCGGACTACGACGTGCTCCGGCTCGAAGTCGAACTCGCGAACCTGGAGCCTCAGCTCCGTCGCGCCATGAACCAGGCGGCGCAGCGGGAGCGGGAGATGGTGATCGAGCTGGACTTCCCGGAGGGAACCCGGCTGCAGGTAGCCGGCACGCTCGCCCGAATGGATCTCTCGGACATCGATGCAAACGATGCGGAGAACCGGGAGATCCTCCGGCTTACAGGGGTGGAGCTGTCGTACTCCGATGACCCGGAGGCGATGGACCTTCTCTACCGACGCGCGCGGGCGGGGAACTCCCCGATCCAGCAGACGGAGCTCGTGGAAGGGCTCCGGCACACGGAAATGAGGCTCGAGCAGGCCGAGTACCTCCCCAAGGTTTCGCTCTTCGGCACTTACCAGGTACAGGCGCAGCAGGACGGTTCGCCGAATTTCTTCGGCGATTCCGATCAGCGAGGGTACGGGAAGCTCCTGGGGGTGCAGGTCACCCTTCCCCTCTTCACCGGGTTCCAGAGAGGGGCCCGTGTGGACCAGAGGCGCGCGGCGCTGAGGTCGGCCGAGATCGATCGCGAGCTCGCGGAGGACCGGCTCCGCAGCGATCTCCGTACCCTGCTCGAGCAGGTGGAAGAAGCCCGCCTCAGAGCCACGGGTCAGCGCGGAGCCGTGGAACTCGCCCGCCGGGGATACGAGATCGCGAGCGCGCAGTACCGCGAGGGACTGGGAGGCCAGCTCGAACTCACCGATGCCGAGGTGGCGCTTCGCCAGAGCGAATTCAACTACGCCGAGGCGGTCTTTGACTACCTGTCCAGCCGGGCGCGCCTCGACGAACTCGTCGGGGACCTGCCGATTCCCGCCCGGGGGGCGGGACGATGAAATCCCGCCGTGTCGTGAAGGTCACACATACATCCTCTCCGGAGACGAGAGCCATGCCACTCCCTGGAAGCCGCTGGACCCTTGCCATGACCGCTTTGATGGCGGGAGTCGTACTTTCCGGCTGCGGCGGCGACGCCTCCGGCGCCTCCGACGAGGACGCCGCTCCCGTCCAGCGGGTCATCAACGTGGAAGTGCTCCCCCTTGCTTCGGAGGACTTCGAGGAGGTGATCCGGGTGACCGGGACCGTGCAGGCGATCCGGGACGTGGTGATCTCGACCGAGGAAGCCGGGGTGGTGCGTGAGCTGCTCGTGGCGCGAGGGGCGGCCGTCCGTGAGGGCGATCCGCTTCTCAGGATCGACGCGCGCATCCTCGAAACCCAGCTCCGCGAGGCGGAAGCCCGCGCGGCCCTCGCACGGGAAGGCTGGGAGCGCCGACGGCGGTTGTTCGAAGTGGACGGAATCGGATCGGAGCTCGCATACCTCGAGGCCCGCTATCAGTTCGAGCAGGCCGAAGCCGTTCTCGAGACGCTCGCCGAGCGGCTCGCGCGGACCGTGGTGCGAGCCCCCATTTCGGGGATCGTGGAAGATCGCCTGGTCGAAGTCGGAACCATGGTTTCGGCGGGGACGCCCGTAGCGCGGCTGGTTCAGACCGATCCCATCAAGGTGCTGGGCGGGATTCCCGAAAGGTTCGCGGGAGACGTACGCGCAGGGGCCCAGACCCGGGTGACCTTCGACGTCCTCCCTGAACAGACGTTTGCGGGATCCGTGCGCTTCGCCGGCGCCACGGTCAGCGCTCGCAACCGCACCTTCGAGATCGAAATCCTCGTTCCGAACCCGAACCGGGTCATCAAGCCCGAAATGGTCGCGAACATCGAGGTGTCCCGGCGTCGGATTCCGGATGCGGTCGTGGTACCCCAGGAGGCCGTCGTGCGGGTCGAGAACGGATTCGTGGCCTTCGTCGCCGAGGCCGGGGACGGGGGAGACGTGGCCCGCGTGCGACCGGTCGTGATCGGCACGAGCCAGCAGAACCGCATCGTGATCGAGTCGGGACTCGAGCCCGGAGAACGCCTGATCGTGACGGGGCAGAACCAGCTTGCGGATGGGGATCGGATTCAGGTGGTGGGCTCGCGGACCCGGGTACAGGAAGGAGAAGTTCGATGACCCCCAACACCCCGGAGGGGCCCGATCGCGGGTACCAGGGGCCGAACGACCCCGAGCGGGCGAATCTGGCTTACCTGGAGGGCGAGCGCCCGGAGGTCCCCGAACACGATCCGGAGTTCCTTTCGCGCTTCAAGGAGTTCGGGCTGACCACCTTCTCGGTCGCCCACCGGACGAGCGTGGTGATGCTCTTCATCATCCTCTCGTTTGCGGGACTCCTTGCCTACAACAACATCCCGAAGGAATCGATGCCGGCGATCGAGATCCCGATCGTGTCGATTTCGACGATATATCCTGGAGTGTCACCCGCAGACATGGAAACCCTGGTGACGCGGGTGATCGAGGAAGAGCTGAACACGATTTCCGAAGTTCAGGAAATGACCTCGATCTCCGTCGAGGGATATTCGAGCGTCACGGTCGAGTTCGCGCTCACTGCGGATCTCAACGAGGCGCTTCAGAAGGTCAGAGAGAAGGTCGATCTGGCGAAACCCGATCTCCCGAGTGACGCCGAGGAACCGGTGATCGCGGAGTTCAACCTGACCGAGTTCCCGATCATGCAGGTGAACCTGGCCGGGGAGTACGGGCTCGTCCGGCTGAAGGAGATCGGCGAGGAGCTGCAGGACAGGATCGAGCAGCTCCCCCAGGTCCTGAGGGTCGACCTCCGGGGTGGGCTGGAGCGGGAAGTCAGTGTGGACGTCGATCTTCCCCGGCTCAAATACCATGGGCTTGCCATCAGCGATGTCGTCGACGCGATCCGGAACGAGAATGTGAACGTCCCGGGGGGCTCGATCGATGTAGGCGCCGTGAGCTACCTGGTCCGTGTGGATGGCGAGTTCGTGGATCCGGCCGTCATCGCGGATCTCGTCGTCGGCACCTTCGACGGCCGCGGTGTCTACGTGCGTGATGTCGCGAGCGTGGACTTCGGGTTCGCAGAGCGCACGAGCTACGCGCGCTTGAACGGAAACCCGGTCGTAACGCTGGATGTGGTGAAGCGCAGCGGCGAGAACATCATCGAGACGGCGCAACTCGTGAACGCGATCATCGCGGAGATGGCGCCCCTCTTCCCGCCTACCACCCAGGTGTCGATCACCGGCGACCAGTCCCGGGACATCTACCAGATGGTGAGTTCGCTCGAGAACAACATCATCTCGGGATTGATCCTGATTCTGGCGGTGCTCCTCTTCTTTCTGGGCCTCCGGACGGCGGCCTTCGTGGCGCTGGCGATTCCGGCTTCGATGCTCGTGTCGTTCGTCGTGCTCTCGCTGCTGGGGATCACGATGAACATGGTGGTGCTCTTCTCGCTGATCTTGGCGCTCGGGATGCTCGTGGACAACGCGATCGTCATCGTGGAGAACATCTACCGGTACGTCGAAGAGGGATGGAGCCCGCCCATGGCGGCCCGGAAGGCGACGGGTGAGGTGGCGATGCCGGTGATCGCCGCGACGGCGACGACTCTGGCGGCCTTCGCCCCCCTCATGTTCTGGCCGGACGTGGTGGGTGAGTTCATGCGCTACCTTCCGCTCACCCTCATCGTGACGCTTTCGAGCTCCCTCTTCGTGGCGCTCGTGATCATCCCGACCCTCTGCGCCATCTTCCTCAAGCCGGAAGGAGCCCCGTCGAAGCCGCTCACGCGCCCGGCGAAGTGGGCCATCATCGGCGGGAGCGTGCTCTCCTTCCTGGTAGTGGCGAGGTCGAACCTCCTCACGGCGGTGCTGCTCGCCCTCACGGTCGTCGGCCTGGTGGTGCTTCATCGCACCGTTCTGGACCGCCTGGGGAAGGCCTTCCAGACCCGCACCATGCCCCGCATTGTTCGGCGATACGAGCGTACCCTCCGGTGGTCGCTCGATCACAGACTCCTCGTGATGGGAATCTGCGCCGTCGTGTTCGTCGGCAGTTTTGTGCTCTTCGGGCGATTCAATCATGGCGTCGAGTACTTCCCCGAGTCGATCCCGCCTGCGCAGATCTGGGTCGATGTCGAGGGCCCGGTTGGCACACGGGTGGCGGTCACCGATGGGGTGGCGGAGCGGCTGGAAGCGGAGGCCCGACAGCTCCCCGGTTTCGGCGACGTGGAGTCGATGGTATCCACCTCGGGAAGCGGCGGCGGGAACATGATGATGGGCGGGGCGAGCGCGGGGAACGAGTCCCGACTCACGCTGTCGATGCTGCAGTACCGAGAGCGGAGCGGCGACGCGTTCGAGACCCTGGCCACCCTGCAGGAGCGGCTCGGCCGGGAGATCCCCGGAATGGAGGTGCGGGTGGAGGCGATGCAGGAGGGACCTCCGAGTGGGGCACCGGTAAGCATCGAGATCGTCGGGACCGACCCGGGTGAGCTCAAGCGGCTCTCGGATGAGGCGCTTGCCATTCTGCGAGCCTCGCCGGTTGCCGAAAAGCTCGTTGGACTCAAGAGCAACCTGGATGAGGCGCGGCCCGAGCTTTCCGTGAATGTGAATCGCGAGCTGGCGTCGTTCTATGGGCTTTCCACGATCGACGTGGGAACGGCGATTCGCGGGGCGATCCAGGGGGTCGAAGCAGCCAAGTATCGCACGGGGAACGACGAGTACGATATCGTGGTGCGGCTCGCCGAGCCCTACCGGAACGTGACCTCCGCACTCGCCGATCTCGTAGTGGTGGCGGAGGGAGGGGCGCAGATCCCCCTCTCCTCAGTGGCGGAGTGGGATGTCGGCGAAGGACTGGGGTCCATCCGGCGAAAGGACATGGACCGTCTGGCCGCGATCGAATCCGAGGTGAGGACGGGGTACAACCAGAACGAGGTTCTGGCCGAGGTTCAGGCCACTCTCGCCGACTTCGCTCGGGACGGCCTCCCCCCCGGATACCAGCTCAGGTATACGGGACAGCTCGAGGATCAGCAGGAGGCTCAGGCCTTCCTCTCGATGGCCTTTGGAATTGCACTCATGTTGATCGCGTTCATTCTCATCAGCCAGTTCAACTCCATCGTGAAGCCGCTGATCATCCTGACATCGGTACTCATGTCGGTTGTAGGGGTGCTCCTGGGCCTCGTCTTCTTCAATATGCCCTTCGTGATCATCATGACGGGCGTCGGAATCATCTCGCTCGCCGGGATTGTCGTGAACAACGCGATCGTCCTGATCGACTACATCGACATCCTCCGGGCACGGGATGCAATGCCGAGGAGGGAGGCGCTCGTGCAGGGCGGGATGACTCGCCTTCGGCCGGTGCTTCTGACGGCGATCACCACCGCGCTGGGGCTCGTTCCCCTGGCCATCGGGCTGAACTTCGACTTCTTCGGTCTCTATCGGTCGCTCAGTCCCGACCTCTACTGGGGAGGGGAGCAGGCGGCCTGGTGGAGTCCGATGGCCATCGCCGTGATCGTGGGCATCATCTTCGCCACCTTCCTCACGCTGATCGTGGTGCCAGTCATGTATTCTCTGGTCGACGACATCGCAGCGTTCTTCCAGCGCCACTTCGTCGGGGGCGGGGACGAGCAGTCGGGGACCCCCAGAACGGGGGCGCGTGGAGACGGCGCCGGAGCCTCGGCTGATGGGAGCCGGGGATCAGACGATCCCGCGACCGCCGATGGGAAAAGTCGACGGCACCGCCCCGGGGAAGAGCCGATTCTCGTCCAGACGCGGGACGGCATCCGTCATGGCGGAGGATCTCTATCACCAGAGATCGGTTGACCTGGGCCTGGGTTTCAGGAGAGCCAGGATCTCAACAGAAACGGGTTCCCGCGTGTCATCAGAGGCTGGGGTCACGAACCGGGGATGCGGGTGGATCTGTGGCCGCCCTTCAACCCGTGTCCGGACTGACAGGAGGAGCTTTGCACAGCAGGCACGCAGTGACCGCCCCCACCAGAGGGAGACGCGGATGGGGACGGATCGTGGCAGTTGTGGCTCTCACGCTTGGGGCACTCTGGATTCTCCCGGGTTCCGCTGAGTCCCAGCTCGGCTCCCGCAACCAGACCCTTCCTCAACTTGTGCCGAGGGTGTTTCTGGATTGCCAGATCCAGATGGGTGGATGCCCGCAGGACCACTTCAGAACCGAGATCACCTATGTGAACTGGGTTCGCGATCGAGAGGATGCCGATATCCATGTGATCGTCACCGGGACGCCAGTGGGCTCCGGACAGCGGTATACGCTCGATTTCATCGGTCTGCAGAATCTGCATGGGAGGAACGACGAGCTCACCTATGTGTCTCACGGGGCCGACGCGCGGCAGGATGTGATCGACGGCGTGACGCACGCCCTCGGTCTGGGGCTCCTTCGCTATGCGGTCGAGTTCGGCCAGGGGCAGAATTTCACCCTCGACTATACCGGTCCCGTCCGGGTTTCCGGGGAGGTTCCGGAAGGGGTCCTCACCGAGGGAGACCCGTCACTCCAGGACCGCTGGGACTTCTGGACCTTCCGTTTCGGCCTCACGGGGAACCTGAACATCCGCGAGACCCGTTCCGAACGGCGCCTGAACCCGCAGTTCAACGGGGATCGAGTGACGGAAACCTGGAAGGTGAACCTCTCGGTCTGGTCCAACTTTCGGCGCGAGGAGATTCAGCTCTCCGACGGTCGCTCGATCGACAACGATACCGATTCCTGGCGCGCCTCGGCGCTTGTCGTCCGGAGCATTTCCGATCACATCTCCATCGGGCTGGACGCGGGTGGGTCCAACTCGGTCCAGAACAACTACCGGGCGAGGGCTTCGGTCCAGCCCGCGGTGGAATGGAACTACTTCCCGTACATGCAGGCGACGCGCCGGCAGATGATCGTCCACTATGCTGTCGGCGTCGAGTACTCCGACTATTACGAGGAAACGATCTTCGGCGAGACATCGGAGACGCTTCCCCAGCATCGCTTCGCGATCGTGTACAATGCCCGGGAGCAGTGGGGGAATGCCGGGATAGGGGTTGATGCCGCGCAGTACCTGCACGACACTTCGCTCTATTCGTACGGCCTCCGAGGGGATCTGAGTCTGCGTGTGGTGAGGGGGCTGGAGCTGAACATATCCGGCTCGGCATCCCGGGTAGCGGATCAGATCCATGTTCCGGCGGGGAGCATCTCCGACGAGGACATCCTCCTCGGACGGCAGGCGCTCCCCACGGGGTATCAGTACGAAGCCTCCGTGGGCTTCAACTACCGCTGGGGTTCTTCCTTCGCGAACGTGGTGAACAGCCGGTTCCCACGCACGGTCCGGAACTGAGGAAAGGAGTTCGACACGATGCCGGGGATCCTGCTTCTCGTGGGAGTGATCCTCCTTCTCGCCGGGCTCTGGAATCGGGATCGCGAGCGGCTGGCGTTGATTCTTGCGGCCATCGGTGCCATCCTCATCGTGGCCGCAGGGATCGTTGCGATCCCCACCCTGATGACCCCTCCCTGACTGACCCCCTGCCCGGGCCGCGGAGAACCGATGGCACCTGTCGCACGCTGCGTGTCGCTCCATGAGAGGGAGTTGAGGAGCCTGAGGGTCCGGTCCGGCTGGATCCTCCTGCTCGTGCTCGGCCTCTACCTCCCGGGGTGCGAGGATTCATCCGTCGGTACGGAACCTTCGCCGGTCGGCAGCTACGCGCTGGTCAAGGTGGGCGCCGAGTTCCTGCCGCATGTGACGGCCCGGCTCGACGGAGGCTTCGAACGACGCATCGTGAGCGGTGAGTTTCGGGTCCAGGCCGATGCGACCTGCTCGGTTCAGATCGATTTCGAAGAGGGATTCCCGGAGGAAGAACCGGAGAGCTACAGCGAAACGACCGGCTGTACATGGACTCGCACCCGGAACACTCTGGTCCTGGTACTCACGAGCGGGGCGATCGACACCGCGCTCATCCAGGGGAACACGCTTCTTCTTGGCACGGGCTCGTCACAGCTCACCTTCGAGCGCTGACCAGGGCGCCCGGGGGGGGACGCATCCCCCAGGCGAACGCACCCGGTTTCAGCGGCCCCGTTCGACCTCGTTGTTCAGTTCGGTGATGTCCACGTTCCAGCGTGTGTCACCGAGCAGGTGCTTCACGAAGTACTCGGCCCGCAGCCAGAACCAGTAGTCGCTCATGTTCCCGAAGCCGTGCCGCTGGCCCGGGAACACGAAGAAGTCGAAGCGCTTGTTCGCCCGGATGAGCGCCTCCGCCATCCGGAAGGTGCCCGCATGGTGGACGTTGTTGTCCACGTCTCCCGTGGTCAGCAGCAGGCGACCCTCCAGATTCCCCGCGATGTCCGAGTTCCGGTCGATCGAGTATTCGAAGGTGACGTTCCCTTCCGCGTCTTCGATCTCCCGGACCCCGTGGTGCTTCTCCGACCAGTTCTGGTTGTAGACGTCGTTGTTGTGGTTCCCTGCCGATGAGACCGCGACGTGGAAGAAGTCCGGGTAGACGAGGAGCGCCGCTGTGGACATGAAGCCCCCTCCCGAGTGCCCGTAGATCCCCACCCGATCGATGTCCACGAAGCGATGGCGGTCCGCGAGCTGCTCGATGGCGGCCTTCTTGTCGGCCAGCCCGTAGTCCCGGAGGTTTCCGTATCCGTAGTTGTGGTACCACTTCGAGCGATCCGGATGCCCGCCCCGATTCCCGATCGTGATCACTACCATCCCGAACTGAGCGAGCGCCTGCTCCGTAGAGTTCGTCGAGAAGGACTTGGACACGGACTCGGTCTGCGGGCCGGGGTAGACGTAGGCCACGATCGGATAGATGCGGCTTTCATCGAAATCGTAGGGGAGGTACATCACGCCGTAGAGATCGGTCACGCCATCGGCGGCCTTCACCCGGTACGGCTGGGGGAACTGATACCCCGCGGCGAGAAGGGCCGAGAAGTCCGCCTCCTCCAGATCGAGCAGTTCGCGACCCGCTGCATCATGGAGCGAGACGGCGGGAATGGTGTTCACCCGCGAGTAGTTGTTGACGAAGTATCGATTGGAAGGGGAAAGGGAGACCCGATGGTCGAAGTCCCCCGGGTTCAGGAGCCGGAGGCCGCTGCCGTCCAGCCCGATCCGGTAGAGGTGCCGGTAATAGGGATCTTCGTCCGACTCCCGCGCGTTGCCGGTGAAGTACACGAAACCACCCTCCTCGTCCACGCCCTCGATTCCGGAGACGTGCCAGGGGCCCTCCGTGAGCCGGGCCACCTCTCGACCATCCGGGGCGTGACGGTACAGGTGCGCCCAGCCGTCCCGCTCCGACCACCAGAGGAGGTCGCCGTTCGAGAGGCGGTGCGGGGTCTGATGCTCGACGTAGGTATTGAGGCGCTCTTCCACGACCACGCGGACCTCGCCCGTGGCGGGGTTCGCGACCATCAGATCGACCCGGTGCTGGTCGCGGCTCCTCCGCCAGAAGTAGAGTTCGTCGGTCTGGTCGGACAGCCACCGGGCGCCCGGATCATCTTCCGGGGTGCGGTCCGGTGGGGGAGGGGCGTTGAACAGCCCCATCCGCTGGTCTTTCCAGGGGGAGTCATCGATGGGGGAGAGCGAGCGCGACGCCATGTCGAACACGAGGAGCTCCGTCTGCGTGACCTTCTCCTCGCCCGGCATGTCATAGGGGTAGCTCTCGAGCTGCGGGCGATCGTTTCCGGCTACGTGAACCACCCAGAGCTCCCCGACTTCCCGGCGATCCTGGCGGGTCAGGGCGAAGTAGCGCGAGTCGTGGGACCAGGTAATTCCTGCGGACTGACGACGCTCGTACTCTTCCAGCGTCTCTTCGTCGTTGTCTCCTCGTCCCTGATTTCCGTAGCTGTAGTGCTCGACGCCATCGGTGGTGAGCTGGATCTCTTCGACGTCGACCCCTTCCTCCATGGTCCGGGCCGAATCACCGGTCAGCCCCCGGCGGGCGTCGACGATCCTCTGGTAGTCTGCGTAGCTCATCATCCAGAGGTTGAAGGCGCGGCTGAACACCACCCACTCGCCGTCCGGAGAGACGCTCGCCCAGTTCGGGTGCCGATCGGGAGCCTCGTAGTCTTCCAGCTCGCGGAGGGTCCGCGTGTCGATGGTGTAGTGGAAATAGTGGATCTTCCGCGCGCGCCGGGTGGTCGTGCGGGTGCGGTCGTCCTGTTCATCCAGCTCTTCCTGGTCGTCCCTTTCCTCTTCCTCTTCCCCTTCCTCGTCCTCGTCCTCCATCTGAGACGATTCAACTTCGAATTCCAGAGTGTTTCCGTCGAGGAAGCGGATGTTGCGGATCGGGAGGTTCTGCCCGTCCCAGGGGTCCCGGGTGATCCGGGTCAGCTCTGCGGCGATCCGGTCGTTGTCGAAGATGAGCGTGCGGCTGCTCCTCTCCGCATCCACGAGGTAGAAGAACTTTCCTCCCGATTCCTCCCATTCGTACCAGAAACGCTCCGTCCCCGGGATCCAGTTCGGGTTCACCGAGGTGCTGTGCAGGAGCTCCGAGATCCTGTAGGGAGCGAAGCGCGCGGCGAGGCGGTAGTTCGCCGAGCCCTCGCCTCCCACCCATCCGTCCCGCAGGGGCGGAGTCTGGGACTGGGCGGTAACCGATGCGGGGGCCGCGCACACGCCCAGGGTCAGGAGGAGGAGTGCCGGGGCGAGGCCGCGGAAAGCAGCGCTTCGCCGGGGTGTGGCATGGAAACGGGAAGACTGCGGACGGGAAGACGTTCTCATGAGGCCGTGCCCGAATGAGGGGAAATGGACGGAAGCTGGGTAAGGGAACAGCGGCAGAGTAGGCCCGCAGGAGGGGTCCGGCAAGGTGGTCCGGTGGGGAGGAAGGCTCCGGAGGGAGTCGGGCTCCCTCCGTCCTTCTGGGTCTAGCGGAAGCGAAGGGCGCGGCCGGCCCCGGGTCCCGGGGCGGGGCCGTCGACCGACCAGGCCACGGTTCCGTTCACGATCACCGTGGCCATCCCTCCGGCGAGCCGGTGAGGGTTCTGGAAATCAGCCGGATCCCGGATCTCGGCGAGGGAGAAGATGGCCAGGTCTGCGGCCCACCCGGGCGCGATTCGTCCACGCGGCGGGTTTTCGCGCGCCGGGGCATCGCCCGGGCTCACTGCGGCTTGCCGATCGCCCGGGTTCAGCTCGGTCTCCGCTTCGCCCTCCCGCTCCAGTCCGTAGATCGAGGCGGGGAGGAGCGTCATCTTCCGGACCGCTTCTTCCAGTGAGAGACGTCCCTCATCCCGCACGAACCGGCCGAGTACCCGGGCGAAGGACCCGTAGCCGCGCGGATGGGCCATGGTGGGGCTTCCGTCGGACGCGATCGCGGTGAAGGGATCGAGGAGGAAGCGGGTCATGACATCCTCGTCCATCACGAAGTAGGCCGCGCGCGCACCGGAAGGCCCCAGTTCGATCAGGATGTCCGGGAAGGGGCGACCGGTGGAGCGGGCGACTTGAGCCAGCGTCTGCCCGGCCCACGGACCGGATCCGAAGAGCGTGGCAGCGGGGCCATTCCTCGATTCGACGCGGACGCGGAGGTACTCGGAGAGCTCCTGGCGCCGTTCGCGGACCACGGTCTCGTAGTCGCTGGGGGGCCGCGCCCAGTCGGGAAAGAGGATCGACAGCCCCGTGAAGGAAGCGGTATAGGGATAGACATCGGCCGTGATCCGGATCCCTTCCGCGCGGGCGGAGTCCATGAGGGCGAGAAGACGCCCTGCCTGCTCCAGATCGCTCCCCAGGACCACCTTCAGATGCGATGCGTGCACCGGGGCACCCGATCCACGACCCTGTGCGATCAGCTCCCCGAGTGACTCCTCGATGCGGTCGGCGTCCTCGTTCCGCATGTGGCTCGAAACGACCCCGCCCCGCTCGCCGACCGGTTCCGCGATCGCCACCAGTTCATCCAGATCTCCGCGCGATCCGGGCGTGTACTCCAGCCCGGTCGAAAGTCCAAAGGCTCCCGCGTCCATGGCCGACGCCACCAGATCCGCCATCCGGGCCCGCCCGGCGGGATCCGAGGCGGCAAAGCCCACGCCCGACTCGGCCCGGATCGTGTTGTGGCCTATGAGGGTGGCGACGTTGACCGCAGGTCGCGCCGCGTCAATCTCCGCGAGATGTCGGGCGAAATCTCCCGCCGGGGGGCTGCTCCCATCCTGTCCGAGGACGATCGTCGTCACCCCCTGCGCAAGGAAGTTGTGGAATGCTCCACTTTCGATCGGATCTCCGTGGGCGTGGGCATCCACGAACCCGGGGGCCACGACGAGCCCTCCTGCGTCGATCCGCTGAGCGGCTTCGAGCGTTTCGGCGATGACCGGGCCGACGTGAACGATCCGTCCGTCGCTCACGAGGACGTCGGTCAGCACGCCGGGGCTTCCAGTGCCATCCACCACGAGACCGTTCGCGATCCAGATATCGACCCTTCCGCCGGGGAAGGGAGTTGGGCTGATCCCCGCAGCACGATCGGGCGCCCCGGCCGGCCGGCTATCTCCTGCCGCGCTCCCCGGCTCCATCTCGGGCCGGGAACTGGCCTCCCCGAAGCGCTCGCACCCTCCCACGAACGCCGCCAGGGCCAGACAGGCGATCCATCGGCCTGGGAGCGATCGCATCCGGACGCATACCCTCCCGCGGAGGGGCATGCGGTGAGCGGGACAGTCAGGGCGTATCGGGTTCATCCGAGGAAGCTACGGCGGCGCCCCGACCTGACGCCACTCTGTCGGCACGCTCCCCCGGTCCCTATCGTGGGAACGTTCGGGAGTTCAGGGTTCTGACGGCCGCACCCGACTCTATCTGCCTCACCCTCGGAGACCCGTCCATGATCGGCTTCGCCCCTCACACCCGCCGCCTTCTCTCGGCCGCGGTGATTCGCCGCCTCCCCTCCGTCGCGGTGATTCTTCTCCTCTCGCTCGCCGCAGCGCATCCGGCGTCGGCGCAGGAGCGCCCTCGTGTGACTCCCGAGGAGTACGGCCGCTTCGAAAGCCTGCTGCAGCCTTCGATCGCCCCGGATGGGGGCTGGCTGGCCTACCGCGTTCGCCGGGTGGATGAGACCGAGGAGCTGCGTATCCGGCCTCTGGCGGGGGACACGCTCCTTGTCGTGCCCTGGGGGGGCGCGGCCGAGTTCTCGGCCGATTCCCGCTGGGCCGCCTGGTCGATCGGGATGTCGGAGGATGAGCGCGAGCGGCTCCGCGAAGAGGAAAAACCGATCCACAATCGGGCCGGGCTGAGAGATCTGCAGTCGGGCGTGGAGCGGGAATTCGCCAGCGTCCGGGCCCTCTCGTTCGATCCTTCGGGCCGGTTTCTCGCCCTCCACGGCTACTCTCCCGAAGACGCTCAGGGTCGGGGCGCCGATCTCCGAATCGTCGATCTCCGGAGCGGAACGGAGATGAGCTTCGGGAACGTGAGCGAGGTCGCGTGGAGCGACCGGGGGGGATTGCTCGCGCTCGTGATTGCCACCGGAAATGAGGATGGGAACGCGGTGCACCTCTACCGGGCGAACGAAGGGGTGCTCCGTGTCCTGGATCATTCGACTTCGAGCTATCGACGGCTGGCATGGCGGGATGACGCCGCCGATCTCGCCGTGCTGCGTTCCGCCGGGGCAATGGGCGCCGATTCCACCGGGCATTCGGTGCTCGCGTGGCGTGATCTGGAACAGGGGCCGGGGGCGCGACTCGAACTGGCACCGACCCCTTCCGACGTGCCGGATACCCTGCAGATCGTCGGGCACGCGGGGCCACGCTGGACGGAGGACGGACGAAGGATCGCGGTGGGGCTGAGGCCGATCCCCCCAGGCGCAGCGGAATCTGACTCCGCGGAATCCTCGGAGGCCCCGGAACTCCCGGGAATGCAGCTCTGGCATACGCGGGATGTACGGCTCATTCCCCAGCAGAAGAACCTGCTTGCCGCTCAGGCCCGTCGCACCCTCCTGGCGGTGTGGGAGCCCGAGTCGGGCCGGGTCGTGCAGGTGGCCTCGGATCTCGAGGCGACGGCGGGGCTCACATGGGATGGGCAGTTCGGGGTGGAAAGGATCTCTGCAGCGTATGACTGGGGAACCATGTTCGGTCGCCCGTATCACGACGTCTGGGTGACTTCCACCGAAACGGGGGAGCGGACCCGGGCCGCGGAGCGCGTGCGGTACTCCTGGGAAAGCCCGGATGGACGGTACCTGCTCACCTTCGACGGCACCGACTACCATGCCGTGGAGCTCGCGACGGGCCGGGGGGCGAACCTCACCGAGGGGCTGGCCGGGAGCTTTGCGAACCAGGAGTACGACACCCCGACCGACCTCCTCCCCCCGCACGGCACAGGGGGGTGGATGGCCGGGGATGCTTCCGTGCTCCTCTACGATCGGTACGACGTGTGGGCCGTCTCGCCGGACGGATCGGGAGGGCGCAGGCTCACGAATGGAGCGGACGACTCGCTCATCCACCGCGTGATCCGGCTGGATCCGGCCGCCCGCGCTTTCGATCCCGACGCCTCGATCTATCTGTCGCTCCGGGGGGAATGGACCGAAAACCGCGGGTACGCCCGGCTCTCGGAGGGAAGGGTGGAGCGGCTCGTGCTCCGGGACCGCATGGTGGCGGGGCTCCTGAAGGCCGACAGCGCGGAAGTCTTCCTCTACCGGGAGGAGGGTCGCGACCTTTCTCCGAATCTCCTTGCGGGCGGGCCCGACCTGCACGACGCCCGCCAGGTCACCGCGACAAACCCCTTCCTCGCGGACTTCGCCTGGACCCGGGCCGAGCTCCTGGACTTCGAAAGCGAGGCAGGGGAACGTCTTCAGGGGGTGCTCCTGTACCCGGTCAACCACGATCCTTCCCGAACGTATCCGATGATCGTGTACACCTACGAGATGCTTTCCCCCCAGATGCACAGCTTCCAGGTGCCGAGCGAGAGGTCATACTACAACTTCTCGGTCTGGACCCAGGAGGAGTACTTCGTGCTCCTTCCGGACATCCGTTACCGCGCCCGCGACCCCGGAGTCAGCGCGATCGAGGCGCTCCGCCCCGCAATCGGCGGAGTCGTGGAACGGGGGCTCGTGGACCGGGAGAGCGTGGGGCTCATCGGGCACTCATGGGGCGGGTACCAGGCCGCGTATCTGCCCACCCGCACCGACCTCTTCGCCGCGTCCGTGGCCGGTGCACCGCTCACCGATTTCGTGAGCTTCATGGGGCAGATCCACTGGGGTCCGGGGGCGCCCGAGGTGGATCACTGGGAGACGGGGCAGGGGAGGATGGAGGTGCCCTTCTGGGAAGATCCGGAGGCGCACTACCGGAACTCTCCGCTCCATGCGGTTCACGAGATGGAGACCCCGCTCCTCATGGCCTTCGGGGATGACGACGGGGTGGTGGAGTGGTGGCAGGGTACGGTGTTCTACAATTTCGCGAGGCGGGCCGAGAAACAGATGGTGCTGCTCGTGTACGAAGGGGAGGGGCACGGCTTCCAGCGGGAGCCGAACCAGGTCGACTATCACAGGCGGATCCTGGAGTGGTTCGGCCACTACCTGAAGGGTGATCCGGCCCCGGCCTGGATCACCGACGGGATCCCCTTCGCCGAGTTTGAAGCGGAGGCGAAGAGGGTGGCGGAAGGGGGGTAAGAGAGCCCGCCGCCCCCTCTCGCCCTTCGGGGTTGGGGGGCTACCGACCGCCTCCAGTAGTTCAATGGTCTGTCAGCGCCCCCCGATCCTGAACCCCGGCACCCCCGCCGGATCCGGGTTGTCCCACCAGTTGGCCGGAAGGTTGCGTGGGGTGGGGTGGATCTCGGCGAGGGTGTCGCCGTCGTAGAGGCGGCCGTTCTTCATGACGAAGCGGATCGAGTTGGTGTTCCGGATGTCGTCCAGCGGGTTTCCGCTCAGGATCACGAGATCGGCCAGCTTTCCGGGCTCGATCGACCCCAGATCCCCGGCCAGCCCGATGGCCTCGGCCCCGTGCATCGTCGCCACCCGCAGGGCATCGTGTTCGGGGAGCCCCCCGGCCTGCATGGCCCAGAGCTCCCAGTGATACCCGAGCCCCTGGAGCTGGCCATGGCTTCCGACTCCCGCCTTTCCTCCGGCGGCCACGAGGTCGGCCACGAAGCGGGCGTGCTGCCGGAACACGTGCGCGTCTTCATGAAACCACTGGCTCCGCCGGAGCGCCACCCCGTCCAGCACGTCGCGAGGAGTGAAGCGCCGGAGCTTCTCATCGTGGTAGACGTTCTCGGTGGAATAGAACCAGTTTTCGGCCCAGGGGCCCCCGTACGAGACGAGCAGGGTGGGGGAGTAGACCCGCCCCGTGCGTGCGAAGAGCTCGACGTAGTCCGCGAACAGCGGGTGGATCGGAAGTGAGTGCTCGAGCCCCGGATAGCCGTCGAGCGATTCGGCCAGGTTCTGCCGGATGTTCAGTGATCCCTCGGTTGTCGGCATGAGCCCGAGCTCGCGCGACGCCATGATGATCCACTGGCGCTGCTGACGGTTTCCGGCCACGTACATCTTGATCGTCTTCGTGTCCCAGTAGTCCGAGTAGCGGCGGAGCAGGGTCCGGGCGTGATCGAGGTCGCGGATCTCCTCCTGCCAGAAGACGCCGGGGCCGGTGGAGTAGATTCGCGGTCCGGGGATGCGGCCCGCCTCCACGAGGTCGGCGTAGGTGAGCACGTCGGTTCCGCCGGTCTGCGGATCCCGCGTCGTGGTCACGCCGTAGGCGAGATTCGCGAGGTACATCCACACATCTTCCCGGTGCAGATTCACGGCAGGACGCAGGTGGGCGTGGGTGTCGACGAACCCGGGGACGATCGTGTGCCCCGAGACGTCTACCTCTCTCGCGTCGTCGGGGACGGCAAAGGAGCCGCGGGCCCCTACGTCCACGATCCGGTTCCCCCGCACGAGAACGTCCCCGTTCGGGATCACCTCGTCACCGCGCATCGTGATGACGGTGGCTCCCCGCAGGAGGGCGATGCCCGTGGGGAGATCCCGTGCCACTTCGATCGCGACTCGGAACTCGGTCGGCCGGTACCGCTCGTCGTCTTCTTCCTCCTCCGCCTCTTCCTCCTGGTCCTCGTCTTCCTCCTCCGCCTCCCCCGCTTCGGCGTCGTGCGCATCCGCCGCGTCCAGATCGTAGATGAAGTGCGCATTCCCGAGTGACCAGTGGACACGCCGTCCATCGGCCGACCAGGTTGCGAATTCGGCTCCCATGTCGGTCAACTTCCGAGCCGGGACGCTCGATCGATCGGGGTTCGCAACGGAGATCGTGGGTGCTTCACCGCCGACTCTCGGGACGGTGACGGTGTAGAGCTGCCGGTTCACCTCCGCCATGGCCTGATCGCCGCGCGGAGCCATCCGGACCCGCGAAGCATTCTGCGGGCTCCCGCTACCGGCGGGGGTGCTCCCACGCACCCGGACGTGCGTCCGTTCGTCGGTGCCGTCCCAGCGCACCGAGACGAGAGAACCGCCGGAGCCCGAGAAGTAGATGCGATCCGGGTTTTCGGTGAAGTGCGGCTCGGAGCGTCCGGACTGCGGGGCGATGATCGTCGCCTCGCCACCGGCCGCGGGCACCCAGATGATCTCATCCACGGCCTGGTTGGCTGCGCCCGCCCCCGAGGACTCCAGATACGCCCGCGCAGGACCGCGAAGCGCCACGATCCTCGAGCCATCCGGAGACCATGCGGGGGTGATGTACGTCGCGCTCCGGGTGGTGAGCCGCTGTGGCGCCCCGGATCCGGCTGCAGGCGCCCGCATGAGGGCGCCACCGGTTCCCTCCCAGGTGACATAGGCAATCGTACGCCCGTCGGGCGACCAGGCGGGCTGCTGTTCAGTGACCTCCGCCGAGGTGAGGCGACGCGGGTTCGTCCCGTCCGCATTGGAGATCCAGAGCCGGGCCATCGCGGTGAAGGCCAGCCGCTCCCCGTCGGGAGAGGGGACAGCATCGCGGATCTGAGTGGCCAGGAAGGTCGGGGTGTCTTCCACCGGATACTCGAAGGCCACCTCCGCCCCCACTTCCAGATCGAACCGGACGCGGAAGGGGATTTCTTCGGCCGGGCCCCCCGCGATGGGGAGCTTCCAGATTTTCCCGCCGTAGGCCGCGATCAGGTGCCGCGAGTCCGGTGTGAACGCCATCCCCGGGAGCACATCGAAGGTGGCGCGGGACTCCTGATCGTCGTTCTGCACGGGGTAGGCGAGCCAGCTCTCGTCTCCGGTTTCCAGGTCGCGCAGCACGAGTCCCGTCTCGGTGTAGTGCCGCGTGCCGTACACCAGCCAGCGTCCATCGGGAGACAGGGTCGGGCGGAAGCCGGAGCCGTAGCGCGAGGTGCGGTTGAAGGCCTGCCCGGTCTCCCGGTCGTACATGCGGACCTGGTACTGGGGGAAGGGCGCGTTGTACGTCCAGTCTCCACTCCCGGTGCGCTGCGCGTACCAGATGTAGCGATCGTCCGCCCCGAATGCGGCCCCGAGCGCCTTGTTGCTGTCGTCGGAGCCGAGAACGCGCAGTCCGCTTCCACCGTCCACGTGGTACATGCGGAGGGTCGGCTGCTGAGAGCCGCGGAAGTCCCCGATGGACGCCACGATGTAGTCTCCGTCCGGGGTCCAGACCGGGCTTTCAGTGCGGTTGGCCGCGCCCGTCGTGACCTGGGTCGAATCGGAGCCGTCCAGCGCCATGATCCAGATGTTCTGGCCGCCGCTGCGGTCGGAGGTGAAGACGATCCGACTTCCATCTGGAGAGAAACGGGGCTGGGCGTCGACTGACATCCCGTGGGTCAGGCGGGTCGCGTCGCCCCCTTCGATCGGAAGCGTGAAGAGGCTGCCGAGGAGGTCGAAGACGATCGTGCGTCCGTCTGGGCTCACATCGAGCGAAATCCAGCTGCCCTCGGTGAGATCCATCGGGAAGGTGCGGCCGACTTCGAGCGGCAGGGGCGCCCGCGATGCTTCCCGCTCCACCGGGGCCTCCTGCGCGGAGGCTCCCGGGGCGAGCGCCAGGGCGAGGACGAGCGCGGGAAGGATCGAAAACAAAGGGTATGAACGACGCGGGGTGCGAGCCATGTCCGGACTCCGACTGGGATGTGTGTGGGAAGTTCGGGTCCAGAATAGGCTTCGCACCCCGCGCGGGCAAAGGGTGTGGCGAAAATCAGGCGCGCACGGACCTCCCGTTGGACGCGCCCTCCGGCTTCCGCGCCCGGATGAAGGCCGCCATCAGTCTCCCGGCCTCCGGGGCTGCGAGGGCGAGCTCGTCCACTCCGGCTTCATCGAGGAAGTCTCGTGCATCGTCCACGGTGTACTCCCGCGTGGGTTCGATCGAGGCGGCTTCGAACCCGACCTCATGGAGGAGAGAAACAAAGGTGGTGGTTTCCAGCGCCCCCGCCACGCACCCCGCCCAGAGCTCGAGATTCCGCTTCACCACTTCCGGGAGGGTGCCCTCCACGACCACGTCGGACACTGCAAAGCGCCCACCGGGCCGGAGTACGCGGAAGGCTTCTTCCAGCACACGGCGCTTGTCGCCCGAGAGGTTGATCACGCAGTTGGAGATGATCACGTCCACCGACGCATCGGGGAGGGGCAGGGCCTCGATTTCCCCTTCCAGGAACTCGACGTTCGTGACGCCGGCCGCGTCCGCGTTGGCCCGGGCCAGCTTCAGCATGTCAGGGGTCATGTCGACCCCGTACGCCTTTCCGGTCGGACCAACCCGCCGGGCCGAGAGAAGCACGTCGATCCCTCCGCCACTCCCGAGATCCAGCACGGTCTCGCCTTCCCGGAGCTCCGCGAGCGCCGTCGGGTTCCCGCACCCGAGCGATGCGAGCACCGCACTCTCGGGCAGGGAGTCGGTCGTCATGTCGTCATAGAGCCCACTCGTGATCGGATCAGAGGAAGCACAGCCGCACCCATCTCCGCAGCAGGAGGCGCTGCTCCCGCCAGCCGCCGCGCGCGCGGCCTCCCCGTACTTCTCCCGCACCACCTCCTGAATCGAGCGATCTTCGGACTTCATGTTTCCCTCCATATCAATGGATGTTGATGGATCAGGCGAAAAAAAAGTCACCCACCACAGCAGGATCGCCCCGACCCCGCCGCGACGCCCAGAGCGCTCCCGGAGCTGATCGCCCCTGGGATCGAGTCCGTCCCCTTCGGCGCGGAGGCCGAGGTACCGCATCCGCACCCGGGCGCTCCTGCTCCGAGCGCTTCCAGTTCCCGGCTCACCTCGCCGAGAACTCCCGGGACGAGGAAGTAATACGCCCAGCGACCCTCGCGCCGATCTTCCAGGATCCCTGCGTCTTTCAGCTTGCGCAGATGGAACGAGAGCCGGGACTGCCCCGCATCGAGTTCATCCTGGAGATCGCATACGCAGCACTCACCCCCGGCAAGCTTTTCCACGATCTGCAGACGCGTGGGTTCGGCGAGCGCCTGGAGCCGTTCGAGGAGAAGGGTCGTGTTGGAGGCGGGTTGGATGGACATGAGTGAGAATGTATCAATGGAAATTGATATGTCAAGAGGGGCGCGCCTCGGCTCCGGTCACCCGGGAATGCCCTGGGCCCTGGCGAATCCGACACCCTCCCGCTCGATTAGCGACGCGTCGGCGCCAGGACGATCAGCGACGCGCCAGCGTCAGGAGGCGATCCACGCCCTCGACAAGCTGCGCATCCGAGAGATAGGGGGCCGGACCGAGCCGAAGGGAGTTCCCCCGCGCATCGGCGAAGACCCCCACCTCCCGCAGCTCCTTCACGAAGGCCGAGGCGCGTGGCGAACGGAGAACCACGAACCCCCCCCGCTCCTCCGGCGCGAAGTCCGTTTCGAGCGCAAGAAGCGCGGGGTCCAGGTCTCCGGCCCGGAAGCGCTCCACGATCCGCCGCACCTGATGGAGGCTGATCGCACGGAGCTCGCGGGGCCCAAGCCCCAGCCGGGTAAAATGCTCGAGCGCGGCGGCAGCCCGGTAGTGCGCGGTCGGATCGTAGGTGGAGCCGGCGAACCGCGCGGGCCCTTCACCATACGGAACCCGAGGCCCCGCCGAAGGACCCTTCCCCGTATCGAACCGGGCACCCTCCGCGCCCTCCCCGCGGTTGCCTTCCTCCCCCGGCCCCGTCACCACCCCGAACTCGCTGAACCACCCCGTGAGCACGGGGCGACGCGTCGTGTGGGCCGGAAAGCGGAGGAAGCAGCATCCTTCCCCCCACTGCAGATACTTGTATCCCCCGCCGACCACCCAGGCCGACTCCAACCCCTCTCCCGAAAGCGAAAAGGGGACCACGTTCACGGCGTGGTAGGCGTCCACCAGCAGTTCGGCGCCCTCCCGTTCGCAGGCCTCCATGACCCGCGAGAGCCCGGGCACGATCCGCCCGCTTTCGAAGAGCACCTTCGACACGAGCGCCGCCGCGGTGCGGCCATCGACCTCCGTGGCCATCCTTTCGGCGAGCGTTTCCACCGGGAGCGCCGGGACCCGCACGATCTCGATCCCCTCCTCCTCGAGACGGTCCAGCAGGCGTCGGATGGTGTGGAATTCCCCGTCGGTCGTGATGAGGCAGGGTCGATCCCGCATCCGGAGCGCCGAGAGGAAGCGGGCGACCAGGTCGAAGGTGTTCTGGCCGAGGGCGATCTCTCCCGAGGGGTCGTCCAGGAGGCGCCGGATTCCCCGTCGAACTACCTCGGCCCCCTCGAAGGCGCGCTCCCACTTGTCGTCCACGAACTCGGAGGCGTCCAGCCACGCCTGCTCCTGGGCCTCGAGGGTCACGTCCGGCCAGGCCTGATGCGAGTGCCCCGTGAGGAGGAGTCGCTCGGCCACCCGAAACCGGCCGTAGTGCTTCGCGATCGGATTGAGACCCCCGGCGGCGAGGCCCTCCGGGGTCAGGGCAGGGGATGGTCTCACAGTCGGTCCCGGATCTGCCAGAGGTCGGGGAAGAGGGGATGCCCGAGGGTGCGCGCAAGATACTCAACCCCCGCCGATCCGCCCGTCCCGGGGCGTGTGCCGATGGTCCTCTGCACCATCTTCACATGGCGGTACCGCCACTCCTGCAGCCCTTCGTCCAGATCCACCAGGCGCTCCGAGATCGAGGCCGAAACCGGGTCGTTTCGATAGACTTCGACGAGGACCTCCTGCACGCCTTCGGACGGCTCGATCGGCAGCGTAACGTCCCGTTTCAGCGCGCTGGCAGGCACGGAGAACCCGGCCCCCGCCAGATAGTGGAGAAACGCATCCCAGAGGGTCGGCTCCCGGAAGCGGCGATCGAGGGCCGCGCGTCCACGCGACCCTTCGGGGAATCCTTCGGCGACCGCGCTCCGCTTGTGCCCGAGAAGAAACTCCATCTGCCGGAACTGATCCGACTGGAAGCCGCTCGACTGATCGAGCCGATGCCGGAAAGAGAGGAACTCGAGCGGGGTCATCGTCTCGAGAATGTCCACCTGGGCGACGAGGACCTTCAGGATCGTGAGAATCCGCTCGAGGGTGTGGCGTGCCCCGTGTGCCTCGCCGCGCCGAAGCCGGACAATCAGGAAATCCAGCTCGTGCAGGAGCTCCTTGAACCAGAGCTCATAGACCTGGTGGATCACGATGAAGAGCATCTCGTCGTGCTCCGGGCCCGCGGGGCCGTCCGAACGCGGACGCTGGAGGGTCAGAAGCTCCTCCACCCCCAGGTAGCTTCCGTAGCTCAGGGCGCGTTCGAGAGAGACTTCGGAAGAGGTGCGAGGGGGGGAGTCCGACATCAGAATCTCGGGTTGTAGCGATCGAGGGAGGAGTACTGGGGAGGCCAGTTCACCGGATGGTCGAGGGCGTGCGCCGCGTGGCGACTCCAGTAGGGGTTCCAGAGGTGGGCGCGGGCGAGGAGGCAGAGATCGGCGCGCCCCGCGGCCAGGATCGTGTTCACATCCGTGTACGACGAAATGCCGCCCACCGCCATCGTGGCGATTCCCACCTCATGCCGGATCCGGTCGCTGAACGGGGTCTGGAAGAGGCGTCCGTAGCGGGGGCGCTGATCGGGAACGGTCTGCCCGGCCGATACGTCGATCACATCGCACCCCGCCGCGTGGAGCATGCGCGCAACTTCCACGGCGTCCTCCGGTTCCATCCCTCCGGGCTTCCAGTCCACCGCGCTCACGCGCACCGAGAGGGGGCGCTCCTCCGGCCAGGCTCCGCGCACGGCATGGAAGATCTCGAGCGGGTAGCGCATCCGGTTCTCGAGCGAGCCACCGTACTCATCATCCCGGGTGTTCGTGAGGGGTGAGATGAAGGAGGCGAGAAGGTATCCATGCGCCATGTGGATCTCGAGGAGGTCGAACCCCGCCTCCAGCGCGCGCTCGGTGGCCCGGGTGTATTCGTCGCGCACGTCGTCCATCTCGGCGCGCGACATCTCCCGCGGGACCGGACTGTGCGGGAAATACGGAATGGGCGAGGCGGAGACGACCTCCCAGCCCCCCTCGGGCAGGGGCTCGCTGTCGCCCTCCCACATCCGCTGCGTGGACCCCTTCCGCCCCGCATGACCGAGCTGCATCCCGATCTTCGCCTCGCTTTCGCGGTGGACGAAATCCACGATCCGCTTCCACCCTCCCACATGGGCATCCTGGTAGATCCCCGCGCATCCGGGGGAGATCCGCCCCTCGAGGCTCACATCGGTCATCTCGGTCCAGAGCAGGCCGGCGCCTCCGATGGCCCGGCTTCCCAGGTGCACCAGATGCCAGTCGTTCGGCATCCCGTCGTCGGCGCAGTACTGGCACATGGGGGAAACGACAATCCGGTTGGGGAGCACGAGTTCCCGCAGCCGGAAGGGGGTGAATGCCGGGGGGGAGGTGGGCGCGCCGGAGCCTCGGGAGTCCGTAGGCGACGCCCCGACCTGGCGCTCCGCCGACTTGGCGAATGCGCCATCCACCCGTCGGAGAAAGTCGGGGTCGCGCAATCGGATGTCCTCGTGCGTGATCCGGAGGCTTCGCGTGAGGAGGGCGAAAGTGAACTGGAGCGGCGGGAGCTCCATGTAGCGCTCGGTGTCTTCGAACCACTGCAGGCTCGCCTCGGCTGCCCGCTGGAGGCTTTCCACCTGGGGGCGTCGTTCCGCCTCGTAGCGGGGGAGAGCCTCCGAAATGGGGCCAGCGGCCAGGGCGTCGCGGAGCGCGATCGCATCCAGCATCGCCATGCGTGTCCCCGATCCGACAGAGAAATGGGCCGTATGGACCGCATCGCCCAGGAGTACCACGTTTCCGTCCCACCACCGCCCGCAGGTGAGAGTCGGGAACTGCCGCCAGACGGAGCGGTTCGCAATGAGCGGATGGCCGCCCAGAAGATCAGAGAAGAGCGCTCCGCAGAAGGCGATCGTCTCTTCCTCGGTCGCGGTGTCCAGCCCCGCGCGGTGCCACGCCTCCTCGGTGCACTCGACGATGAAGGTGGAGATCGGCTCGCCCTCCGCGACTTCTTCGGGTTTCCGATACTGATACGCATGCACCCGCCAGAGCCCGTGTTCGTTCTCCCGGAAATCGAAGGTGAAGGCAGGGAAGCGGCGCGTCGTACCCAGCCACACGAAGCGGTTCGGGCGCAGGTCGGTGCGCGGAGCAAAGGCATTCTCACGCTCCTGGCGAACGGTGCTGTTCAACCCGTCGGCGCCCACCACCAGATCGAAGTCCGACAGCTCGGAGAGGGTGCCGACCTCGGTTTCGTAGCGGATCTCCACGCCGAACGCTTCGGCCTGTTCACGGAGCACATCGAGAAGAAGCTGCCGGCTCATCCCGCTGAAGCCGTGCCCGGTGGTGTTCAGGAGCTCGCCCCGGAAGTGGACGTCGATGTCGTCCCAGTGGAAGAAGTGCTTCGTGATGCTCCGGTACGTGTGCGGATCGGCTTCCTCCACCTGGGCGATCGTGGCATCGGAGAAGACGACCCCGAAGCCGAAGGTGTCATCGGGGCGGTTCCGCTCGAAAACCGTGATCTCGTGCGCCCGGTCGGTCTGTTTCATGAGAATGGCGAAGTAGAGCCCGCCGGGCCCCCCGCCCACCACCGCGATCTTCATTCCTCAGCCTCTCGGGCCGTTCGAAGGAGCGCGCCGGCGACGATGAGCCGCTGCACCTCGGTGGCCCCCTCGTAGATGCGGAGCGCCCGCACCGAACGGTAGAGGCGGTCCACGGGATGGTCCGCAAGGACGCCTCGCCCCCCGAGGATCTGGATCGCCTGATCCACGATCCCCTGCGCTGCTTCCGTGGCGAATGCCTTGGCGGTCGCCGCCTCCACCGTGATCCGCGCCGCCCCGAGGTCCTTCTCCCAGACGGCCCGGTAGACGAGGAGCCGGGCCGCATCGAGCTGGATGGCCATGCGCCCGAGCTTCTCCTGAACGATCTGGAGATCGGCCAGCGGGGCCCCGAACTGATGGCGCTGGAGGGCGTGGTGAACCGCCTCGTGGAGGGCTCGCGCCGCCATCCCGCAGGCCGCTGCGCCAACGGTTGGGCGGAGCCGATCGAGAACCGACATCCCGAGCTTGAACCCCTCTCCCTCGCCCCCCAGCCGGTGCGAAGCGGGGATCCGGCACTCTTCGAAAGAGAGGGCACCGAGCGGGTGGGGCGAGGCCATCACCTGCGCCCCCTCGAATCGCAGGCCCGGGGTCCCCGCCGGGACGGCAAACGCCGAGATCCCCCGGCTCCCCCGCGCGGGATCCGTCGAAGCAAAGACCACATGGACGTCGGCGATCCCGGCATTCGAAATGAGGTGCTTCTCTCCGTCCAGCACGTAGTCCCCCCCGTCGCGAATGGCGCGAGTCGTGAGCGATGCCACATCCGAACCGGCCTCGGGTTCGGTCATGACGAAGGCCCCGATCGCCCTTCCCCCGATCAGTTCGGGGAGCCATCGGGCCCGGAGTGCCTCGTTGTCCGCCAGGATGAAGGGAGTGGCGCTCAGCCCCTGGAGCGCGAAGGCGGCGTCGGCGAGCGGGGAGGCGCCCCCGAGCGCTTCCCGGATCAGGGCGCAGCTCCGGAGGTCCTGGTTCGCGATCGCCTGCAGCCATCCCCCGCGTCCCAGCACCTCGACGATCCGCCGGGTTTCGCCCCGGGCTGCCTCATCGTCCGGTGGCTCCGGAAGGGGGGCGAGTTCCCGGAATGCGAAGTCCCGGACGCTTCCGGCCTGCTCGATATGGCTGGCTTCGAGGAAGGCCCGGATCGGGGTTGGATCGGGGATCAGGGGAAGGGGGTTCGCCATCAGAGGGTCACTGGAACCGCGCCGGGCGCTTCTCACGGAAGGCCTCGTACGCCTCGCGGAAGTTCGGGTTCAGCATGCAGGCGGCCTGGATCTCGGCCTCCAGATCGAGCGCGTCGTTCAGGTTCATGTGCGCTTCACGGTTCAGCGACCGCTTGGTGACTTCGAGGGCGAAGGAGGGCCCTCGCGCCAGTTCCTCGGCCAGGGCCCTCGCTCGCCCCGGGAGCGCCTCGTCCGGCACAACCTCGTGGTAGAGGCCGATCCGATGGGCCTCCTCCGGAGAGATGAACTCACCCGTCATGAGGAGACGGGTGGCATGCCCCATGCCTACGATCCGGGGGAGCATCCAGGAGACCCCCATGTCCGCCCCGGAGAGCCCCACCTTCGTGAAGAGGAAGGCGATGCGTGCCGATTCGGCCGCCACCCGGAAGTCGCAGGCGGTGGCGATGACCGCGCCCGCTCCGGCCACCGTTCCGTTCAGCCCGGCCACCACCGGACGCCGGCACTGACGGATCGCGAGCACGAGGTCGCAGGTCATGCGCGTGAAGTCGAGGAGCGGTTCGAACTCGCCTCCGAGGAGCGCCCCGATGATGTCCTCCACGTCGCCACCGGAGCAGAATCCCTTCCCCGTCCCGGTGAGGAGGATGCTGCGCACCCCCGGCTCGGTGTCCAGGTCGCGGAAGGCCTGCGTCAGCTCGGCATAGACATCGAAGGTGAGGGCGTTCAGCCGATCGGGGCGATCGAAGGTGATCGTGGCGACCGCGCTCTCGGAGTCCAGGGCGTATTTGAAGGAAGTGGGTTCGATCACGGGAAACCGGCGGGTTGCGGGGGGGAGGGGAAGGGCGCCTGCGCCCTTCAGGGTAGCACGGCGGTGGCTTCGATCTCAACCAGTGCACCCGAATCCACGAGGCTCCGGACCTCGACAAGTGCCATCGCGGGGTAGTGCGTTTCAAGGCGCGCGCGCCAGACCCGGCCGAGGTCGCGGCGGGCAGCCCGGTACGCCTCCATATCGGTGACGTACACCGTCATCCGACCGATGTGCTCGGCCTCGCCTCCCGCTTCTCGAACGACGACGAGTACTTTCCTGAGGACCTCGTCGAACTGCTCTGCGAATTCTCCGGAGACGATGCGCCCTTCGGTGTCCGTCGCGGTCTGCCCCGCCACGAAGAGGATCCGCCCCCCTGCAGGGGCCAGCATTCCGTTCGTCCACCCCTTCGGGGCTCCGAGCTCCTCCGGATTCACCTCCCAAAAGGGCATTGGGCTCTCCCGGCTCATGCGTGACCTCCCCCGTCGATCGGAAGTGCGGCCCCCTGGATCGAGCGAGCGGCTCCGGAGCAGAGGAAGAGGGCGGCGGCGGCTACCTCCTCCGGGGTGACGAGCCGGCCGTCGGGGCTCATCGAGAGGATCGCCCGCATGGCCTCGTCCTTCGACCGTCCCGTGACTTCGGCGATGCGGTCCACGGTGCTGGCCGTCATTTCGGTATCCACGTACCCGGGGCAGAGGGCATTCACCGTGACGCCCCGCCCGGCCACCTCTGCGGCCACGGCGCGCGTGAGTCCCACGACCGCATGCTTCGAGGCGGTGTAGGCGGCCACGTAGCGGGCCCCTGCGAGCCCCGCCGTCGAAGCGATGTTCACGATCCGTCCCCATCCCATGTCGAGCATCCCGGGCAGGAAGGCCCGTGTGCAGAGGAAGGGTCCGCGGGCATTGACCGCCATCATCCGGTCCCACTCCTCGGGGGATGTGCGGTGCACCGGCGCCGACGCGGATACACCGGCGTTGTTCACGAGGATCGAAACCGTGCCGAACTCCTCCCGGACGGACGCGGCCAGCCGGTCGACGGCCGTGGCATCCGTGACGTCCAGGACGCGGGGGACCGCGCGGAACCCCTCTCCCTCCAGCGCGGCTGCGGTGGCTTCCACCTGAGACCGCGTCCGTGCGGCGAGGATCACC
>JBGTMU010000318.1:0-2230 GCA_041743405.1 Longimicrobiales bacterium | reverse complement strand
GCCCCGAGCCCCCGAATCACGGCCCGGCCCGGCAAGCGCGGAATGTCCCCGATCATTATCGGTCTCCTGCTGGTGGTCGTTGTCGTGGCAGCCGTCCTGGCAGCCGCATGGCTGGGGTACATCGAACTCCCCGGATTTGGCGCCCTGGCGGGGCTCCCCGGAACCGAAGCGGGAACCTCCAGCCTCTCCGCATGAAGCTTCGCGCGCTCCGCCTTCACGGTTTCAAATCCTTCGCCGACCGCACCGAAGTGGTTTTCCACGACGGAATCACCGCGATCGTGGGTCCGAACGGATGCGGGAAGTCCAACATCTCGGACGCGATCCGCTGGGTTCTTGGCGAGCAGCGACCCACCGCGATCCGCGGAGCGAAGATGGAGGAGGCGATCTTCCAGGGGACCGTCAATCGGCGACCGGTGAACCGGGGCTCCGTGGCCATGGTGATCGGAAACGAGGACGGAGCCCTCCCCGTCCCGTTCGAGGAAGTCGAGATCGGCCGGACGGTCTATCGCGACGGGGGAAGCGAGTACTCCCTGAATCGATCAACCTGTCGGCTTCGGGACATCCAGGACCTCTACCGGGACACGGGCCTCGGAGCGAACGCCTACTCCGTGATCGAGAATCGGATGATCGATGCCATTCTCTCGGACCGGGCCGAGGAGCGGCGAGGGCTCTTCGAGGAAGCGGCGGGGATCGGAAAGTACAAGGATCGCCGCAAGGCGGCGGCGCGCCGGCTCGAACGGGCGGAACTCGATCTCCAGCGTCTCGAGGATGTCATCTCGGAGGTGGAGACGAAGGTTCGCTCTCTCTCCCGGCAGAAGGGGAAGGCCGAGCGGTACCATGAACTGAGAAAGCGGCGACTGGACGTCGAGGTGACTGTTGTCGGCCGCCAGATGGGCGCACTCCGTGCGCGTTCCAGGGAGCTGGACGAGGTGCTCCGCGGGGGAATGGAGAAGCGTATCGCTCTCGGTGCCGAGATTCAGACGGTGGAAACGAGGCTGGAAACCCTGCGGGCCGAACGGATCGACGCCGAGCGGGCGCGCTCCGAGGTGGCCGCAGAGGTCGATCGGGTCCGCACGGAGCTGGCGCGATGGGAACGGGAGCTTGCCGTCGCGAAGGAACGTGCCGCCTATGCCGATCGCCGGCTCGTCCAGATTGCGGAGGACCGGGCGGGGGCCGAGGAGCGCGCTCGACAAGCTGAAGAGGAAGGCGCGGCCATCCGTGTCCGGCACCTCGAGGTCTCCGACCGCGTCACCCGCCTTCGCGAACAGGAAGACGGTCGTCGGGCCGTCAACGAGGAGATCCGGAGCCGGCTCGCGGAGGCCCGGGCCCGACTGGATCAGCTCGAGGAGAGAGAACGAGAAGGCGCCCGGCGGATTGCTCAGCTTCAGGGCGATGCGGATGCCGCGGAAGCACAGGCCTCCGAGATGGCCCTCCGACTTGCTCACCTCGCCGAAGAGGCCGAGGAAGCGCGGGCTCAGCTCGATGACCTGAACTCCCAGGGTGACCTTTTCGGTGACCGGCTTCTCACGCTCGAGGAGGCCGTGGACGCGGCTCGCAGCGCGCTCCATGAGTCCGATACCCGGGTCGCGGAGGCGCGGAACCGCCGCGAGTCGGCCCGGCAGTCGGAACTCGAAGGGGAAGATCGTGCGGCCTCCCTCGAAACCCGCCTGTCGGCGATCGAGAAGATGGAACGGGACCGCGAAGGGATGGATCCCGTGGTCCGTGCACTCCTCGAGCGGGCGCCGGAAGGCGTGCTCGGAGTGGTGGCCGATTTCGTGGCCTCCGACCCGGCGGTGGTTCGCGCGGTCGAATCCTATCTGGGGGTTCTCGCGCGCGGAGTTGTGGTTCGTGATGGTTCGGTGGTTCGGGACGTCCTGCACTGGTTCAGGGAAGAATGGGAGGGAGGTGGGGGACTCGTGATCCTTCCACTCGACCGGGTCCCGCCGGGTCCGGGTACCGGGGGCCTTCTGAACCTCGTTCGCTGCGAAGGGGCGGGGGCTCCCTGGGTCCGCGCGCTCCTCGACGGGGCCGAGCTTTCCGATTCCGATGAGCCGGGCGCTGGAGGCGAGGGCGCGTCCCGCGTCGGTCCTGACGGGATCTGGGTCGAGAGCAAGGGGGTCCTGCGTGTCGGGAACCCCTCCGGGAGCACAGGGCTCATCGAACGAAAGTCGAAGCTGGAGGGCCTCCGCACGGAAGCCGCGCTTGCCCGCTCGGAGGCCGCCGAGGCCAG
>JBGTMU010000317.1:0-16236 GCA_041743405.1 Longimicrobiales bacterium | reverse complement strand
CCGCGGTGACCGCGCTGCAGGCCGTCCGCGACGCGGGCCGCGTTGGCCCCGGTACCCGCGTGCTGATCAACGGCGCGTCGGGTGGGGTCGGCACATTCGCCGTGCAGATCGCCAAGGCGCTGGGCGCCGAGGTCACCGGTGTGAGCAGCGCGCGCAACACCGAGCTCGTCCGCGGGCTCGGCGCCGACCACACAATCGACTACACGCAGGAGGATTTCACGCGTGGGGAACAACGCTACGACGTAATCATCGACAATGTCGGCAACCACACACCATCCGCGATGCGGCGCGCGCTGGAACCAGACGGACTGCTCGTCATGGTGACCGGCCCGAAGTCGAACCGCTGGCTCGGGCCGGTCACGCGCATGCTGGGCGTACGCCTGTCGGCGCCGTTCGTCAGGCAGACGCAGCTCACGCTCTTCTCGGAGACGGGCGCCGAGGACCTCGCGACGCTGGCCGGGATGATGCACGCCGGAACCGTGCGCGCGGTGATCGACAGGCGCTTCGCGCTCGCCGAGGTTCCAGACGCGGTCACATATCTGGAGCAGGGTCGCACGCGCGGAAAGAACGTGGTTCGGGTCATCGAGTGACCGCCGAGCGGTTCGTCAACTGCTCGAATTCGTCAGCCCAGGACCAACCACCGTGCCACTGGCTACCGACCGTCCGATTCGGAGGGGGGGGCGCACGTCGCCAGCACGGGCGCGGGCTCAGAGGGAAGCCGGGAAAGTGGAAGGAGTTCCGCCAGTTCCACCCCGTAGTCAACGGTGCACCGGCCAAGTACTCCCGCTTCCGAGATCGAAAATGCGGCTCCTCGCTGTTTCGAGTGGGCAGCCAGATTCCGTGCGAAGGCGTGAACCGCCCGCCCACGATCGATTCCGTCGCTTCTGAGGTTTCGGACCGGCACGACCTCGAGAAGCCAGGCACGCTGCCCCGCACCGCAAGCGGCAGGCGCGGTGACGATTGGCAGACTGTTGAACTACTGGAGGACGACCGCCCCCGCCGTCGATGCTCCGTTCGTATCCGCGTTCCGTCACCAACGGAACATTCACCGTCGCCACGACGGTCGATCTTCCACTCGTGAGCCCGCCCGGATCCACCGTTGGTACATCCACCGTCCCCACGGCGGTCGATGTACCAGTGGTGGCCACAATACGTCACGAGTGGAAGATCGCCGCGCCCTTCGCTGATCCGAGTCGGTGGAGGCTGGCAATTGCACGCGGACGCTGCATGGTCCTTGATCACCGCCGGGACATGCCGGTTGCGGCGCGAGCCCACTTGAAACGGCGAGGCGCCAAAAAATGGCTTAGTGCGCTGACCCGCGTCACTAAGCCATTTCTGTGGTGTGGGCTCGTTGGCCCAGAGTGGAGGCGGCGGGAGTACCTACGGGCGGGCTACGCCCGCCCTCCGGAGGTCTCGCGGAAGAACCGACCACTCTTCGAGACCACCTTCAGCCGCTCGGCTCGAACCCTACGGGTTCTGCGGAGGCGCCCCTGGCGCCACCGCGCGGCCGCCCGCTACCCGCGGGCGACCGCCGACTCCCGCCGCCTCCATGGCCCCAACGAACATGGCCCCTGCAGCCGAGGGGCTACAGGGGCCATGGAGGCGGCGGGAGTCGAACCCGCGTCCGCGAATCGATCCGTCGTGGCGTCTACGTGCGTAGTCACCCTGTCATGTTCGTCACCGGGCCCGGCCAGGATACCGCCGACCCGAACTAGCTACCTTGGTTTCTCGCCCTCTGCGGGATAGCACCGCCGAGTGGCCAGCCCGAATTTTCGACGTCCACAGGAAGCGCTTCAGGCAAGCTCCTCAGGGGACGGACTGCGGCTAAGGAACTGAATCCTTACGCAGCCAGCGCCAGGTTATCGTTGGCGTTTGAAGTTTTCCCAGAGGATTTACGAGGATCCGGAAAACCTCGGCACGCAGCCCCGCTTTCACAAAACACGTCGAAACCGTGACGCCCCCGTTCCTGCGACAACCACTTCAGCGAAGGACGATCGGGGGATCGACCCCTCCGCGCCTCAGGATACCTCCACCGCCTCCCGATGTTCCATCCCGGGGAGGTCATGGGCCAGAAAGCGCTCGAGGTAGAGGTTCAGGTGATCCTTCATCTCTTCCAGCGTCGTGACGCCGAAGAGGAGCTGCCGCAGCTCTTTCCCCGCCGGCAGCCCCTTCGTGTACCAGCCGAGATGCTTGCGGAACTCCAGCACCGCGCGTGTCGTGTTCGGCTCGAAGGCGATCGCGTTCTCCGCATGCTCCAGGCAGATCCGGAACCGCTCTTCCACGGTCGGATCGGGGGGAATCGGACGACCGTCGAGCGCGGCCCTCGCCTGCCGGAAGATCCAGGGATCGCCGTGCGAACCCCGCGCAATCATGATCCCGTCGCAGCCGGTTTCATCGCGCATCCTGCGCGCGTCTTCGCCGGATCGGATGTCGCCGTTTCCGATCACCGGGATCTCCAGCGCATTCTTGAGCGCAGCGATCTCGTCCCATCGGGCGAACCCGGAGTACATGTCGGTCCGCGTCCGCGGGTGCAGAGTGATGGCGCGCGCGCCAGCTTCCTGACAGTGGAGTCCGATCGAGACCGGGTCCCGCGTCGCCTCGTCATACCCGCTCCGGATCTTCACGGTAGTGGGAAGCGGAGTCGCCGCCGCAACGGCGCGGATGATCCGCTGCACGAGCGGCAGATCCCGCAGGCACCCCGACCCCCCATTCCGCCGGACCACCTTCTTCACCGGGCATCCGAAGTTGATGTCCATGAAGTCGGGCGCAAAGGTCTCATGAACGAGGGCGGCCGCGTCCGCCATCATCTCGGGATCGGAGCCGAAGATCTGAACCCCGATCGGCCTCTCTTCCTCATCGAAGCGCAGGTAGTCGAGGGTCCGGGCATTGCCGTGCACCAGCCCATCCGCGCTCACGAATTCGCTGACCACGACGTCGGCCCCGAACCGCCGGCACAAGCGGCGATACGGCGACTCGCTGACCCCGGCCTGGGGGGCCAGATAGAGAGGAACCCTGTCCTCTCGGAGAAGCTCCAGAACGTTGTGGCTCATGCACCTAACCTACACTTCCCGAGATCCGGCGTGAACCCCGCACACGCGCGCGGCTCCTTTGACTTCCCCCCGACCTTCCTGTAGTGTTCGAGGCTCCTTTCCGAATCAGAACTGCAACAATTGGACTGAGCCGCCAGCCCCATGGCCCGTCCTGGAGACGATAGAATGAAGCTTCGTGAACTCTTTACCGCACAGGCGGTGAAGCTGGACCTGGAATCCGAAGGGAAGGACGAAGTCCTGAGAGAACTTCTCGGCCTGCTGCGACTGGATGAGAAGTCGGAGACCATCCTCTTCAAGACGCTCAAGCGCCGAGAGAACCTCGGTTCAACAGGCATCGGGAAGGGCATCGCCATCCCGCACTGTCGTTCCCTTGTCGTCAGCAAGCTCCGACTCGCCTATGGCCGCAAGCCGGAAGGGATGGACTTCAACGCGATCGACCATGAACCCGCGCACCACTTCTTTCTGATCGTGGCGCCCCCTCTCGAGGTCCACAATCGGTACCTCCCCGTGCTGGGCAAGATCGCCCAGTTCGCGAAGGACCCGGAGGTCCCGGATCTTCTCAAGGCTCTGCGGACTCCCAAGGAGTTTCTCGACCTGCTCGAGGAGCGCGCTTCGTGACGGAATTTCCGGCCGGTGCTCCTTCGGCTCCACTGCACCCGCAGCTCTTCCTCCTCATGGAACTCCAGGACCTGAGGGCCCAGCAGAAGGAATTCGCGACCGCTGGAGGTGCAGGTGCGATGGAAGCGAAGCACTTTCATCTGGTTCCGGAAGACGCCCGCGCGCAGCTCGGCGCGAAGATCGAAGAGCTCGTGGAGGGGCTCTCCCCACCGGTTCTCGCGAGATATCGAAAGATGATTCCCCAGCGGGACCGCGTCGTGGTGCCTGTGATCGAGGGGGTCTGCTACGGGTGTTTCGTCCAGATCCCCTCGGCGCAAAGCAGCGACCAGGACGTGAATGATACGCTGAGGAGCTGCGAGAACTGCGGGTGCTTCCTCTACGTGGTGCACTGACCGGCAGCACACCCCTGTGACGGCCTGACAGGCCTAGCGCGAAACGAACATCCGGCGGATCTGGGAACGCCCGTTCACAGTAAGTTCCAGGATGTACACCCCGGATGCCACCTGGGCGCCCGATCGGTCGCGCCCGTCCCAGTACGCTTCGTACTGACCCGGCGAGGAGTAATCCAGCTCCACGACGGGCGTACCGTCCCCGAGCGGGTGACTGAGCGCGGTGGGAGATCCGACGTAGACCCGAAGCAGGTTGAAAATACGGATCGACACGTCCGCAGGGCGGCCTTCGGGGAAGGCCTCCTCGAACAGTTCGAAGGGGATTCGTGTGTCCTGACTGAACGGGTTCGGATAGTTCAGCCCGAGCAGGAATCCCGACGTTGCATCACCTCGGGTCCCACCGGTTCCTCCGCCCTGCTGCGCTTCAAGGGCAGAGGGAAGAAGAACAGCGGAGAGAAGGACGAGGAAGACGCATCTGATGCGCCCCATCCATACCTCCGCACAGTATGTCTGTGCAGTAACAGAGAGTCGTTAGCCCTCCAGAGTAGATATCAGACACGGGAGTTCCGCGTCTATCACTATGGCGGAAGACCCGCCTCCGGGTCAAGGAGAATCGTCGGAGCCCTCCGTGGAGGGCCGCCGTCGGATCGTCCGCTTGTCGCCTACCCGTTCCGTAAACCCCTCGCGGTCCCAACGTTCCATGAGGGGAAGGAGGAGCCGCCGGGAAAGCCCGAGACATTCACGGGCGTCAGCAGGTGAGATGGATTCCCCGGGCGCGAAGGTTGCCTCGAGCCGTCGCCTGGCTTCCTCCAGTCGTCCGGCGTGCACCCAGCGCCCTTCCCCCACATTGGCGACAAGGCCACCACGCTCGAGGAAGTGGAGCAGGGTGAGACATTCGCCGGTTTTCCCGTCGACCGCTGCCGCCACCTCGCCCTCTTCCTTCCCTTTGAAGCCCGCGGCGACCAGGAGTTCGGCGATACGCCCCGCGAGAGGCTGGAGGTGCTCCGGGAGATTGGGAAGGTGGTCCGGGCGGTGAAGGCGGCCGTGGGTCCAGGCCAGCACCTTGTCACGCACCAGCGAGTCGACCAGAGCTATCACCAGCGGCTCCGGAGCCGAGCCAGGTGACCCTCCGGATGTGAGTTCCGCCGGAAGGATCCCCTCCTGCTCAGGGTTTGCGCGGTGGAATTCATCCACCGCGCTCTCGAGATCGAGCACGAGGCGCCGTATCCACCCTTCCTCGAACAGGCACCCATCCACGACAGTGATTCCAGCGGGGAGGGAGTCACGCCCCGGGATCCCCAGTCGTACCGGGACTTCCTCCAGCGGGATGCCCGCGAACCCGGCTCCGGCGACGGCCAACACTACCCGCTCGGCCGGGCTTTCGTGCATGAACGCCTCGAGCAGGCTCTGCCCTTCCTCCCCGCTCAGCCGCCGCGGAGGAAAGGGATGCAGAACCAGCCCCCCGGCCACCGTCTCGACCGGGGTCAGCGAGCGGATCACGAAGCGTTCCCCGCCCCGCACCACCACGGGACCCTCCAGGTCGATTCTCCGCGCCTTGCATCCGCGCACCCTCCGGAGCGTACCGAGAACCTCGCCGGTGCCGATCAGAATGCGCACCCGTGTTCCCGGGGAAACTGCCCTCTCGTGGCCGTCGACCGGGGTCACTCGTGCGAGGATCGTGGTCGCTTCCCTCCAGCCGGAGCCACCCGAGAGCGCCCACCCACGTCCCACCGAGTTCCCTCCCCCGCCTCGGCCGACCAGCGCCACAGCGGTTCGCGTGCCGGCTCGCACCTCTGCCACCTCGGCACCATGCCTCTGGAGTCCCCGCACCCGCATGGCGTGGGCACCGGGGTGCAGGGTGAGCTCGTCTCCACGCCGGATCCGGCCGCTTCTGAGCGTCCCCGTGACCACGGTTCCCGTGCCATGGACGGTGAAGGCCCGGTCGACGGGAAGAAGGGTGAGGTCCTCGGGGTCGGGGGGTTCGCCGAGGGTACCGGCGACCTCAAGGAGGAGCGCCCGGAGCGCGTCGACCCCCTCCCCGGTGACAGCGGAGACCCTGACCATGGGTGAGGCGGCATAGCGGGAGGGTTCGAGCACTTCGCGCACTTCCTCCTCCACCAGCTCCGCCATTCCCTCTTCGGCACGATCACAGCGCGTGAGGGCCACAACGAGCCGGGGGACGGCGAGGAGCTCCAGAACGGCGAGGTGCTCGCGTGTCTGGGGCATCACGCCTTCGTCCGCCGCCACGCAGAGCAGCACGAGATCGAATCCGGTAGCCCCGGCCACCATGGTCCGGACGAAGGCCTCGTGCCCCGGCACGTCGACCACTCCGAGGGTGGACCCATCCGGGGCCGTGAGCGAGGCGAACCCGAGTGCGATCGAGATCCCCCGGGCCTTTTCCTCCGGAAGGCGATCCGTGTCGACGCCGGTCAGTGCGTGCACGAGGGCGGTCTTCCCGTGGTCGATATGGCCGGCCGTCCCGAGGATCCGGTCAGCCACTCGCTTCTTCCCGGGCTTCGAACACCGGAGTGAGGAGCGCAAAGGAGCGGAACGCCCGTCGTTCTCCCAGATGGTGGTGGGCGAAGCTCTCCAGGAGCGACAGGTGGGCCGCGGCCCCCGTCACCCGCGAAGGAGGGTCGCCACGCACGAACCCCGCAAGCTGTGCCGCAGCCCCCGGTCCGATCCGGGGCCCCCGGGCATCGGCCGTGCACGACACGCACCGGAGCCCACCCGCTGCCACGTCGAAGCGCGGGAGGGAGTCTGGCGCGGCACCGTCCCGAAACTCGATCGGAGTTCCGCAGCGGACACACTCATCGAGGGATGGAGGGAAGCCGAAGTGGGCCAGGGTTCGCCACGCCCCGGCCAGAACAGCAGAGGGGAGGAGGTCGCTGGAAACGGCGGCCATGCGCACGAAGGCCTCATCGATCCAGGCGAAGAGCTCAGGGTCGCCCTCTTCCAGGGTATGCGAGAGGAGGAATTCCGCGAGAAGCGAGACCCCGGCGAAGCGTCCCAGGTCGGATCCGAGAAGGCGCCGCCCCCCCTCAGGCTGAAAGTCGCGCAGGGAGTGGAGATCCCGGTCAGGGCGGTGCGTGAAGACGAGCGTTCCCCGATCAAAGGACTCCATCGAACCCTGTCCGCGCGAACTCCGACTCCGTACCCCGCGAGCGATGACGGCGACGACGCCCAGGTCCGGGGTAAGGAAGCGCAGGATCCGGGATGACTCCGAGTAGGGATGGGAGCGGAGGAGAATTGCCGGGGAAGTGCGGATGCTCACATCCCCTCCCCGACCTCCGACGAGCCGCGCGAACCCGAAAGCCGGGCGAGGAGCGACTCCCGGCGCGAGAGGTACGCCTCATGCTCGGCCTCGCCCCCTCCGGAGGCCTCCCAGTCTTCATCGAGGCGAGCCACCTGAAGGAGGATCTGTTCCCGGGTCACCGGTGGGGTGGGTGCGTGGCTCGGATCTCCATCGGGCACCGTCATCCGGCTCAGAGGGGAGGGCGTCTGGGCGGTTCCCCGGCTGGGAGGGGGGGCGGGCATTCGGGCGGTGGCCCAGATCCCGACGCCCCCCAGCACGAGCGCGAGCACGACCCCGATCCAGGCCACGGAGCGGGGACCCTCCGCTTCTTCCCCTTCTTCCCCTTCCTCGACCTGCACCACCAGCCCCTGAAGGCCTTCCCCCGACCAGCGGCGGTACCGGCTTCCCGCCTCGATTTCTTCGGTCGCTCCTCGCGCGAGCGCGGGGATGCGGATGCCGGGAGCGGGTTCACGCACGAGGATATCCAGAAACCCGGTCTCACCCGGAAGCGGGAGAGCGAAGCCGACGGGCTCGATCTCATACTGCACCGTGTAGAGGTGATGTCCGGGGGAAATGGGGCTGAAAACCTGAAGAGCGCCACCCTCGAAGAGAACGGCGTCGGGGGTCAGGTCGCTGTCGCCGACCCTGAAGTTGCGGGCTCCGGGCGGAAGGGGGTAGCGCCAGACCGGCTGGTCTTCCGGATCCGAAATCCAGGTGAATTCCGTCTCGTTGTGGATTTGGAAGAGGTCCACCACCCGCCAGCCCATGGGGCCTTCCTCGAGGAGCAGGTTCCGCACTTCCACCGGAAACTCCATCCCCCCCGGGGGGGCCGCCCGGACGGGGTACACGAAGATCTCGTAGGGCGCATCCAGGTCGATCGGATCGGTCAGCGGCCTTCCGAAGTACACGATCCCATCGAATCGGAACGAGGCGAAGTAGATTTCGCCGGAACCGGGGATGAGCATCGCGGGAAGGGGAATGCGAAAGGCGCCGGAGCTCTCGACCCGTACCGAATCCAGGGCTCCCGATTCCTCCGGAGTGACGCGATGCAGCACGACGGTGCCGGAATCGGCAGCCGCACCCCCACCAAAGCGGAGCGTTCCTTCAACCGCTGCTTCGACCGGCTCCTGAGCCCCGGCCGGAGCCGCGGTCAGCCCCGCCGCGAGGATGGCCGCCGCGAGAATCCCCGGGACGATGAGCCGCTGGGAGAGGTGCACGATGAGCCGCGGGGAGAGCGGGACGGTGAGCCACGGGGAGAGCGCCACAGTTCGACGTACCGCGTTTCCAGTCCCCCGCATTCAGGGAGTGAACCGCCCGAAGTCCTCGGGATTGAGCTTCTTCAGGTACTCCTGGAGCTCGTCCGCCGTCATGTGCGGCCCCTCGTCGGCGGAGGAGTCGTCTGAATCGGAGGCGCCCGCTTCCTCTTCAGTGATCTCTATTGCCGTGAGCTCAAGGAGGGACTCGCTCGCGAGGATCCGTGCCTGGGTCCGAAGAGCGACCGCGATCGAGTCGGAGGGCCGGGCGTCCACCTTGACGAGGCGATCGCCGGACCGGATTTCCAGCTCCGCAAAATAGGTTGAATCGGCCACGCGGGTGATGATGACCCGCTCGAGGGTTCCGCCCATGTCGCTCATCACGGACACGATGAGGTCGTGGGTGAGGGGGCGGGAGAACTTCATGTCCGCAAGCTGCATGGCGATGGCGCTCGCTTCCCCGGGACCGATCCAGATCGGGATGACCCGGTCCCCATCGAGCTCCCGAAGGATCACGACCGGGGTGTTGGATGTCCGATCCAGCCCGAGGCTCTGCACCTTCACCTCAACGAGCACGGGAAGAACTCCGCTGGAGAAATGCGTCTGGGGTCACAGAGCCTTCCAACCCCGGGGGTCCATGCGGGTTCCAGCGTGAGACGGGGCTCCGCCCTCAGGGCTCTGGAAGGTTCAGGCTCCAGCGGCCCGAGAAGGCGGAGAGATCCACGGAAGTCCCAAGTCCCTCCGCCAGACACGCCGTGACATCGCGTGAGGAGGACGCGGCGAGTGCCTTGCGCGCTGCAGTCCGCGCATCTTCGATCCGGAAGCTCCGGATGACCTTCTTCACCTCCGGGAGTGAGGGCCATGCCACCGACAGCGCGTGGATGTCGAGACCGAGGAGGAGGAAGGCACCGAGGGGATTTGCAGCCATCTCCCCGCAGACGCTCACTTCGATCCCCGCGGCTCGGCCCACCCGCGCGATCTGATGGAGCTGCCGCACCACCGCCGGGTGGAAGGGGTTGTAGAGGTTCGCGAGCCGTGCATTCGTGCGATCCACGGCAAGCGTGTACTGCACGAGGTCGTTCGTACCGATGGAGAAGAAATCGCAGTGACGCGCCAGCTCGGCGGCATCGAGCGCCGCGGCCGGGGTCTCGACCAGGATCCCGAGCTTGTACCCGGAGAAGAAGGGGATCCCGTCTCGTTTGAGCGAATCCTCTTCCTCGGCCAGGAGTTCCCTCACCCGCAGGATCTCGTCGACGTCGTTCACCAGGGGAAGGAGGATCCGGATGTCCCCGTGGGCGGTGGCCCTGAGAATCGCCCGGAGCTGCGGGCGGAACAGATCGAGGCGGTCGAGGCAGACGCGGATGGCGCGCCACCCGAGGAAGGGGTTCTCCTCGGCGGGCATGTGCAGGAACATCGGAAACTTGTCGCCGCCCAGATCGAAGGTGCGGATGAACACGGCCCGGTTCGGAAACGCCTCCACCACATGCCGGTAGGCCTGATATTGCTCCTCTTCCTCCGGCATCGAGTTTCGGCCCACCACCAGGAACTCGGTCCTGAAGAGACCGATCCCCTCGGCTCCGTGCGTGACGGCCCGTCCGGCCTCGTTCGGCAGGTCGAGGTTCGCGCGCAGGGAAACCGGGCTGCCGTCCAGGGTGACCGGATCGAGGAGCGCGATCTCCGCGAGCTCGCTTTCCCAGGCGCGGATTCGGATCCTCCGGCCCTCGTAGACCTCCCGGTCGCGAGCGTCAGGCTCGAGGATGATGCGGCCGATCCGGCCGTCCACGATCGCCTGGCTCCCCTCGATGGCATGGTTCGCGAGGCCCGGCAGTCCGGCCACCGCCGGGATTCCCATCGATCGGGCGAGGATCGCCCAGTGCGAGGTCCGCGTGCCGAGTTCCGTGGCGACCCCGAGGACCCGGGACGGGTCCATCTGCACCGTGAGTGAAGGGGTGAGGTTCCGGGCCACGACGATCGCAGGCTCACCGTCTCCCATGAGGTCTCCGGCCTCCGGGAGGTCCAGGAGGTACTGGAGCACCCGCACCAGCAGATCGTCGAGGTCGTTCAACCGGTCCAGCACCATCGCATTCGATGTGCGGATCCAGAGCGCCTGGGTTTCGAGGATCCGCCACTCGAAGGCGCGCGCCGCGCTCAGCCGGTTCTCCCGGATGTAGCGCACGGTCCCGTCCACGAGGTCGGGATCGTCGAGCATGAGGATCTGCGGCTCGAAGATCCGGGCCTCCATCGGCCCGAGGCGCGTTTCCGTATCGGCACAGATCTCGTGCAGGCGCGTCTTCGCGGACTCACGGGCCCTGTGGAACGCCTCGACTTCGCCCTCCACCTCGGCCGGGTCGGTGGCGCGGTGCGGGACGTCGGGGACGCCCCATCGCACGATGCGGACCTTTCCGAATGCGATCCCCTCGGAAATGGGGAGGCCGTCATGTATTCGTCCCATGGATTTCATCCGTCTCCGAAGCCCCTTTCCACCAATGCGACGAGTGCATCCGCAGCATCGTCCGCGTCGATGCCTTCGCATCGGATCGTGAGTTCGGCCCCCTGCTCTGCCGCGAGCATCATGACCCCGAGAATGCTCTTCCCGTTCACTTCGAGGCCGTCCTTGGCCAGGTGGATCTCGGACCGGAAACGCCCCGCCACCTTCACGAATTCACCCGCGGGCCGCGCGTGCAGGCCGGCTCGGTTGGGGACTCTCACGGTTCTGACGCTGGTAGCGGCTTTCTCCATCCTCGAATGACCGGCTGTGGGGAGTCAGGATGCTGGGGGAGGAGGGCCGAGCAGAAGAAGTCCCAGAACGGCGATCACGCCGATCCAGGGCACCCACCGGCGGATCGCGCTTCCCCGATGCCATCCCCAGAGAAAGAGAAGGGCCGCTGGAAGAGCGAGACGCCAGGCCTCGCCTCCGACTCCGGCTTCGGGACGAATGGCAAGCGCGAAGAGGGCGCCAGAGAGAAGCCCCATGATGAGAGCCCCGCTCACGACTACGCGGCGTGCAACCGCTGCGAGGTCCGCTCGAGCGATCGCGTCGCCGACCTGCCGACCCAGGGAGAGTCCCACGTGGACCCCCCAACCCCTGACAATGAGGTGTGGACCATTGTAACTCAGGAGGAAGATCGCCACCACGGCCCAGGGAGGGAGCCCCCCCACCGCGAGCGCGAGCGCAAGGAGGATGGCCGCAGGCCGGACGGCCGCCCAGAAGAGCTGATCCCCGAGGGCTCCGAGGGGACCCCGCAGCGCATCCCGGAAGCGGCGAATCACGTCGGGCGCCTCGCCGTCCAGCTCCAGGCGGACCATAGCCCCCATGGCGAGTCCGGCCAGATACGGGTGCGCGTTGAAATGCTCGGCAGCCCGGGCTCCCCGATCCTCTGCGTCGGAAGCAGGTGGAAGCTCCTTCAGCACGGGGGCCATGGCCCACGCCATCCCCGCACCGAGCATCGTCCTCGGATTCCATGAACCCTGAACCAGGAAGGATCGCAGGAAGAGCCGGAGGGCCACTCGACGGCCGTTCACAGGACCCAGGCGGCCAGGAGGCCCGCTGTCGCGCCGAGGGCGAAGATCCCGGCGGACCTTCCTTCCACGGCCTTCCAGCTTTTCAGAAGAGCACCGGCAGCAATGGCTCCGGGGAGCAGGAGCAGCAGGAAGGTGCCCGAACCATCCAGGGGCCAGCGCTCGGCGATCCCCCGGGGCAGGGCGAGAGCACACCCGATCCCGATCGCCGTCACCCCGAGACCCCGAGCCGCGTCAGCCGCGATGCAGAGGAGATGGCGACGGGGATGAAGAGCGGACGCACCTGCCGATTCGCCCTCCCCACCCATCCCGAGGATCCGGATATTCAACTCCCGCAGGGCGTAGACTGTTCTTCCCCCCGCGAGCGCCAGCACCCCCCCCAGCGCCACTCCGACGGCCAGCCCCCCCGCCCCCCCCATCGAGACAGCAGCCACGACGGCGCCCACGGTGGCGGGTCCCGGTTCCGGGAGGCGGACCCCCCCCGAAGGGATGTCGGCCAGGTGGACTCCCTCCAGGAGCGCTCCTACCATCAGCCCCGCGGCCGCATCTCCCAGGATCAGGCCCGACACGACCCCGACCACGAGCGGGCGGGAGATCATGATCTGCCCGACCGAGGTGCCGTCGAGCGCGGCCCAGCTCCCGATCAGCAGGAGCCCCAGGAGCGGCAGGAACTCGATCAACCTTCGAGGATCCTGGATGCCGGAGTCCGGGGCGAGCCCGGGAGGTCCTGAGCGGTCACCTCGGCCCCCGCCTGAATGAGCTCCCGGATCCGAGCGAAGTCGCTGTCCGACAGAAACAGATAGGGAAGGACCGACCGGCGTCCCGGGGTATGATGGAGACCGCCCAGATTCACTTCGGCCCCGTCGAGGGCGCCCCCGCGGGAGAGCTGGAGCATGTGTTCAAGATCGCGGGTGAGGAGGATGGTCACATCCGGGCTCCCCTGCCAGCCAGCCAGCGCGTCGAGGGCATCGTGGGTCCCGAGGAAGGTCAGTTCCACTCCCGGTGGCGCTCCGAGGTGATAGAGATCCTGTTCCCACTCGGCGCCTGCCAGTGCGTCGTCGACCACCACGTAGCGGGTGGGGCGCAGCCGCATTCCCCACCCGACCGTGACCTGGCCATGAATCAGCCGCTCATCAACCCGGTAAAGTGCGATCGGCATCGGCTGCGGGGACCGGCGCGGGCTCGAGGGCCCGGATCGAATCCCTTCCTTTCTCGAGAAGACGGGCCACGAGGTCGTCGAGGGGGAGGTCGCGATGGAAGACGAAGTCGAGGAGCATCGCGAGGTTGGCACCGAACACCACCCGTCGGCTGCCCGGGTCCCGGCAGACGAGGCGCGCGGCGAAGGCACAGCTTCCGGTGAAGAGGTCGGTGAAGATGATGGTCGGCTCTCGTCCGGCCAGCTCGGAGACCTCTCTGAAAAGCGCGTCCGGTCCCTTCCCTTCATTGGAGAGCGCCACGATGGAGTCCTCGGGGGCTCCCGTGATCTTCAGCACGGCATCCACCATTCCGAAACACATCGAGCCATGGGTCAGGACGATCCCGCGCGCCGCGCCGCGGTTCGTGTCACTCATAGTCTTCCTCCAGATACTCCCGCAGGGGGCCGATCGCCCCCCTCAGGCGGCGGTCGAACTCCTCGGCTGAATCGACCCCCGAGGAGTAACGGAGAAGATGGTTCATCGCCACCACTTCCGAGATTACCGTGATGTTCTTCCCCGGGTTCAGGGGGATGGTCATCCGGGGGATCGTCACCCCCAGAATTTCCGTTTCCCCCCGGTCCAGCCCCGTGCGATCGTAGGTCGCCGACTCGTCCCATTCCTCTAGCTGCACCACCACCTCGATACGCTTCTGCTGACGAATGGCCCGGATGCCGAAGAGGGCCTGGATATCCACGATCCCAAGCCCGCGGATCTCCATGTGGTGGCGCTGCAGGTCATGCCCTCGGCCGATGAGCACGTCGTTCCCGCGTTGCGACACCACGACCAGGTCGTCTGCCACGAGCCGATGTCCGCGCTCGACCAGGTCGAGGACGCACTCGCTTTTCCCGATTCCCGATTTGCCCACGAACAGAAGGCCGACTCCGTAGACGTCGGCCAGCGAGCCGTGCACCGTCGTCGTGGGTGCGAGGGCCACCTCCAGGTAGGGCTTCATGCGCCGGAAGAACGTCTTCGTGCTGGCCGCGGAACCGAAGAGAGGCACCCCGGAACGGGCCGCCGCCTCGACCATCCCCACTGGGGCCCTCAGCCCCTTGGTAATGAACGCCGCGGGAATCTGCTGGGCGAAGAGGGTCTGGAGTCGTTCCGCACGGGACGCGTCGTCCAGGGTGGCCAGGTAGGTGATCTCGGTTTCGCCGAACACCTGCATGCGACCTTCCGGGAAGCGCGCGACGAACCCGGCGAGGGCGAGCCCCGGGCTCGAGACGTCCGGATCGGCGCACATGCCCTCGAGAGAGATCCCGGGGTTGAGCCACTCGAGCGAGAGCGTCTCGCGCTTCGCTTCGAAAAGGTCGGCGATCGTTATCGATGGCGTGGACACGGAAAAGGCTAGTCCTCGATGACCGCGGCTTCGGAAAGCGGAGGGCCCTGGTGGTCCCGCACCTGGGCTCGGTGCCTGCGGAGGATCTTGGCCAGACGGTTCACCGCCTGATCCAGCGATTTCCTAAACTCCCCGTTCTCTCCGTGGGCGACGGCCCGTGCGTCGCCGTCCCTCAGAACGATCGCCTCGACCTGCTTCAGGTGTCGCTCCTCCGAGAAGATGACTTCGGCTGAACTTATGGTGGGATCGTACTTCACGAGCTTGCGCATCTGCTCTTCGGCGCGCTCGCGAACGGAAGCGGGAATCTCACAGTGTCGAGCGACGATCTGAACTCGCATGGATTCTCCAGAGGTTGGCGAAGGAAGTGACTGAAAGTTACCCGGACCGGGTGTGGGCCGCCACGGCTGCACTGATGGCGGTACCCATCTGCTCGGCGGTGTGATCCCAGGAAAACCGCTCGGCGAAGGCACGCGCGCGCTGCCCCATGGCGTGCCGGAGAGGCGCATCGCTCGCGAGCTGGACCAGTCGGTCGGCGATCCGCCCGACATCTCCGTGTGGGACGAGGTAGCCGGTCTCTCCGTCCCGTACCGAATCGCGAAGGCCGGGGGAATCGCTCGCGACGGAGGGCGTCGCACAGGCCGCGGCCTCGAGGTTGGCAATCCCCCACCCCTCTTTCGGGGAGGTGAGAAGGTGCACCCAGCTTCTCCGGAGCAGCTCCTGCTTTTCTTCCTCCGAAACGAAGCCCGTGAAGCGGAGTTCCGGTTCGGCCAGGCCGAGGGCGCGGGCTTCGGATTCGAGACGTTCCCGGTGGTCCCCCTTCCCCGCGATGATCAGGCGGGCCGGGACCCCGGCGGCTCTCACCTGCTGAAAGGCCTTCAGGATGAGGTCGACCCGCTTGTATCGGCGGAGCCGCCCCAGGTAGAGGAAAGTCGGGTCCGGGAAACGGTCTTCCGGAGAGCCGGGGGTGAAGGCGGCGAGGTCGATTCCATTCGGGATCACCTGCACGTTTTCGGCCGGGAACCCGCGCCGGATGAGGTCATCCCGGGTGCTGTCGGAGACCGCCACGGTCGGGGTGCGCCCGAAGACCTGCGAAAGGGGACGCTCGAGAAGCCAGGTAGCGGCGGCCACCGGCAGGCCGGCTTCCTGAAAGGCCGTGCCGCCAAAGAGATGGTGGACCAGAAGCAGCGCCGGCGTACGAGTCCACAGCGGAGAGAAGAGAGGGACCTTGTTCAGGTCCTCGACCACCGCGTCGAACGCCCGTGAACGGAGAAGGTCACGGGCACGGGGAATCGCGCGCGTCGGGAAGCCGTAGCGGGAGCCCACCCGATGGACCTCGATCCCGTCCAGGGTGGCGCGGGAGGGGGCCCCCTCCCATCCGCTGGTTACCAGCTCCACTTCCCATCCGTTCTGCACCAGCCTCCCGAAGGTCTCGTGAAGATGGATCTCGGCTCCCCCGGCCTGGGGGTTTTCCCGGTCCAGCCAGTTGAGGACGAGAACTCTCACGGGGTCGGGGAGGTGCGGGGAATGGGCGCCACCGGGGAGGGACCGGGCACCCGACGGGTAGGGGTCGGGGGGGGGGG
>JBGTMU010000316.1:0-4262 GCA_041743405.1 Longimicrobiales bacterium | reverse complement strand
CCTGCCCCGCCAGCGCCCGTGTCATCACGCCCGCCTGATCGGTGAGGCCTTCCCCTCAGTTCAGACCGGGGCGCCTCGACCGGCGTCGCCTTCCTCCGGACCATCGAAATCGTGTCGGGGCGTCGCGGGACCCGGGTCCCCGTCGGCCTGGGGGTCGGCGCTCCGATCCCATGCGGCGCGAAGATCGGTCCACAGCTTCTCCGCACCGGCCCGAATTTCGTCCCATCCATCTCCCGAGGCATCCTTCATATCGCGAAGCCGGGCGCGCGCTTCATCAAGCTTCTTCCTCAGGTCGGATTCCTCGTCCTGAAGCTTGAGACGCAGCTCCGCTTCGGCACGGCGGGCACGGGCTCCGAGTTCGTCGAGCTTCGCCTCCCACTCGCGGACCCGCGCCTGCGCCCTGTCCTGATAGGCCTTCCTCCGTTCCTCGTCCATCCTGTATCTCCTTCCTGCTGTGAGTGAGCCTTCCGGACATTCCTACGTGTGAGAGGGGGCGTCGGGGTTCAGCGAGGGGGGCGCCGACCCGCCGCACTCCGCTCAGTTTTCGGCGCAGTGCTCCGCGTATGCGGCCCGCAGATCGTCCGCGATCATCTGCGACGTGCGACCCTCGATCTGATGACGCTCCAGCATGAAGACGATGTCGCCGTCCTTCATGAGCGCCACGGCAGGGGACGAGGGAGGGTACCCCACGAAGTACTGGCGCGCCCGCTGGGTGGCCTCGAGATCCTGCCCCGCGAAGACGGTGGTGAGCACCGGGGGGACGGTCTCGCTGTGGAGCGACATGGCGACGGCCGGGCGGAGTGAACCCGCGGCGCACCCGCATACGGAGTTCACGACGACGAGGGTCGGCTTCGACGCGTCGGAAAGGGCGGCGTCTACATCGGCCGCGCTCCGAAGCTCCGTAAATCCAAGGCGAACGAGGTCGTCCCGCATGGGGGCGACGAGGAGATCGGGGTAGGGCATGGGTCCTCCTGAATGAAGATGCTCCGGCGGGTCGGGTCGTGGCGCCCCGCGCGATGGGTGAGGCTGAGAGGCAAACCTTTCGGGAAGCGGCCCCCGTTGAGAGCGAACGGCCTCCGCATCTTGAGGACCCCGAGCCGGTTCAGGGGTTCCGGCGCCCGTTCGCGCACCTTGCCACCCAGCACCCGCCCATACACCTTCAACTTCTGTCGCCCCCCTTCGGAAGGGGCCCTTCCCGCACCTCCGCGTCGTCCATGGAAATCGTCCATCTCACCGTGAACGGGGTCCCACGCACCGTGGGGGTTCCCGGCCACTACACCCTTCTCGAAACGCTCCGGTACGGGCTCCGTCTGACCGGGTCCAAGCAGGGGTGTGACAAGGGGGACTGCGGGGCGTGCACGGTGCTCCTGGACGGAGTGCCCACGCTCGGGTGCATCACTCCGGTCTGGGAAGCGGAGGGGCGCGAGGTCCGCACGGTCGAGGGTCTGGCCCGGCCCGCCGCACCCCATCCACTTCAGGATGCCTTCGACCGGTTCGGGGCGGCGCAGTGCGGGTTCTGCACCCCGGGGATCCTGATGTCGGCGGCCGCGCTCCTGGAGACGAACCCCGATCCGACGCGGACCGAGGTGAAGGAGGCGCTTTCGGGGAATCTGTGCCGGTGCACCGGGTACGCGAAGATCCACGATGCGGTGCTCGATGCCGCGCGGATCGTGCGGGAGGTGGAAAGTGGATAACTTAAAGTCCGATTTTGCGTTGATCGGTTCCCGCATGCGGAAGGTGGATGGTCAGGGGAAGGTCCAGGGGCGGGCCCTCTACACCGACGACATCGCGCTTCCGGGGATGCTCCATGCGAAGATCCTCAGGAGCCCGCACGCGCACGCACGCATTCTCTCGATCGACACCTCAGAGGCCGAGGCGCTGGCCGGAGTGAAGGCGGTCGTGACCGGGCGGGAGATGGCGATCACCTACGGGGTCATCCCCTGGACTCCGGACGAATACCCGCTCTGCGTCGACCGCGTCCGCTTCATCGGCGACGGGGTAGCGGCCGTGGCGGCCGAGGATGAGGATACCGCAAACCGGGCGCTCCGGCTCATCCGGGTCGAGTACGAGGAGCTTCCGGCGTTCTTCGATCCCCACGAGGCGCTCGCCGCGAAAGCCGATCCGGATCGCCCCTTCATTCACGAAGCGAAGAAGGAAGGGTGGAACGGGAACATCACGAAAACGGTGAAGCTGGATTTCGGGGATGTGGATGGCGGGATGGACGCGGCGGATGTCGTGATCGAGGGGGACTATTTCTTCGAAGGGACCACGCACACGCCGATCGAGCCGCACTGTGCGATCGGGCTGTGGGAGCCGGATGCGCCGACCCCGGACGGCCCTCCCCAGGACCCGAGGGTGAACGGGGTGCGCATGCCCTTCAAAGGAGGCATCGACCCTCTGGGTTACCGGATCTCGCTGGAGCGCAGGGGGAAGCTCACCGTCTGGTCATCGACCCAGGTTCCGCACTACCTGCACCGCGAGCTGTCCCGCGTACTGGAGCTCGATCCGGCGCGGGTGAGGGTAATCCAGCCCCCCGTCGGGGGTGGGTTCGGGGGGAAGTCGGAGCCCTTCGACCTCGAGTTCTGCGTGGCGAAGCTCGCCATGAAGGCGGGGCGGCCGGTGAAGATTCTCTACACGCGGGAAGAGGTGTTCTACGCGCATCGGGGGCGGCATCCCTTCCACATGCGGTATCGGACGGGAGTCACGAACGACGGGAAGCTTACCTCGGTAGAGGCGAAGACGCTCCTGGATGGAGGCGCCTACGCTTCCTTCGGACTCGTCACGACCTACTACTCCGGGCAGCTTCTCACGGCCCCGTACGTGATGCCGGCCTACCGCTTCGATTCGACCCGGGTCTACACGAACAAGCCGCCGTGCGGCCCGAAGCGCGGTCACGGGTCGGTGCAGCCGCGGTTCGCATTCGAAGTGCAGCTCGACAAGCTGGCCGAAGCGGTCGGGATGGACCCGATCGAGCTCAGGCGCGCGAACTTCATGGGCGAGAACACCCGCACCGTGAATGAGCTCCGCATCACCTCGAACGGGTTCCTCGAATGCCTCGACAAGGTGGAGGCCGCGAGCGACTGGAGGGCGCGCTTCCGGCAGCTTCCCTTCGGGCGCGGGCTCGGCGTGGCCGGTTCGTGCTACATCTCCGGAACGAACTATCCGGTGTACCCGAACGACATGCCGCAGTCGGCGGTCCAGATCCAGATCGACCGATCGGGGCGCGTTGCGGTGTTCTCCGGAGCCTCCGAGATCGGGCAGGGCGCCGACTCGATGGTGGCCTACATCGCGGCCGAGGAGCTCGGGGTCCCGATCGAGTACGTGCGGGTGTTCGCGGGAGATACCGACTTTACCCCCGTGGACCTCGGGGCCTACTCGTCGCGGGTGACCTTCATGGTCGGGAATGCCTGCCTCGACGCGGCGCGGAAGCTGAGGAAGCAGGTGCAGGAAGCCGTCGCGGAGGTCTGGGGATGCGCGCCCGGGCAGGTTCTCCTGGCGGGTGGCCGCGCCCTCTTCGCAAGCGATACCGGCAAGCAGCTTCCGATCCGCGAAGCGTTCAACCTGGCCGAGGCCCGCTTCGGCGCCCTCGGGGCCATGGGCTCGTACAACACCCCGAAGGATGTGCACGGGAGCTACCGCGGAGGGACGATCGGCGCCTCGCCCGCATACTCGTTCACGGCGCATGTGGCCGAAGTCGAGGTCGATCCGGAAACCGGGATCGTCAGGGTCGAGAAGATATGGGTGGCGCATGACTGCGGGCGGGCGCTGAACCCCGTGCTCGTGGAAGGGCAGATGGAGGGCTCCGCCTACATGGGGTTCGGCGAGGCGCTCATGGAGGAACAGATCTTCAAGGACGCCGACCATGGGAAGGCGGGGCTGCACAACGCCCCTTCGCTGCTGGACTATCGGATTCCGACGTCGCTGGATACGCCCGAGCTCCAGGCGCTGATCGTGGAGTCGCAGGATCCGGAAGGGCCATACGGAGCGAAGGAGGCGGGGGAAGGTCCGCTGCACCCGTCGATTCCCGCCATCGCGAATGCGATCTACGATGCGGTGGGGTTGAGGATGGACTCCCTGCCGTTCTCGCCTCCGCGGGTCTGGCGGGCGATCGCGGCGGCAGGGGGGAGCGGGTGCGCTTCGGAAGCCGAATGCCCCCGCGGGACGGGCTTCGGTGGGGGTGGACGTATGAGAACGCGAATGCTGGTTCTATTCTGGCTGGTGGTTCTGGGGGGTGGTGGGGTGGTTGGGTGTGGGGGTGCGGG
>JBGTMU010000315.1:0-13884 GCA_041743405.1 Longimicrobiales bacterium | reverse complement strand
CGCGCCGCTTGCCCGGGATCGCTTCCCCGCCGCATCTTCCCCGCACCGGACACGCGCACCCGCAGTGCCCGAAGCATGGACCCCTCCAGGCCTCGGACGCTCCGGTCGCGCCGCGCATACTCCAGCCGGAGTCATCCATGCCCGACCGCCGCACCTTCCTCGCCTCCGTCGCCGGAACGGCCGCCCTCCTGAGCCCCGCTGCCGCCGCAGCCCGGACCGCAGGCGCCTTCCTTGAGCCCACCCGTCTCGATCGGGTGCTGGAAGCCTTCGGAGCGGACCGCCGCTCCCCCCATGAGTCTGCAGCCGACGAGGATCTCTGGCGAGAAGTGCAGCAGGCGTTCACCGTCGATCGCAGCCTGGTGAACCTGAACAATGGGGGCGTGAGCCCTTCTCCCGCCGTCGTACAGGAGGCGATGAGGCGGTACCTGGAGTTCTCGAATCAGGCGCCGGTCTACACCATGTGGCGCATCCTCGAGCCGCAGAAGGAGGGAGTGCGGCAGCGCCTCGCACGGAACTTCGGGTGCAGCCCCGAAGAAGTCGCCATCACTCGAAACGCTTCCGAGAGCCTCCAGATCTGCCAGTTCGGGATCGACCTCGCCCCCGGTGACGAGGTCCTGACGACCGATCAGGACTACCCCCGGATGCTCACCACCTTCGAGCAGCGGGTGAGGCGTGACGGGATCGTGCTGCGCACTTTCCCGCTCCCCGTTCCCGCAGAGGATCCGGAGGAGGTCGTCCGGCGCTTTGAGGCTCAGATCACGGCGCGTACGCGTCTTATCCTGATGTGCCACATGGTCAACATCACGGGGCAGATTCTCCCCGTGAAGGCCGTGGTCCAGATGGCCCGCCAGCGGGGGATTCCGGTCATCGTGGATGGGGCGCACGCCTACGCCCACTTCGCATTCCGCCACGAGGACCTGGACTGCGACTACTATGCGTCGTCCTTGCACAAGTGGCTGTTCGCGCCTTTCGGGACGGGTCTTCTCTACGTTCGGCAGGATCGGATCGCCGACCTCTGGCCCCTCATGGCCGCACCGGAATCCCGCGACACCGACATCCGCAAATTCGAGGAAATCGGCACGCATCCCTGCCCGAACTTCCTGGCGATCGGGGCGGCGCTCACTTTTCACGAAGGGATCGGAGCCGAGCGGAAGGAAGCGCGACTCGTCTACCTTCGGGACTACTGGGCGAGGGCGCTCGAAAGTGAACCGGGGATCCGGATGAACACGAGCCTCCTTCCCGGATTCGCGGCCGGAATCGCGAATGTGGCCGTGGAGGGAGTCGACCCCGGACCGCTCGCCGACTTCCTCTTCCGCCAGCACAGGATCATCGTGACCCCGATCGGTCACCCGGACTGCGCCGGACTCAGGGTCAGCCCCTCGGTCTACACGACCGTGGGAGAGATCGATCGGTTCATCGATGCCATGCGCGGAGTGGCGCGAAACGGCGTGAGCTGAGCCACTCTGCCGCCTCCCGCCGAGCCACTCTGAAAAGGACCCCATGGATCGAGATTCCAACCGTTCACTCGTCCTGGTTGCGCTGGGAGGTCACGCTTTCATGAAGAAGGGCGAGCGTGGCACCGTGGAGGAGCACGTCCGCAACGCCGAAGAGATCGCCGAGCTCGTGCTGGGGCTCGTGGATCGCGGCCACGACCTCGTTCTGACCCACGGAAATGGGCCACAGGTCGGGAGTCTCCTCCTCCAGCAGGAGCTCGCACGGGACGAGACACCCCCCATGCCCCTCGACATGCTGGTTGCGATGACGGAGGGCAGCCTGGGGTACGTGCTCCAGCAGAGCCTGCTCAACCGACTCCGGAAACGAGAGCCGGACCGATGGGTCGTCACGATGGTCACCCAGGTCCTCGTCGACCCGGATGATCCCGGCTTCGCTGAGCCGACCAAGCCGGTGGGCCCCTTCCTCGGGCGGGAGGAAGCCGAGCACCGCAGAGATTCGCTCGGGTGGGAGATGCGGGAGGATGAGGGCCGTGGATGGCGCAGGTTCGTCCCTTCACCCCGACCGTTCAGGGTCCTGCAGCATCGAATGATCCGGGATGCGGCCCGCGAGGGCCATATCGTGATCGCGGGGGGCGGCGGCGGAATTCCGATCCACAGAACCTCCAGTGGACGCTACGTCGGGATCGAGGCGGTGGTCGACAAGGACCTCACTTCGAGTGTCCTGGCCACCGACATCGGTGCGTCCCTTCTGGTGATCCTCACGGCGGTACCCCAGGTCTACGTGAACTTCGGAACCCCGGAGCAGCGGGCCCTCGGTGCGGTCACCCTCGACGAGATCGAGGCGCTCCAGCGGGAGGGCCACTTCCCCGACGGGAGCATGGGACCGAAGGTGGAGGCCGTGGTCCAGTACCTCCGGCAGGGTGGGACGCGGGCCGTCATCACCGATCCGGCGAGCCTCCCTCTCGCCATCGAGGGACGGGCAGGCACGCACTTCGTGGGGAGACTGTAGAGGAATCCTGCCGTCGCGCGCAGGGTCACCCGGCCTCCCCTTCCTCCGGATAGGTCGCCAGCGACACCACGTTCATCGCGCCCGTGAAATTCCACCGCGCGGTACGGTCCGGGTTCAGGATGACTCGGCCCTCTTCCTTCCCCTCCTGAAGTCGCACGCCCAGAGCCGTTTCCCCGCGCGCCGTAGCGGCCTCCTGAATCGCCGCAAAACCTCCCTCCCCTTCAAGACCGAAATACGATGGCGGGTGAAAGACGATCTCGGCGCCACCCGCGGTGAACAGCTCCTCGAAAACCACCCCAAGCTCGCGCCGGAGTGCCACCTGCGAGAGCACGTGACTCACGAGAATTGGAGTGACCATCACCTCGGTACGACCCCGGCGGAGGAGTGAGACGTTCTCGGGATCGAGGAGTTCCGCGAGGATCGAGGGCACCCGTTCCCGCTCCTCCGCGATCTCATGGATGAGAAGCGCGCCGAGGATCGTTCGGGCGTCCGCCTCGGACCCGGTCCGAAGCCAGTCGCTCCCCATGAGGAGGATGTTGTCGTACCCGAGGGGGTTCAGCTTCAGGAGCTCCGCATGCACGGTGTAGTCGCCCTCGATCTGGCGCACGCGCACCCCCGTGCCGTCGAACCCCTGGCGCTTCAGATACGCTTCCCGCTTGTCCGCCGATACCGTACTGAGAAGATCCAGCTCGATCGATTCGTCCCGGTAGCTCTCGATTTCGCTCAGGAGTGAAGGCACTTTCTGGCTCCACCCGAGAACGAGTACCCGGCGGCTCCCAACGCGCGGCCGGAGCGTCCCCGGCGCCCCCCTGGGAACGGCTCTGGGTGCCGACTGTGCCTCGGGTTCGGTATCCGCAAAGCGCCTCGCGACCACGACGATCCGATCTCCCTTCTGCACAGTGAACCCCGCCGGCGGGTTGAGGTGGGGGTGACCTCGGGAGTCTTCGGTTCGAACCACGCCGAGGACCACGCCGCGAGGGAAGGCCGCTCCCAGGGCTTCCACCGGCTCTCCCGCGAATCGATCTCCTTCAGGCAGATAGATCTCGTTCCCGTCGCCCTGGGCCAGGAGTTCGTTGTATACCTGCGAAAGCCCCGGATGCCGGAGGTTCTGCACCATGAGGCGTGCGATGGCGATGTTCGTGGGAACGAGTTCGAGAGGGCCGCGGTAGCTTCGCGCTGCGACAACCGCCTTCCTCTCGTCAAAGATCTCCGCCACGACATAGGGAGGAGCGTCCTCCCCCTCATTCTCTGCGGCCCCGGAGATGGAGAGGAGGGTCTTGATCGTCCGGGTGTCCACATCGCCGGATCCCTCCTTGCCGGATTCCCCTCCGGGGACGAGGATCACGGCCGCGTTCAGAAAGTCCACCCGCTCAAGGTGCTCGGTCCGGAGCGAGGAGCCGCTGCGGAGGGTGACCTGGTTCTCGGACCAGAGATCACCGAGCTGTTCCTTCAGGTCCTGCCGGAGCGCAGGTGTGACCTCATCGCAGAGGATCACGATGTGCAGGCGGCGTGCGCCGTGGCGCTGAAGGAACCGCTTGACCCGGACTTCCGAAAGCAGGAGTTCCTGGACAATCGGTACGGTCCGGTTGGTCCAGCCGAGAATGACCACATGGTCGTCGCGGGTGACCGGGGTCAGTCCGCTCTCCAGGCGGTGGATCGTGGCGTTCAGCCACTGCGTCATGATCGCCACAAGGGAGCCGAGGAAGATGACGTACCCGGCAACCGTGAGGAGGGTCGAGACCGTCCGCAGCCAGGCACCCTCATCATCCCCGAGGTACCCCGGGTCCGATAGGCGGAGGAAGGCCCACCACACCGCCTCGGGAAATGATTGGAATGGGCCCGTTGGAAGCGCGAGCGCTCCCCCCACGATGGAAATGAGGCCGATGACTGCGGCAATGAAGAGGAGCCGGTAGTGCGCTCCCTTCAGCAGAAAACGTTCGACTCGGAATTTCAGTTGATCGCGGGTGCGGCCCCTCATTTGACGAATCGACCTCGCAGCGGCAGGATGGGCGGGACGGGAACGAGCCCGAGCGTGGGGTGAATCGCGCTCCGATCAACACCCGGCATGCTCCCAGCTCTCAAGATGGCTCCCGCTCTGCGACCCGGCCACCCTCGACCTCCGGTTCACCATGCCCCTCCACACTATCCCTCGTTCCCGTCCCCCTCGTTCCGGAGCCCGCCCCGGCTGGAGGCATGCCCCCCTCCTCGCTCTGGCGTGGCTCCTGGCGGCTGCGGCGTGCACCCCCGCGGATCCGGCCGCCCATCCGGTGAACGCTCTGGTGAACGCTCCGCCGGAACGGCGTATCATTGAAACCGCCGATGCACCCGCCGCGATCGGCCCCTACTCGCAGGCCATCCAGGTGGGACACACGCTCTATCTGGCGGGTCAGATCGGGCTGGATCCGTCGACCGGGGCCATGGTCGAGGGGGGAATCGAAGCGGAAACCCATCGGGCGATGCAGAACCTGGGCGCCGTCCTCGAAGCCGCGGGGCTCACCTTCGCGGACGTGGTCCAGAGCCAGGTGTTCCTGGCCGACCTCGACGAGTTCGGCGCGATGAATGAGATCTACGGGAGCTACTTCGAGGGCCCGGCTCCCGCGCGCGCCACGGTGGAGGCGGCCCGGCTTCCGCGCGACGCCCGGGTCGAGATCCTGATGATCGCGGTCGGAAGTGGGTGAGCGTCGCCTTACACCTGCCGAGCCGTATTGATGACGGTGATCCCTCGATGCCGGGTCGCGGGGCAGCCGTGCGACACGGCATTTGACTGCGACGGCTGACCTTTTGCGTCACCCGTGGTCCCATACATGAAGTACGTGCTCTCGCCTCCTGCGAGATCCATGGCATTCCAGAACTCGGGGGTGCGGATCTGGTAGGCCACATCCTTCAACATCCCGGTCACCCTGCCGTTCCGGATCTCCCTGAAGGTCTGGCCGCCGTACTGCGAGTTGTACCGCTGCTGGTCGATGGAGAAGGAACCGCGTCCATCGATCAGGATCCCGCGGTCGACCCCGTCGATGAGCTCGTCGAGGGCCACGTCCCGGTCGGGATAGGGGAGCAGGTTGATGTTCGGCATCCGCTGGAACTGTACATCCGCCCAGGTCTGTGCGTACGAGTTCCCGTGGCTTCGGACTTCCCTCCCCTGACTCCGGTACCAGTCGGCCAGCCAGGGCGCCTGCTCCCGGGTCGTCTGAAGGTCGTTCAGGACCCCGTCCTTCACGATGTGGTAGTCACGAGGCTGAACCCCTTCGTCGTCCCACCCCACACTCGCGAGCCCTCCGACCGCGGAGCGCTCGCCCACCACGTTCATCCACTCGGGGCCGTACCGGAACTGCCCCAGGTAATCCTCCATCGGGTAGATGAAGGAGGTGCCGGCGTAGTTCGCCTCAAAGCCCATGATGCGGTCGAGCTCGGTCGGGTGGGCGATGGATTCGTGGAGGGTGAGCCCCAGATGCGAAGGAAGAAGGATGAGGTCGTACCGACCCGGCTCCACGGAGCGTGCCCCGAGCTGCTCTGCCGCTTCCGCGGCGAATCGGGGCGCGAGCCCCACGAGATCCGAGTCGAGCACATGCTCCCACCCGAGCCCGAGCGGCGGAATGTCCGTCGAGTTCCGAGACTGGAAATCGCTGCCATCCTCCGAAACCGCTGTCACACTCATCGTGGGGTACGACTGGTAGATCACCTGGTCGGTGACGGTTCCCTCCGAGTTGGCGTAGAACTTCTCCTCCCGGAGGAAGCGCAGATTCGAGGTGACCACCCGCACATGCTGCTCGGCGAGCGCGACTTCGTTCGCCTGGAAGAGGTACTCCACCTTCTCTTCGATGGGGATGTCGAAGGGGTCGATACGGATGGGGCTCCGCCATACCCCATCGGGCTCCACTTCGGCCGGGGCCAGTTCGACGGGACGTCGCTGCGCCGCACGGTTGGCCCGGGCCTGCGCTACGGCCTGCCGGGCCACTCGCACCACTTCATCGGGAGTGACGAGCGCCGACGCCGCAAAGCCCCAGGTACCTTCCACGAGCACGCGAACGCCGAATCCCGAGGTGATGTTGTCCGAGAGTCCGGTCACGCGGCGGTCCCTCGTCCCGATCCCCTGGACACGGTTCGTGTTGATGCGGACGTCGGCATACCCGGCCCCGGAATCCCGGGCCGCGCCCAGCGCGCGCATGGCGAGCGCCCGCCGCTCCTGGTCCGCTACTGGACCGATCGCCATCGGGGCAAGAACCCCGTGCAGCGCCTCCGGATTCCCGAGGATCCCGAAGCCGGCGGCGGTCAGAGCGGAGGTACGAAGGAAGTGTCTGCGATCCATCAGGGCACCGGGTTCGGGGTTGCGGACGTAGATCCGGAGGTCGAGAGTTTGAGTTCCAAGGTATCCCGGGGCGGGAATGCACGGCAACCGCCACCCACCCTGAGAAGGGCGTAGCCCTCGCGGCAGAAATTCATGGGCCTCGCGGCAGAAATTCATGGGCCTCGCGACAGAAAGCCGCAGGCCTGGCGACGGGAAACCGCAGGCCTGGCGTCAGGAAGCTCCGCAGGCCTCGCGTCAGGAAGCTCCGTAGGCCTCGCGTCAGGAAGCCGTATGCCTCACGTCAGGGCCCCTTGATCCCACAGGTAACCGCCACCCATGCCTTCCTCCGAATCCACCCCTCTCGCGATCCTCGAATCCGAGGTAATCTCCTGCCGGAGGTGCCCTCGACTTGTGGCATGGCGTGAAGCCGTGGCCGCGGAAAAGCGAGCGGCCTACAGCGATCAGGCATACTGGGGGAAACCGGTCCCGGGCTTCGGCGATCCGGAGGCTCGCCTTCTCATCGTGGGACTGGCCCCGGCCGCGCACGGGGCGAATCGTACGGGGCGCATGTTCACCGGAGATCGCTCGGGACAATGGCTCTACCGTGCGCTCCATCGAGCGGGCTTCGCCTCCCGCCCGGAGGCGGTCGGACGGCACGACGGCCTCGAGCTCACCGGGGCCTTCGTCACCGCTGCGGTGCGGTGCGCACCTCCCGACAACCGTCCCACGCCTGAGGAACGGGATCGTTGCCGACCTTTCCTTGAGCGCGAACTCGACCACTTCCTGCCGAAGCTTCGCTGCATGGTGGTGCTGGGTGGGTTCGCCTATGCCCAGACCCTGCGGCTCCTTCGCGACCGGGGGCTCCGAGTTCCATCTCCCCGGCCTCGCTTCGGGCACGGAGTCGAGTTTCCCCTGGCGGAGGGCGGGCCCGTCCTCATCGCTTCCTATCATCCGAGCCAGCAGAACACCTTCACCGGCACCCTCACCGAAGATGCCTTCGATGCCGTGTGGAAGCGGGCCCGCGAGGAATGCGATCGCGAAGGGGCATCCGGGTCGGCGGGAGGTCCGGGTCGGCGGGGAGGGAGCGCGCGCGCGGGTCCATCCGGGGCGAGGGGACGGATCGTCCAATCCCGCCCGGGTGCACGCGACCGGACGTCATGACCGGTCTCACTCTCCTCAGGATGCTCGAGAGACCTTGATGTGAGCGGGTTTCGTCATGGGCGTCGGACGGCTCGCCACGGCCGTGGTGCGCGACGTCGCCTGGAGGCGTCGGTAGGAGCGTGTCCGAGTAATGGGGTGCGGCCGCGCGCAGGGGTCTTGCATGGTTCAGCATAGGAACGACGACGACGCGTAGCGAAAGCTACGGTGAGCGAGGAGAGACGACGGATCAACCATGCAACCCCCCTGCGCCCTTCGGGTTATGGGCAGCTAGACGTCGAAGTTCCGTTCGTGGCAGCCTCAGCCCACCAGTGGAACATCCACCGTCGTCAGCGCGGTCGATCTTCCGTGTGTGCGCCGACCAGCCGTCACCAGCGGGCGATCCACCGTGGTCACGACGGTCGATCTTCCGTTTCCGGTGCGAACGCGTCACGAGTGGAGGGTTCACGTAGGCCGTCGAGCACTCGCCGGGGGCCTTTGGACCGGATTACCGCTGTGATTCACGATGCAAGACGAGGAGGGGGATATTCCTTGTGGATCTGGTGGACATCGCGATGAATCCCGACATCTGGAGAGGATGGCCACCAGCCGACGTGACGAGCGCCCTCGGCAATCAGGAACTCACGACACGCGTGTTCGACGAAGCGGCGCTTCTTCTCGTTCAAGTACCTCCCGCAGGAGCCTGTTCGATGGCCCCCCCCTCTCCGCTCCATCCCCGGGTTCCCTCCACGATCCGCACCGTGTCTCGCGCGATGAGGAGCTCCTCGTCAGTCGGGATCACCCAGGCGGCAAGGCGGGAATCCGGGGTCGTAATGCACCCCGTTTCCCGCTTCACCATCCGCGCATTCGCCTGCGTATCCAGTTCGAGGCCGAACCACTCCATCCCCTCGAGGATGCGGGCACGGATCGAGGGCGCATTTTCTCCGATGCCACCCGTGAAAACCACCGCCTCCGCTCCGCCCATTGCCGCCAGGTAGCTTCCAAGATACTTCCGGGCGCGGTAGCAGAAGATCTCGACGGCCAGCTTCGCCCGGCGATCGTCATGCTCCTCGATCTCCCTCAGGAGGTCCCGCATGTCGTTCGTCAGGCCGGAAACTCCAAGGAGGCCGGACTGTCGGTTGAGAAGCGCTTCCACTTCCCCTGGCTTCATCCCTTCCTTGCCTGCGATGTAGTCGAGGAGAGCGGGGTCCACGTCGCCCGAGCGGGTTCCCATCACGAGCCCTTCGAGCGGGGTGAATCCCATAGAAGTGTCCACCGACCTGCCCCCATCGATTGCGCACGCCGAGCACCCGTTCCCGAGATGCATGGTGACAATCCGGACCTGGTCCTTCGGGATTTCGTTGATCGTGCGATAGCGCCAGGCCACATAGCGGTGCGACGTCCCGTGGAAGCCGTACCGACGCAGGCCATAGCGGCGGTACAGCGAATACGGGATCGCATACAGATAGGCGTGCTCGGGGAGGGACGCGTGGAACGCCGTGTCGAACACGGCCACCTGGGAAACCCCGCTTCCGAGAAGATCCCGGACCGCGTAGATCCCCTTCAGGTTGTAGGGATTGTGGAGTGGCGCCAGATGGATCATGTCCTGGAGCTTCGCGAGTACCTCATCGTCCACCCGTACAGAGGTACGGAACGCTTCGCCACCATGCACCACCCGGTGCCCCACGGCGCCGATCTCCGAGATGCTGGCGATGTCGATCCCCGACTGGTCCGATGCCATCCATCGGAAGATCCAGTCCACCGCAGCACGCACATCGGGGAGGCGGGCGGTTTCGATCCGGAGCGGTCTATCTCCCACCCGTAGCTCGAGGATCGCCTCCCCCCCGATTCGTTCAACCGTCCCCCGCGCCAGCTTCTCGTCGGTCCCCTCCCGGATGCGATCGGAACCCGTGCGCACGAGTTCGAATTTGAGAGTGGAGGAACCCGCGTTCAGCACGAGCACATTCATGGAAGAGTCCGTTCGAGGGCGGGGAACGCGTCGGAGGGATGCCTCACGGGAACCCAGGGGGCGGGTGCGGGTTCCTTCCCTGACATTCCATTCGACCCGGACCCGCTCCCTGAACGTGCCCCGACTTCGCGCCCTCCCCGATCTCTCCCACCGCGCCCGGGAAGACGAGTGGATGGACGATCCGGAGCTGGATCCGACCGAACATGAGAAGGCGCTCGGCGGTCTCGCCCGGCTGAATCGGGCCTCCCTCGCTTCCGCCCGACTCTTCCGGGAGATACTCCGCCTCCATCGCGAAGTGGAGCCCCCGATCCGGATTCTGGACCTCGCCTGCGGGGGAGGCGACATCCTCCACGAGGTGGCCCGGAAAGCCAGAGCGAAGGGGCTCCCAGTGATCGGGGTGGGGGTCGACGCGAGCGAAGTGGCCCTCGGATACGCGCGAGCGAGAGGACGTGACTTCCATTCAGACGTCACATTCGAACAGGCGGACCTTCTCCGCGACCCCCTTCCTTCCGGGTTTCATCTGATCACCTCTTCGCTCTTCCTGCACCACCTCTCGGCCACCGACGCCTCAGCACTCCTTCGCAACGCAGCCGCAGCCACCATGCACAGCGTGTTCGTGCAGGACCTGCGCCGCTCGCTGGCTGGCTGGGGGCTCGCGCTCATGGGGATCCACGCCCTCACGCGTTCTCCCGTCGTGCATGCGGATGGACCCCGCTCGCTCCGATCCGCCTTCACGCTGGAGGAAGTGCGCGATCTGTGTGCCGCCGCCGGGATCCCGGATGCCCGGGTCGAACCCTGCTGGCCCCAGCGATTCGCCATCCGCTGGAGCCGGAGGAATGCAGGATGAGCCGGTGGGATGTGGCGGTGGTCGGCGCGGGACCGGCCGGATCGCTCGCGGCGCGCGAACTGGCTCGACGGGGGGCCAGCGTGATTCTGCTCGAGCGGGAACGCATCCCCCGACGGAAGGTCTGCGGCGGATGCCTCGGGCCCGCTGCCCTTTCCACCCTCGCCCGGGTCGGTCTGCAGGACCTGCCGATGCGCCTCGGGGCCGTCCCCCTTTCGCGCATGCAGCTCAGCACAGGAGGACGCAGCGCGACACTCCCTCTCGGGGGATCCGTCGCGCTCTCCCGCAGCGTATTGGATGAGGCCCTCACTCACGCCGCTTCGGCTGCGGGCGTGACCGTAGTGGATGGAATCCGGGTTCGAGTTCGGTCCATCGCGAGTGATGGGGTGCACCTTGAGCCTTTCGCGGGAGCGTCCAGTCCGCGCCACGAGAAACTGGATGAGATAGAGGCATCCATAGTGTTGGATGCCAGTGGCTTGGGAGGTTCCGTCACCGGACACCTCCCGGGTCAGGAATCCGCATGCATCGCGCTGGCATCACGGATCGGGCTCGGCGCAGGGTTCCTTGACCCCGAGCCTCGGGCCGACGTCGAAGACCTCCATATGGTCGTCGGGAGTGCGGGCTACGTCGGCATCGTGCGAGTGGAAGACGGCTCGCTCAATGTCGCGGCGGCCTTGAATCCGGAACGGCTGCGGAATTCGAATCCCGGGAAGGAGATTCGAACCATCCTCGATGGCACGGGGATTCGACTGGATGGGGAGCCCCCCCATGAGTGGAAGGGCACTCCTCCCCTCACGCGCACTCCGGGCTCCCCCTCCCCGGACCGGGTGTTTCGAATCGGCGACGCGGCCGGATATGTAGAGCCCTTCACGGGCGAGGGCATGGGGTGGGCATTCGCCGACGCGCTCCGTGTGGTGCCCTATGTGGAACAGGCCCTGAAACAATGGGATCCGGAACTGGGGAACTCCTGGGAGCGCCACCAGCGCGACTGGACTCGATCGGCTACCCGGATGTGCAGGGCGGTCGCCTGGGGAGTTCGACGCCCCCGACTGGTACACTCGACCATTTCTCTCCTCCGCCACGCCCCCCGGCTGGCCTCCCCCTTCATTAACCATTCTGCTCGGGTCCCATCCCTCCCATGAACGCATCCATCGCAGGAATCGGCACCAGCGTGCCCCCGTTCGTCGCCCTTCAGACTGAGACGTCACAATACCATGCCGAGCTCTCCCTGCTGGACGCGACCCATTCGCGCATGCTCAGGGCTCTGTATCGGCGCTCCGGCGTCCGATCGCGTGGCAGCGTGCTGCTCGAAAGAGCCGACGGACCCCTTTCCCGGCGTCAGAGCTTCTATCCTGTGGCGACGACTGAGGATGATCCGGGGCCAGGGACTGCGGCGCGGATGGCCAGGTACGAGGCGTTCGCGCCCGCCCTGGGACTGGAGGCGGCCCGGAATGCGCTCGCCGACGCGGGGACGGACGCGGGCGAGATCACCCACCTCGTCACGGTTTCCTGCACGGGGTTCATGTCTCCCGGGCTCGACAGCCACCTGATCGATACGCTCGGGATGGGGCGTGGCGTTGAGCGCACCCACGTGGGGTTCATGGGCTGCCATGCCGCTCTGAACGGGCTCCGGGTGGCGAAGGGCTTCGTGGAGGCTGATCCGGATGCCGTGGCCCTCGTCTGCGCCGTGGAACTGTGCAGCCTGCACTTCGCCTACGGATGGCACCCGGACTCCCTCGTCGCAAACGCACTTTTCGCAGACGGCGCGGCTTCCGCCGTGTGCCGTCGCACGCAGGGGAACGGAGCCTCCCCCCCCTGGCGGCTTGCAGCCACCGCGACTCACCTCTTCCCCGATTCCGGATCCGAGATGACCTGGCGGATCGGGGATCACGGCTACCGGATGACACTTTCGGCGCGCGTGCCTGAGATCATCCGGGGCGGTCTGGGGGAGTGGATGCAATCGTGGCTGGCGGGTCATGGGCTCCAGATCGAAGACATATCGAGCTGGGCCATCCACCCCGGGGGCCCCCGCATCGTGGATGCAGCCGAGGAGGCCCTGGAGCTTGATGCCGACTTGACGGCAGGATCCCGGGAGGTTCTCGCGGCACATGGCAACATGTCGTCGGCCACGATCCTGTTCATCCTCGCGGAGCTGCGAAAGCGGAACGCCCCGCTTCCGTGCGTCGCTCTGGCCTTCGGGCCGGGGCTGGCGCTGGAGTGCATTCTTCTGAGTTGAACACGAGAAGGTGGCACCCCGAGGGGAGCCGCGGAATCCGGGGGTACCGCCCCCCCATTTCTTCAACGGCCCGTCCCACCGTATCTTGGCGTCGAACCCGAACGGAGACGTCATGATCGAACGCCGAGATTTCCTCAAGACCGCAGCCGCGGCCGCAGCCGCCGGAGCCCTTTCCCCTTCCCGCCTCCTGGGAGCCCACTCCGCCGGTGCGTCCTTCCCCGAGGTGGTGGGGAAAACCGGCTTCCCCTCCCCGAGCTTCCCTCTGGGTCAGGAATTGCGACTGGGCAATGGCGAGGCGCCGGCGCTCCAGTTTCAGGCGTGGCCGGGGGGAACCGGGGCCCTGTACGAGAAGCTCTGGAGGGAGTACGGCCCCGCACTCTTCGAGAGGACTACGACCGAGATCGAGCCCTGGGTCGGCCCCATCCCTTCCGATGAGGCGGAGATCGCCTTCCTCCCCGTTCACCGGCTCGCTGCCCTCCTCAAGGAGCGCAGGATCTCCTCCGTGGAACTCACGGAGATCTACCTCGCGCGCCTGCATCGGTACGATCCGGAACTCCTCTTTGCGGTGTCGATTCTGGATGATCGGGCACGTGCGGAGGCAGAGGAAGCGGACCGCGAGATTCGGGCGGGCCGCTGGAAGGGGCCTCTTCACGGGATCCCATACGGGGTGAAGGACCTCTTCGCGGTGAGAGGCACCCGGACGGCCTGGGGCTCGGCCGCCTTCCAGGACCAGGTCATCGATCTGGACTCGGAGATCGTGGTGCGGCTCCGGAACGCGGGTGCGGTCCTCCTGGCCAAGCTCGCCACCGGGGAGTTTGCCCAGGGCGACCTCTGGTACCGCGGACGCACGCTCAACCCGTGGAACCCGGAGGAAGGGGCCAGCGGCTCCTCGGCGGGGCCCGGTTCCGCGACGGCGGCGGGGTGCGTCGCGTTCGCGATCGGCACCGAGA